>NZ_FNLC01000002.1:1006994-1245734 GCF_900104065.1 Natronobacterium texcoconense | reverse complement strand
AATCCGCCACCCCACAGGTATTCCTCCAAGAACGGTTCGTGCTGTTCCCACATCTCCCGTGCCGTGATGCTCTTAACCGTCCGCACGATTTCGCTCGGTGAGTGCTTCGGATGGGCTGACAGAAACAGGTGTACGTGGTCGGGAGAAATGTGGAGTGCTAGTATCTCGTAGCCGTACTCGTCGCACACATCGCGGAAACTCGCTTCCAGTGATTCCTCGATTGGTTCGAGAATCGCATGGCGATACTTCGGGCACCACACGAAGTGGTAGTTGACGTTGTACACCGTGTGATTCGACCGTTCCTCGCCCATATCGAACCCACTCCACCAACACAATTAAGTATATCCAAAGGATATACGAAAGTATGGCGAATCGCTTTGAAATCGACGGCGAGGAAGTCCTCGACGGCGAGGTCAAGCCGTTCGGGAACAGCGCCCACGTCACCGTCCCCAAACGCTGGCGTGGAGCCGACGTGAAAGTCGTCCGAACCTCAGAACCCACCGAACAAGACGACGAATGACCGACGCACAGGCTCTCACCAAGACGCTGGACTTCCAACTCAACATACAGAGTGACAACGAGAGCCTGCTGTACGACGCCTGCCTCGAAGCACGGTCGGCGTACAACGAAACCATCCGTCTCGCCAAAGAGGGCGTAGACTGGAACGCCATTCCCGACCGCGTGGCCGACGACGCCGATCTCGTGAAGAACACGACACAGCGCGTCGTTGCGAAGGCTCTTGGTGCGATGGAGAACTACTACGAGTACGACGACTTCGGCCAACCGAGCCATACCAAGGACGGCACGTACCCGCTTCGTGCGAACTACGAGGAAGGGTACAACCTATCGCTTACTGACGACGGCGACGTGGCGTTCCGCATCAGCGCGAAGCCGTACAAGCACATCAAAGGCGTCCTTGAAGGCGACGACGCCCACTTCGAAATTCTCAAGACCGCGCTCGAAAGCGACGAGTGGAATATTGGCACAGCAGAAGCCCTGTTCCACAACGGGAACGCCGAGTTGCACGTCAACGTCACCAACACCGAGCAGACCGTTCGAGACAAACAGGACTCGCGGACAGTCGTCGGCGTGGACGTGAACGAGGACAACGTGGCTCTGGCTGCGCTCTCCGAGGATGGGGTTGAGGACACGTTAGTCATTGACTTTCCCGAAATTAAGTTCGAGCGGCACCGCTATTTCACGATGCGGAAACGTGTCCAGAGCGCGGGGAAGGACAGTATCCACGATGCGCTCGAAGGGCGTGAGGAACGGTTTGTCCGCGACCGACTCCACAAGGTATCTCGGCACATCGTGGAGTGGAGCCGTCAGTTCGAGAGGCCGTGCATCGTCTTTGAAGACCTCAAAGAGATGCGCGACAGTATCGATTACGGCACGCGGATGAACCGACGCTTGCACCACCTCCCGTTCCGCGCTCTCCAATACTACACGTCGTACAAGGCGTCATTCGAGGAGATTCCGACTGCGTGGATTAACCCCGAGTACACCAGCCAGCGGTGTCCGATGTGTGGGCATACGGAGCGTGCGAATCGTAACAAGAAGCGGTTCAAGTGTCGGGACTGTGGGCATCAAGACCACAGCGACCGGGGTGCAAGCGTGAATATTGCCGTGAAAGGCATCGAGAAGCATCAGGACTGGAATGTGCCTGCTCTCAACAGCCTTCCCGTTGTTCGGAAGGTGCGACGGCAGGCATCGGGGGCCGTGGACGCCCCGACCGTGACCCACCCGACCGTTCGAGGCTATCAGGCCGATGGTCAGGTGGGAGTGTCCGACTAAACCACGGGAAGCCTCGGGGCTTGACCCCGAGGCGGTTCACTGGTAACTGGCCCCGAAGACGCGGCCGACGACCTCGAGGCCGTCGGCGGCGTCACCGCTGCCGTACCGGACCTCGCGCTCGAGGTCGCGCCCGTCCTCGAGGACGAGCACGACGAGATTCCGGACGACCCCGACGCCGTCTACGACGAACTGCTCTGGGACAAGCAGGTTCAGAACGTACGCGAGGCACAGGCACACGCGACGGGCGAGGGGACGACGGTAGCGATCATCGACACGGGAGTCGACGAGACCCACCCCGACCTCTCGAACCTCGACGTAGAAGGCAGCGTCGCTGTCGTCGACGGTGAGATCGCACCCCACCAGGGTGATCCCAACGGACACGGTACCCACGTCGCGGGGACGGCCGCCGCGACGGGCGACGAGCTCATGACGGGGACAGCGCCCGATGCGACGCTCGTCTCCGTGGACGTGCTGGGTCACGGCACCGGCACTATGGGTGACATCATGCTCGGAATGGAGTACGCCGCCGACGTCGGCACGGATGCCGCGAACATCAGCCTCGGTTTCATGATGGCTCCACAGGAGTTCGCCGAATTCGAGGACAACGTGGGAGTCTACCGCCAGCTGTTCGAACCAGTCGCGAACTACGGACGGCGGGAGGGAACGCTGTACGTCGGGTCGGCCGGTAACGACGAGACCGACCTGCAGGGTGGCTGGCTCCGCCTCTGGAACGGCCTGTCCGGTGTTATCGGCGTCAGCGCCACCGGACCGAACGACAAACTCACGTTCTACTCGAACTGGGGACGCAACGACGTCGACGTCGGCGCACCCGGCGGCGGCTACGAAACCGAAGAGAAGACGGTCGATCCGGAAGCCGACGTCGAGTGGCCCTACCCGCTCAACCTGGTGTTCTCGACGTATTCGACGCAGGCCGAGGAGGGTCCTGCCCCGTACAATTGGCTGGCGGGCACGTCGATGGCGGCCCCACAGGTCACCGGCCTCGCCGCCCTCGCTCGCGAACTCGACGAGGGCGCGAATCCCCAGCAGGTACTCCAGGCAGTCCGAAAGGGAGCCGAGGTCGGGGACAACCGTGGCGACCCGGAACTCGGTGCAGGGAGAGTCAACGCGCTGAACACCGTCGAACGACTCGAGTGACGAATCGGCGAACTACTCGCCCCCGAAACTCTCGGCGGCGTCGAACCCGAGTAAAAGGGAAGAGCGTGAACGCGTCTCTGACCGAAGTGAACCAGCCAAATAGCTTCTATTTATCCGACCGAACCGGAACGACTGCAGCGTCCTCGACCTCGAGCACGGTTCCCTCGTCGGCACGCTCGAGATCCCGTTCCTCGCCGGTTACGAGGTCGGTCGGTTCGAGGTCGCGGTCCACTCGAACGTGCACGGGATCTGCGCCGAAATTCAGCACGACTGCGACGGTCTCGTCGTCGGTCTCGCGGGCGTACGCGACGACCGCGTCCGAATCGCCTTCGGAGACGACCTCCCAGTCGACGTCGACGAGTTCTCCACGCGAGAGCGCCGGCGACTCGTGGCGTGCGTCGACGAGACGTCGGTGGAACGTCGTCGCCTCGCCATCGCCCTCCCAGGGCATGAGCTGTCGGTACTCGGTCGCACCGCGTTCCTGCCCGTAGTATATCATCGGCACGCCCGGCAGCGTGAGGACGGCTGTCACCGCTGCTCGCTGGGCTTGCGGACCACACTCTTCGAGGTAGCGCGTCTCGTCGTGGTTCTCGACGTAGCGCATGTGCAGCGACCACTCCGGGAACCCTTCCCGGCGAGGCGCAGTCGCGGCCTCGAGGACGGCGTCGCCCGACCGGTCGCCGTTGCCTACGTCCCGCAGCGCGGAGTACAGTGTCGTGTCGTAGTGGACGTCGAACTCGGACTCGGCGTACTCCGGCTCTCGAGGAACGGTCTCGTCGAGCAGGAGGAACTCCGAATCCTGACTCTTGACGCGTTCGTAGATTTCTTTCCAGAAGCCGTGGGGGACTCCCCAGGCGACGTCACAGCGGAAGCCGTCGACGACGTCGACCCACTCGTCGACGACAGAGAGGAAGAGCGACCGGACGGCGAGGGAGTCGTAGTTGACGTTCGGGATGCCACGCCAGTTGAAGTAGTACTGGGCGACCTCCGTTTCTCCGTCCGGGGTAGTCCGCGCCGGCGGCGCGTAGTCCTCGCGAGGGTTCTCCGATCCGATCTCGGGTGCGAGTTCGTCAGGGTCGACGCCGCTCTCCTCGAGGCTCTCCCAGACGTACCAGTCCTCGTACTCGGGGACGCAGGCCGCGCTCATGTCGAAGGCGGCGTGCTCGCGTGCGGTGTGGTTGATTACGAGGTCGAAGACCACGCGGATCCCGCTCTCGTGACAGCGGTCGACGAACGACTCGAACTCCTCGCGCGTGCCCAGGTCCGACGCGGTGTCGAAGTAGTCGGTGATGTGGTAGCCGTGCTTCGTCGGGCTCTCGAGGACAGGGGTCAGCCAGAGACAGTCGACGCCCAGCGACTCGAGGTAGGGAATTCGGCGCTCGAGCGACTCGAACGTCGCCTCGTCGGTAAAGGAGCGAACGAAGATTTCGTACACGACGGCGTCCCGGGCCCACTCCGGCGGGTCGTTGCGCCGCTCGACGCGTCCGTCCGGGTGGACGATCACGCAGTCGGCGATACTGTGGCGTTCGCCGACGGCGACGGCGTGGATCCGGACGGGTCCCTCGAGGTCGGCAATCGGCACGCGGGCCTCCTGGCTATCGACCTCGAGGTCATCATCGGTCAACTCGTCTCGGTCGTCGACGTAGAACTCGACCGCGAGCTCGTCTGCATCGTACTCGCTGTCGGTACCCGGCGTCGTGTCTGCCGTGATTGTCGTCTCGCTGCCGTCGACAGGGTCGTCCGGTCCCTCGAGGAAGACCCGCGGCTTGCCGGGACCAGGGACCTCGACCTCCTCCCAGACGGCGTTCTCGAAGTCGTCGCCGGCGATGTAGCCGTAGCGGTGCGTTCCTGGCGGGAGGTCGATCTCATACTGGTAAATGCCATCCTCGAGTGTCGGATGTTCCCGGTCGAAGAGGTGCTCGTTGAACGGCCCCATGAGCGAGACGTCGTCGGGGTCGTGGTCGGGGAGTCGGCCTCGCTCGAGGTCGAAACTCGTCAAACGACGGACGTCCGGAAAGGCACGGACGCGCTGGACGTACTGGCCGTCCGGCGTCTCGAGTTCGAACCTGTAGATGCCGGGAACGTCGGGTTCGACGTGCCAGACCGTTTCCTCGGGCGTAGAAAGCTCACTTTGGGTCGGCTTCTCGTGGACCGACCACTCGTAGCTTGCGTTGGGGTCGGGATCGCGAGGTGCGAGTTCGATCGATTCGCCGACGGTACAGAAACGTGGCGGACCCGGCTGTTGCATACGGATCCGAAGGAGAGGCGTCGCTTTATCGTTTATGGACGAAGAACTATTTCACCATGATTTCAAAACATCTCTCATCGGCAGGTCCCAGTTTCGGCCGATATCAGGGCGTGGGTGTCGAGACCGGCTCGTCCTCGTGAAGCAGGGAGTCGCCGGTTTCCGCGTCGAACAGACGAATGTCTCTATCAGCGAGCGTGATCTCGATGCACTCGTCTGGTTCGGGTTTGAAGTCGGCCGGGACGCGAGCCATGAACTCGTCTACGTCTTCGCCGAGGTCGAGGTAGAGGTAGTTGTCGCTGCCGACGGGTTCGACGACTTTGACAGTCGTCTCGATTCCGTCTCCGTCGGCCGGGAAAATGTGCTCGGGGCGGATACCGAGGATCACCGAATCCCCGGCGCCGACCGGGAGGCTCGTCGAGTACTCCGAGGAGAGTTCGTAGCGGAACCCATCGCCGTCGTCCAGCATCAGTCGGTCCCCGGACTGCTCGACGGCCACTTCCAGGAAATTCATCGACGGCGAACCGATGAACCCACCGACGAACCTGTTTGCCGGCTCGTTGTAGACAGTGTTCGGTGCGCCGACCTGCTGGAGCTTGCCGTCGTTGAGGATGACGATCTTGTCGCCCATCGTCATCGCCTCCTCCTGGTCGTGGGTGACGTAGACGGCGGTGATGTCGAGTTCTTCCTGGAGACGTTGAATCTCCGCGCGCATGGTCGTGCGGAGCTTCGCGTCGAGATTGCTGAGCGGTTCGTCGAACAGGAACACGTCCGGTTCGCGGACGATCGCACGCCCGAGCGCGACGCGCTGTTTCTGCCCGCCGGAGAGTTCGTCCGGTTTGTCCTCGAGGAGTTCGTCGATGTCCATCATCTCCGCAGTCTCGACGACCCGGCGTTCCCGCTCTTCTTTGCTCATGCTTGTGCTCATTCGGAGCCCAAACTCCATGTTCTCGAAGACCGTCTTGTGCGGGTACAGCGCGTAGTTCTGGAAGACCATCGCGACGTCACGGTTCTTCGCGTGCACATCCGTGACGTCTTCCCCGCCTATCTCGATGGTGCCGGAGGTCGGCTTCTCGAGGCCAGCTAACATTCGAAGCGTGGTCGTCTTCCCACAGCCCGACGGTCCCACGACGGTGACGAACTCGCCGTCTTCGATCTCGAGGTCGAGGTCGTCGACCGCGACGACCCGTCCGACGTCGTACTCCTTTCGGAGGGAGTCGATGGTGACCCGTGCCATTTGGCAGCAGTTCGTCTCCACGATATAAAGTCTTTCCCAAAAACGTCAATTGAGGATGTAATATTTCACCACTTGTTTCTAAAATCCACTCACGTCGGGAACGTCTCGATTCGCACCCACTGCTTCTCGAATTGATGACCTGTGGACCGCCGACCCTAACGATTAAATATATGAAGACATAATTCGTAACTAGTTTCATGCCAATGCAACGCAGGCAAGTTCTGGCGGGGATCGGAGGGCTAACGACGATGTCGGTCGCTGGCTGTCTCGGGGGCAGCGACGACCAGGGAACGACCCTGTGGCACGACTTCACGGACGCAGAGCAGTCGGACCTCGAAGATCACGTTGCTGCGTTCAATGAGGACCGTGACGAGGAGCTGAACGTCGAACAGGTCCCGGAGATCGTCGACCAGCTCGACACGGCGATTCCGTCCGGTGAAGGCCCGGAGACGTTCGGCTGGGCCCACGACTGGGTTGGCACCTACTACGACCGGGACTTCATCTACGACGCGTCCGACGACCTCTCGATCGACCTCGAGGGAACGTTCACCGAGGCTGCAGTCCAGGCCGCTCAGTGGGAAGGTGGCGTGTACGGTATCCCGTACGCATCCGAAGCGGTGACGCTCATGTACAACGAGGACATGGTCGACGAGCCACCGGAGACGCTCGACGAGATGGTCGAGATCATGGACGAGTACCACGACCCCGAAGAGGGGATGTACGGTCTCTCCTGTCCACCGGCCGACCCGTACTTCATCAGTACGTTCGCGCAGGCGTTCGGTGGCCGATTCTTCGACTCCGAGACCGAAGACACCCACATCGACGAGGACGACTTCGTCGAGGGCGTCGAACTGCTTCAGAACGAAATTTGGCCGTACGTCCCGGCAGACCCTGCATACGAGGCACAGATTCCCGTATTCGCCGACGGCAACGCACCGTTCGCAATCAACGGGCCGTGGGAAGTCGACGGCTTCCGCGACTCGGACATCGACGTCACCGTCACCTCGATGCCCGACATCGAGGGCGGCGACCCGACGCCGTACACCGGCATCCAGCTCTGGTACTTCACCAGCAACCTCGAGGACGCACCCGAAGAAGAAGTCGAGACGGCCGTCGAGTGGGCCGAGTGGCACGCGACCAGCGAGGACGCGATCGTCTCGAACGCCCAGAACCACGGTTCCATCCCGGTCCATCAGGAGTACGCGGACGACGACGACCTCGGTGACGACGTCGCGGCGTTCGCCGAGACCGTCAGCATGGGGATCCAGATGCCTGCCCACGAGCGGATGGATCAGGTCTGGAACCCGGTCGAGGACGCCCTCGAACAGGTGTTCAACGATCAGGAGAGTGCCGAAGACGCGATGGACGCGGCTGCCGAAGAGATTCGGTCTCGTTGGGACTGAGCTAACCACCAGTTAGTCGCTTAATTATGTCCACGTCATTCTTCGAACGCTTCTCGGACCGCGGCCAGCAGCAGCTCCCCGGCTTCCTGGAAGATCGCGACTGGCTTGCGTTCTTCCTCGTTGCACCGGGGATCGTACTGTTCCTCTCGTTTATGCTGTTCCCGATCGCGTTCCTAATCTACCTCTCCTTTACGGACGCGACTCACACCGGAACGGTCATCGGGGGCGAAGCGAACTTCATCGGGATCGACAACTACGTCCAGCTCTTTACGGACACGCAGTTCTGGAACTCCCTCGGAGTCACCTGGCTGTTCCTCGCCGTGAGCGTCACGGCCAAGATCATCGTCGGTGTTGCCATCGCGCTCGTCCTCACGCACGCTCGCGTCCGCGGGAAACGGTACATGCGTGCCCTCGTAATCGTCCCGCTTGGATTCCCGGAGATCTTCTCGATCACCGTCTGGCGAGGGATGTTCAGCAGCGCCCGGTTTGGACCGTTCAACGAGATACTCTCGATGTACAACAGCGCCGTGGCGAGTATCGTCGGCGTAATCGACTGGCTACTCTTTTTCGTGACGATAAACGCACCCGAGTTCCTGCTCGTAGACATCCCGGTTGCATGGTTCGGGAGCCGCTGGAGCACCTTCGCGTCGTACGTCACGACCGAAGTCTGGCTGGCATACCCGTTCATGGTGATCATCATCGTCAGCGCGCTCCAGGACGTCCCGATGGAGCTTCACGACGCCGCGAAAGTCGACGGCGCCGGCTACTTCCATCGGTTCTGGCACGTCACGATGCCGGCGATCAAACGTCCGGTGATGTTCGCCTCGATTCTCACCGCGGCAGCCTCGTTCCAGCAGTTCCTGGTTCCGTGGGTGTTCAACCGCGGTGGGCCTGCCCGAGACAACGAGCTCATCCTCGTCTACGGGTTCCGCGAGGCGATCGAGCTCAACGAGTACGCGCTCTCGTCCGCGATCATGGTCACGGCACTCGTGTTCGTGGGCATGTTCATGTGGATTGCAGTGAAGAAGGGTAACCTCGCTGACGGGGTGAGCAACGAATGATCGACGACATAGAGAAGACTATCGAGCAGGTTCGAACCGGTCGACGGAGCGTTCTCGACGTCGGAAAGACGGTCGCCGGCAGCGCCGGCGCCACTCTGCTCGTGGTGTTGCTGATGTTCCCGGTGTACTGGATCGTCTCTGCCTCGTTCTCCCAGGGAACGGCCCTGTTGAGTTCCGAGGGGCTGTTCGCCGATCCCTCGACGTACAACCTGGACGCCTACCGCTGGGTGCTGTTCGAGTCGAACTTCATCTGGCAGAACGGCGAATTCGGCGAACCGGGCGCGCTGTTCAACAGCCTGATCGTCGTCTTCGTGACCGTCAGCGTCTCACTGTCCGTCATCATTCCCGGCGCGTACGCGCTCTCGAGACGGAACTTCGAGGGTCGCGAGAAGGTCCTCTACGGCTACGTCCTGTTCACCCAGGTCGGCGCCGGGCTGTCGATCGCGACGCTGGTCGCGCTCTACGCCCTGTTCGTCAACCTCGGGTTGAGCAACAACCTGTTCGTGCTCGGGCTGTTCTACGCCGCGGGCGCGATCCCGTTCAACACCTGGCTGCTAAAGACGTTCATGGACAACATCCCCGTCTCCTACGAGGAGGCAGCGATCGTCGACGGCGCGAGTCAGTGGCAGGTCATCCGCGAGGTCATCCTGCCGCTCTCGAAGCCAGGTATCGCCGTGATCTTGATCTTCACGTTCCTCGCCGGATGGAACGAGTTCATCATCGCACAGACACTGTTGCAACCGGAGAACTACACTCTCTCTGTCGAACTCTACGCGCTCGCAACCGACGAGTACGAGACGCCGTGGACCGAGTTCGCGGCCTTCGCGATCCTGTTCGCGCTCCCCATCGCGATCATCTACTTCGCCGCACAGAACTACGTGGAGAGCGGACTCTCCTTCGGTGGCATGGAAGGCTAACGCTCTCTCTTTCCCGCCTGCTTTCCTCTCGCGTTGCAAACTGTTACGCCTCGTCGAACTACGCTGAGCAGAGCTCAGCGAGCTTGACGAAGCTATGCTTCGTCAAAGAGTTCCTCACCCTCGACCATCTGCTCCTCGACGACGTCCATATCGAGCGTCACCCCCAGTCCCGGCTCCTCCGGAACCTCGATGTAGCCGTCCTCGATGACGTCCTCTTCGACGAGATCCGCCCACCACTCGAGTTCGTAGGAGTGGTACTCTACGGCAAGCATGTTCGAGATCGATGCGCCGACGTGGACGCTTCCCATCGTCGCGACGGGCGAGGCGACGTTGTGCATCGCGACGGGGACGTAGTAGAGGTCCGCGAGGTCCGCGATCTTGCTCGTCTCGCGCATGCCGCCGACCTTTGGCATGTCCGGTGCGATGATGTCGACCGCCTGTTCCTCGAGTAGCCGTCGCTGGCCGTGGGTTCGGTAGACGTTCTCGCCGACGGCGACCGGGGTCGTCGTCGACTGGGTGACCTCCCGCTGGACGTCGTGGTTCTCCGGCGGGACGGGATCCTCGAGCCACCAGACGTCGTACTCCTCGAGCCGTTTCGCCAGCCGTTTTGCGCTCTCTCCGGAGAACGACCAGTGGCAGTCGAAGGCGACGTCGGCGCGGGAGCCCACGCGTTCGGTGACGGCCTCGACGATCGAGGTCTTGTGCTCGATTTCGGGTGGACGGAGGTGGCGATTCGCTCGATCCTTCTCGTGACCGGAGGGAACGTCGAGGTCGAATTTGAGGGCGTCGTAGCCGAGTTCGTCGACGACGCGTTCGGCCTCGTCCGCGCAGGCGATCGGATCGGCCTCCTCCTCGGTGTGACAGTCACAGTAGACGCGTACCTCGTCGCGGTACTTGCCTCCCAGCAGTTGGTACGCAGGCACCTCGAGAATTTTCCCGGCCAGATCGTGCAGCGCGACCTCGATTCCCGAGATCGCCGTCACGGTGACGCCGCCGATCGAGCCCTCACCGGACATCTTCTGGACGAGGTGCTCGGTCAGGCGGTCGATGTCGAGCGGGTTCTCGCCCCGGAGGAACGGCGCCATCCGCTCGATGAGTTCGGGTGCGCCCGCGCCCCAGTAAGCTTCACCGGTACCGACGATTCCGGCGTCGGTGTAGATTCGGACGAGCGTCCAGGGGAAGTTGCCGTCGATCATCGTCGTCTGGACGTCTGTGATCTCGACGTCGCGTCCGCCCCCGCGTTCGCGGGTGACCTGCATCGTCTCCGCGGAGAGGTCTCGCATTGTGTACTCCGCGTTCGGGTCACGCAGCTTCGAGTAGTCGATGCTCATGGGCGCTCCTTCGCCGCCACCTCGGTAATAAGTAGGGCCAGCGTCGTCAGCCGTCGGGTGTCGCGGAGTCTATCCGCTCGCGTCGGGCTTCAACCCGCCGACCAGCGACCGGATTCGTTCGGCCGCGTCGGATTCGACATCCAGTCGGGCGAGTTCGTCGCTTGCCTCCTCGAGCGGAGCGTCGAGCAACCGCTGTGCGGCGAGTGCAGCGCGCTTCTCGGCTTCGCGGCGTTCGATCGCCCGCGGGCCGACGGCGAGTTCGATTCGCGTCGTTCCCGCGTCGGGTGTTGAACGGTCGAGGACGGTCACGGGTCCGATTTCGCGGGTGTTCCGGACGTGCGTTCCGCCACAGGCCGCGACGTCCCACGAGTCCCGTGATTCGGCCGCATCGCCGGCGACGGTAACGGTCGTCCCGCTCGCGAGTCCGTTCCCGCCGTTGTCCTCCTCGCCACCGATCGTGACGAGTCGAACGCGGCCCTTCTCGACTGCGCCGGCTTCGCCCGCCTCGTCGAACACGACGTCGTCGCGCTCTCGAACCTCGGAGATCGGCGCATCGTCCCAATTGACCGGCCGAGATTCCCAGACGGCCCGATTCACGAGTTCGTCGAGTTCGATCAGCGTCTCGTCGCCGATCGTCGTATTCGTCTCGAGGTCGACCTGTACTTTCTCCTCGCCGATGTCGATTCCGGCGTACTCGAGGTCCTCGAGCAACTGCCGTCCAGCACCGTAGAGGACGTGACTGGCGGTGTGGGCACGCATACAGTACATCCGGAACGACCAGTCGATCGAACAGAGGACGCGTGCGCCGACCCTGAACGAGGGTTCCTCGGCCAGCACGTGAACCGGATCGCCGTCGACGAGTTGTACGTCTTCGACGTCGATGCCGTCGATCGTGCCGCGATCGGCAGGCTGGCCGCCACTCTCGGCGTAGAAGTAGCTGCGCTCGAGCCAGACTCGATTGCCGTCGATCGACGTCACTTCGGTATCGAACCGCGTGGCGTACGGCTCCGCTGCCGCCAGTTGCCCGCTCATCGGTTGCAATCGATCGTCAGAGAGTAAAAGTCTGCTCGCCGAACCTGTCCCTGCTACGTTTTGTCACTCCGCGAGCGTCACGTCCAGTCGCTCCTCGAGCGCCTCGATGAGGCCGCCACCGACGCCCGCTTGCGTCGCTCGTCCCTGCTCGACCGCGAGCAGGTCCTTCTCGCGCGCGCCGAGTTCTTCGGCGAGTTCCTCGCGCTGGAGGCCGGCCTCCTGTCGCGCTTCCGTCGCCTTCTCGCCGTAATCCGAGACCAGGTACGGCAGCGGGTCGTCGTCGTAGTTCGTTCCCTCTTTCTCCCAGTGTTCGGAGTCGCCATCCCAGACCGGGTTCGCCTTCGCGACGTTCTGGGCGGCCTTCTGCTTGCGGCTCGGTTCGTCGTCGTCGCGGCCGCTCGAGCCCGAATCGCTGCTGCTGCGGGACTGCGTGCGCTTCTGGTCGTCGTGGGGCGCACAGTCCGGACAGACCTCGAGTTCGGCCCCCGCGACCGACGCGCGCTCGAGGGAATCGCTCTCTGCACCGCAGAGTTCGCAGTTCGTCCCACCGCCGCCGGAGGACGAACCGGTCGAGTACTTGGCCATGCGATAAATTGGCAACTGGAGCATTTCAACTTTGCCACAGCGCGGAGTTCACGGGTCGGTCGGCTCCCCTCGAGAGCGAATCTCCCCCGATGTGCGTGTGACCCCGACGCAGGCACCGACCGAAAGGAAAGGTCTTTTATAATCACGCTGGATACGAGTGAATGCGGAGAAAGACAGAGCGAGCGTGGGTAGCCAAGCCAGGCCAACGGCGCAGCGTTGAGGGCGCTGTCCCGTAGGGGTCCGCCGGTTCGAATCCGGTCCCACGCATCGCACGGCGGTTTATCCGCCACACAACGATGCAGGTGATCTCCCTTCGAGGACATCACCCACGCATAATTCCTTCCGAGAACTACACCAGATAGCGACGGCTTCGTTGCTACTTCTGGTTCCGTTTCAGCGTCTCGAGAGGCGCCTCCACGGTGGACAGTAACCCCTTTCCCATCTCGGTCGAACCTCGAGACATGGAGTACGTTCCTCGAGAGCGAGTTACCAGTCTGACCGTCGTCTTGAGCGTCGTCTCGCTCGCGGTGGTCTTTGCGGCCGCGGGCGGGCGGATCCCGCCGTCGACGGTTCCGGCCGCGCCGCAGTGGTTCCTGGAACTGATCCCGCACGTCAACGTCGTCATCAGTGCGACCGCGATCGCGACGATCGCGTTCGGCTGGCGGGCGATCCGTCGGGGGAACGTCGATAACCACCGCATCGCGATGCTGGCCTCGTTCGGCCTGTTCGCGGCGTTTCTGGTGCTGTACCTCTATCGGCTGGTCGCCACGGGCGGCCCGCAGCCGTTCCCCGGCCCCGACGTGGCCTACCAGTTCGTCTACCTGCCGTTACTCGCGATCCACATCTTCCTCGCGGTCGTCTGCGTGCCGCTGGTCTATTACGCGCTCTTGCTCGCCTTTGCCTATCCCGTCGAAGAACTCCGGCGGACGAGTCACGCGCGGTTCGGACGGCTGGCGGCGAGTCTGTGGCTGATCTCGTTTACGCTGGGGATCGTCGTCTACGTGCTGTTGCACGTGGTTTACTGACGGGAGAACTCGAGTCGACTCGCCGGGCGCTCAGTCGTCAGCCGCCATCGTCGCTCCCTCGAGTTCGGGTCGACTGACGTCCCGGTCGGTCTCTTCGCCCTCGATGTCGTAGGGGTACTCGCCGGTGACACAGCCCAGACAGAGATCGATTCGTTCCTTTCCGAGCACGTCGGCGACGGCGTCGGTCGAGAGGTACGCGAGGCTGTCGGCGTCGATGGTCTCGCGGATCTCCTCGACGGTTTTGTTCGCGGCGATCAGTTCCTCGCGGGTGGCCATGTCGATTCCCATGTAACACGGAGCGACGATCTCCGGCGCACCGATGCGCATGTGGACTTCTTCGGCTCCGCAGTCCTTGAGAAGTTGAACCAGTTGCGTCGAGGTCGTCCCGCGGACGATCGAGTCGTCGATGAGCGTGACGGTCTTGCCCTCGACGGTAGACTTGATCGGGTTGAGCTTCAGCCGCACCGCACGTTCGCGTTCGTCTTGGGTCGGCATGATGAACGTCCGGCCGACGTACCGGTTTTTCATCAGTCCCTCGGCGAACTCGACGCCGTCGTCGTCCTCGGCACGGGGGTCGCCGTCGGCGGTCGTTTCGGTCGCCGCGTCTGCGTACCCGGAGGCGAAGGCCCGTCCAGAGTCGGGAACCGGCATCACGACGTCGGTCTCGACGCCGCTTTCCTCCCAGAGTTTGCGCCCGAGATTCCGGCGTGCCTCGTAGACGAGCGTGTCGTCGATGACGCTGTCCGGCCGTGCGAAGTAGACGTGTTCGAAGAAGCAGTGCGCCGTATTCTCGTTTTCGACCAGCTGGTAGGAGTCGAACCCCTGTCCGTCGTCGTCGAGGACGACCAGTTCGCCGGGTCGGACGTCCCGGACTAACTCCCCGTCCAGGGTGTCGATCGCCGCCGACTCCGAGGCGAGGATGTAGCCGTCCTCGAGTTCTCCGATACAGAGCGGTCGGTTCCCCTGTGGGTCCCGAACCCCGAGGACCGTATCGTCGTGGCTTATCGTCAGCGAGTACGAGCCGTGAATCCGGTTCATCGTGCGCTTGACCGCCCGAATGAGGTCTTCCTCGAGCAGGTTGCGCGCGAGGTCGTGGGCGATGACTTCGGTGTCGCCGTCGCTGGTAAAGGCGTGGCCGACGGCGGCGAGTTCCTCGCGGATCTCGTCGGCGTTGACGAGGTTGCCGTTGTGCGAGAGCCCCAGCGAACCGCTCTTGAACGAGACGGAGAACGGCTGGGCACACGAAGTGTCGACCGAGCCGGCGGTCGGATAGCGGACGTGGCCGATTCCGGCCGAGCCAGCCAGCCCATCGAGGTCGTCCTCGTCGAAGGCGTCGCCCACGAGCCCCATCTCGACGTGGCTGTGTTGCTGGAAGCCGTCGTGGGTGACGATCCCGGCCGACTCCTGGCCGCGGTGCTGAAGCGCGTACAGTCCGTAGTACAACGGTCG
Source organism: Natronobacterium texcoconense (assembly GCF_900104065.1). Classification (NCBI taxonomy): domain Archaea; kingdom Methanobacteriati; phylum Methanobacteriota; class Halobacteria; order Halobacteriales; family Natrialbaceae; genus Natronobacterium; species Natronobacterium texcoconense. Next base: position 1,230,500 of record NZ_FNLC01000002.1, on the reverse strand, counting down.
CGCCGCCGATCGACCATCGAGTGAGACGCCGACGACGCCACACTTCTCGGTCATCCCTGTTCGCCGGGGAGTCTCGCCCCGCCCATCAGTCATGGTCGACCGTAGCGTCTCGAGTGGATAAAAATCCCCGTGTTTGTGCTTTCAACACCCATTCCCATACACATAATTATACACGTATGTGTATATCTATGGCTGCTGTCCGTATGCGGCTGTACACCGTATAGCTGCCGACTCGAGCGACCAGCTGCAAGAACGGAGTCCACCCCCTATTCAGGCACAGGCCGTCTCACCGCGTCAGAAAGCGTGAGGCACTCGGTTGGATACCGAGCTATACGGCTGTCGGTACCGAAGCGAACCAGACGGGGTCGTGCTCGAGCGAAATACGGAACGCTCGTGCGTTCACGGTCTGGCAGAAACAGTTCCGAAAACCCGTCCTCGCGTTCAGCGATCCCAGTCTGAGTCTCTTTCACCGAACTACCTGCTCGTGCGGAGACGTTCTGACAGGCGGACGAGCGTCGTTCCGAGAACGACGACGGCAAGTCCAGTCAGTGCGACCAGCGCCATCGTTTCGGGCTCTCCGCTCGCCACCGCAAGCAGGGACACCGAGCCGATAAGTAGCGTGACGGTGAACAGCAGTGCTTCCGCACGGACGTTCAGTTCGAGCCACGTCGATGGAAGACCGAACGTACTCTGCTGATTGTAGCGCATACACGTGTTGTTGCCTACCTAACAAATAAATTTGTCGGTGATATAATAGGAGCTACTGTCATTACTCCTGTCTCGAGCGAGCGACGGTGACTACTCCTCGAGTGCGACCAGTTCCTCGACGGCGGGCAACTCGCTGTCGTCGTCGACGATCTGGGCCATCCGGTCGTGGTGTTTTGCTGCGGCGTAGCTCACGAGGGAGTCGTCGTCGACGCCGATTGCATCCTCCTCCGCCGAATCGCCGACGATTCGCTGGACGAGCATCGCGAGTTCACCGATCGTCTCTTCGATCAAACCTGGGTCGACACCTTCCTCCTGGACGAGCGTCTTGAGCTTCCACATCCCGAACCCGACGTGTCGGCCCTCGTCGCTGCGGATGCGGGAGAACCCCTCGACGAGTCCCGGAAGCCGTGGCAGTTCCTCGTACTCGCCACTGAAGTTCGTCTGGACGCCGTAGTAGCCCGTCTGGGCGAGGATCCCCTCGATCGCCATGTGGTAGTGACAGTACGCGAGCGCGCGGTTTTCGGGAGTATCCTCGAGCAACAATTTGTGCATCGCTTCCTCGTTGCGCTCGAACAGCTCTTCGTAGGGGTCGGGAAACCACCGCTCGTCGGTCGGCGCGGTCGGTTCGAGCCCACGACGTTCTTCTTCGGGTGTAATAATCGATCCCCAGTAGCGATCGAAGAAGTCGGCGTGTTTGGCTTCCTCGTATAGCTGGGTCGTCACGAACAGCTGATCTGCGACGTCCTCGAGGACGACCCCGAGCGGCGAGAGGTCCTCGGTGACGGCTTCCTCGCCGGCACCGAACAGCGCGAGCGTCTCACGAAGGCCGTCGAATGCCGGTTTCGGAACGTCCTGAATCGCCTCGCGGTCGGTCTCGAGATCGATCTCGTGGGGGTCCCAGTGGCGCTCGACGGCGTTGCGGTAGTACCGGAAGGATCGACGGTCGTGGTCGATTCGCCCGGGACTGGTGTCCGTTGGCATACACCAATGGTCGACCGACTGGTGAAAAACAGTGTCGGTCGGGGTCGTCACGTCGACAGTTTCGAACCCCCTCGGTCCGTATGGTCGGACGACGATCACCCGATGATCGAACTACCGCGAACGGCGTACGACAAACTCGTCTACCGGGCCTACGACGGCGACGACCGCGAGGTCTGTGGCGTCCTTGCGGGCGACCGCGGCGACGACCACACCGTCGTCACCGACGTCTACCCGACCGAAAACGTCGCCGAGACACCCGAAATCCGGTACGAGATCGATCCCGAGGAGCAACTCGAGGTCATCGAGCAAATCGAAGCGCAGGGCCTCGAGGTGGCTGGCTTCTATCACTCCCACCCCGCGGGCCCGACGGAACCGACGCCGAGGGACGTGGAACGGGCGACCTGGCCGGACGTCTCCTACGTCATCGTCGCGCTCGATGGCTACCCCTACGTCGGGTCGTGGCGCTGGCGCGAGGACGAGGAGACGTTCGAAGGAGAGCGGGTTCGGGTGTGCGAGACGCTCGAGGACGCCTCCCGATTCCCTCTGTAACGACCGACGACCCAACGACGTTTTTTCTCGGGAGAACGAACGGGTCGCCATGGTCGAGGAGATTCCGCCCGAGGAACTCAAGGAGAAACTCGAGAACGGCGAGGACGTCCAGGTCGTCGACATCCGTTCCGAACCGGAGTACGAGCGCGGACACGTTCCGGGCGCGATCAACGTCCCGATGAACGAACTCCCCTCGCGGATCGACGAGTACGACTGGGGCGACGAGGTCGTCGTCGCCTGTCCGATCGGCCAGAGTTCGATCCAGGCGGCCCGACTGATCGGGAGCTACGAGGACGTCGACGCCGACGCCGTCGCGAGCATGGCAGGCGGCTACCGGGAATGGGAGTACGACCTCGAGAGCGGGTCGGAAAGCGACACGTAAGCCGTTTCACTCCCTTCTCGCCGTTCCGCCATCGACGATCTCGATCGGATCTCCGACCTCGAGAACGTTCTCCCGATCCGCCTCTGGTACTCGAGCGATGAGCATGAGCGTGTAGTAGTGATCGAACGCCTCCCCGTCGGCCCACTCGGGGAACGTCTCCCGGCGTTTTTCGATAAACCGTTCGCGGAACTCGGGCAACGGCTCGCCCGTGTCGGGGTCGCGCTGTGGAACGACACAGCGGCCACACGGCGTCACGCCCTCGAACCGGACGTCGCCGGCGCGAAACGACGGTGCGCCGTCGCCGACGAACCGGTCCTCCCAGAACGCCGGGACTCCCGACACCTCGACGTTCGCCCGCATTCGCCGGCGAACCGAGTCGACGGTCAGGTCGTCGAACCACGACGCCACGGTCTCGAGCGTCGCCGTACTGATCACCGACGGCCCCATCTCGCGGCGATCGACGTAGCCCAGCGATCGGTCGCGCTCGAGGGTTACCTCGAGGTCGAAGACGTCGCCGAACCAGTCGGCCGCTCGCTCGCGTTCGTCGGCGCTCTCGAGGTCGAACTGCCGGCTCTCGCCATCCGTCTCGACCAGTAACTCGCCCGTCTCGGGATCGAAGTCCGTCTCGAGGTCGTGGACCCGATCGGTCCGTTTCCCGTTTACCACCTCGCCGTCCGCGTCGAACAGCGCGAACTCCCTGTCGCGGGCCAACGTTCCGCCATCGACGATCGACGCCTCCTCGAGTTCGATTCCGTCGAGCCCCTTGACCGGGTAAATCCGAATGCGCTCGAGCCGTGCCATGCGTAGTCCGTGGTTGCTTCGGGTAAATACAGTGTCGGATACCGCAACCGTCACGAAGTGTTCAAGACGGTTGCTCCGAACCTCTCGAGTATGCGACTCGAGGAGTACTGGGGCGTCGGTCCGAAGACGCGGGAGACGCTGGACGAGGAGTTGGGCGAGGAACGCGCGGTCCGGGCGCTCGAGAACGGCAACGTCCGGGCGCTCACGGACGCCGGCCTCTCCCGTGGTCGAGCGACGCGTATCCTTCGGCGGGCGACCGGCGGCGACGGAATGGACCTGCTGGCGACGAGCGACGCCCGCGCCGCGTACAAGGACCTGCTCGAGATCGCCAGTGAACACGCCGTCACTCGACGTGCGGCGGATCGAATCCGCGTCCTCACGCCCCTCTCGAGCCGCGAGGCGATGACCGATCGGCTCGACGCCGTGCTCGCGGCGCGGGACGCCTGGGCCGACCTCCCCGACGACGACCGCGAGACCGTCCTCGAGGCCTACGACCAGTACGACGACCGCGACGGGAGCGAACTCGCGGCCGTCGAGACCGCACTCGCCCTTCTCGAGGCGGGCGTCGACTCCGGTCCGTTCGCCGCAATCGCGGGCCTCGAGGCCGAGCGACTCGAGGCCGCTGCCGAGGCACTGGCGGCACTCGAGGAGGGAAGCAATGGCGTCCGCGTGCGAGATGGTGCGGACGAGGAACTCGACCGCCTTCGGGCGACGCTCGGAGCGATCGAGGACGTGAACGCGAACGCCCTCGAGGTGATCGAACAGCTTCGATCGGCGGGCGTCCGCGACGTCGCGGAGTTTCGCGAAGCCTTCGCGGACTACCTCGTGGGCGAGACGGACGCGACCGTCGACCGGGTGCGGGCGGCGATGCCGGGCGACGCCGTCGACGCGACCGACTTCGTCCGGGAGACGCTGCGGGCGCTGCGGGACGACCTCACCGAAGCGATCGACGAGCGCGAGCGGGCAGTCGCGCGCGAGTTCCGGGGAACGCTCATCGAGACCAGAGACGCCGTCGACCGGGCCGTCGACGCCGTCGACGACATCGCGCTTCAGTTGTCGCTCGCCCGGTTTTCCCTCGAGTACGACTGTACCCGCCCGACGTTCCGCGAGGGCGACGACGTCGCGGTCTCCGTCGTCGACGCACGGAACCTCACCCTCGCCGCTCACCGGGAGGAATCTGTCCAGCCAGTCACCTACGCGCTCGGCGACCACGACGTGGTCACGACTCCGGCCGAGGCCGACGACCCCGGAACCGAACGCGTCGCGGTCCTCACTGGGGCCAACAGCGGCGGGAAGACGACGCTGCTCGAGACGCTGTGTCAGGTCGTCCTGCTGGCCTCGATGGGGCTTCCCGTTCCCGCCGAACGCGCCGAGGTGACGACGGTCGACTCGCTGGTGTTCCACCGTCGGCACGCGAGTTTCAACGCCGGCGTCCTCGAGTCGACGCTGCGCTCGATCGTCCCGCCGCTGTCCTCGGGCGGACGGACGCTGATGCTGGTCGACGAGTTCGAGGCGATCACCGAACCCGGGAGCGCGGCGGACCTGCTGCACGGACTGGTGACGCTGACCGTCGACCGGGACGCGATGGGCGTCTTCGTCACCCACCTCGCGGACGACCTGGAACCGTTGCCACCCGAGGCTCGAGTCGACGGCATCTTCGCCGAAGGGCTGAATCCGGACCTCGAGTTGCGCGTCGACTACCAGCCCCGGTTCGGAACCGTCGGCCGGTCGACGCCGGAGTTCATCGTCTCGCGGCTGGTCGCGAACGCGAGCGACGGCCAGGAGCGTGCGGGCTTCGAGACGTTGGGCGAGGCGGTCGGTTCCGAGGTCGTCCAGCGGACGCTGGCGGACGCCCGCTGGGGCGAGAGCGACGATTGACCCCGGAGTACGCTCACTGCACCCCGTTTTCGGGATCGTCGTCGGGCCAGCAATCCGGCGGCGGTTCGTACTCGTCCGTTCCGTAGGTGTAGATCGTTCCGTCTCGATCCTCTCGAACTCGCGCCTCGAGATAGGCCTGTGCCGCTCGTCTCGAGAGCGCGCCCATCTCGATGGCGTCACCCAGGACCGTCTTGGTCGCCCGGAACCAGATCCGGACCGCACGGTCGTCCTCGTGCTCGACCGCGACGATCGCACCGCGACTACCGTCGCGGCCGTCGCCCCACTCGAGCCAGCAGACCTGGTAGGCGTCGACGACGTACTCTTCCCCAGGTGCGACGAGGTACAGCGCCTCGTAGGTCCGTGGGTCGAGGTGATCCGAGAGGATCCGTTCGCGTGCGATCGAGTCCGCGAGCAGGTCGCCGTCGACGCGGCCGTCCGCAAGTGGGGTCTGGGCGTCGATTCCGTCCACGAGCGCGAGGTCGTCACCACCCCAGTGACTGTACCGAAGGTCGTAGAGGTGGTCGGGTCGCCGGTAGGCGACGAGCGCCCTATGTCCCATCTGTCTCTCCGAACTCGTCCCGTCGCTCTCTCGGTTGAGACGGGGCGCTGACCGCCGTCCGAACACGGCAAGCGGGGGTCGTGTCGTACATCGCCGGCATTGGACGCGTGTCCGTACTTGAACCCGCGGACTCGAGTCGGTCGCAACGACGAAAACCCCCGCCGACCTAGATACTCTCGAAAACGAATGGGAACCGCATACGACGCCATCGTCTTCGACAACGACGGCGTGCTGACGACACCGACCGATTACGACGTACTGGTCGACGCAGTTCACGACGCCTTCGAGACCGTCGGCGTCCACGAACCGCCGACCGATCACGTCGAGACGCTGCTGAGTCCCGACGTCCCCTCGCTTCGACGGATCGCGGACGATCACGGTCTCGAACCCGACGAACTGTGGAATGCACGCGAACGCGCGGCGATCGAGGCCCAGCTCGAGGAGATGCGCGCCGGCCGCAAACGGCCGTACGACGATATCGACGCCCTCGCTGACCTCGAGACGCCGACTGCGATCGTCAGCAACAACCAGCACCGAACCATCGAGAACATCCTCGAGGAGTTCGACTTCGAAGGGTTCGAGGTCTGGTACGGCCGCGAGCCGAGCGTCGAGGGGATCGAACGCAAGAAGCCGACGCCGTACTACCTCGAATCGGCGATCGACGATCTGGGGGCGTCGAATCCGCTGTACGTCGGTGACAGTCAGGTCGACGTGCTGGCGGCCGACAACGCCGGGATCGACTCGGCTTTCATCCGCCGCGAGCATCGGATCGACTACGAGCTATCGGTCGAACCGGAGTACGAGATCGCGTCGCTTTCTGCACTCACGGATCTCGTCTAGGCTTCGACGGCTGCCCGTCGCTCGGCCCGTTCCCCGAGCGCCTCGTTCATCTCCCGGAATCCTCGCTCGAGTCGCTCTCGATCGAACAGCAGCGGGACGAGTGCGCCGCGAAACGTCTCGCGGTGGAGTAGTCGCGTTCGCTTGCCGCCATCGATCGGCTCGAGGTGGAACTCGTGGTAGCCGTCGAACGCGAAGGGGATCCCCAGCCGTCCCTGCCAGACGAACCGTCGGTTCTCCTCGATGGCGGTCACCTTGGGTCGGAACGTCACGGCGCGTGATCCGGGTGGCCGGATTCGAACTCGAAGCCGTTCGCCCTCGACCGGAACGCCCTCGATCGCCCGGACGAACGGATTCCACTCCGGATAACTGTCGAACTCGAGTAACACCTCCCAGACGACCGCCGGCGGCGCGTCGATTTCTGCGAACAGTTCGATATGGTTCATGCTATCGAGTAACACCTGGGGGCGTATGCGACTACCGGTAGCTATCGTGGCCTTGCGGTTCGATCGTACGCGTCGTAGTCCAGGAGCAGTGCCAGCAGAAAGAGACCGATCGCTGGGAAAATAAACACGCTGAGGACGGCCTGCCAGAACCCGAGGAGGAACAGTCCGACGATGCCGCCGATCGTAAACGCTGGGCGACGACGGACGACCCCGATGCCACCGAGCACCGCAGCGCCCGCAATGAGTCCGAAGAGAACGAGCCGGAACGGACCGTATCCCGGTTGTGGCAGGTAATACAGAAGGACGCCGACGAGACCCACTACGGTTAGTACGACGATCCCTCTCGCGGCAGTAGTTCTGGATGACATTGGTTCGAATATAGTTACACGTCCTACAAAATAGTGTCCGCATCGTCGACGTCCGGACGTCTCTTCCGACCGACTGGACGGCTCGAGCGGCGGTCGTTCGGTTAGGTGCTGTCGGTCAACTACCCAACCCTACTTCGTCCACCCTGACGGATTCGCTCGTGGAGGGTGGGCTTGTCCATGAACTCGGCCTCGACCCCTTCCGGGTGGGCGTTGAAACGGCGGTTCGTCGAGTACGGTGGGTCGCCGGGTCGCCTCGGACGAAGTGGGCTGCAGGGTTGATCTCGCATTCCCGAGATCGACGACCACGGAGTCGTACGCACCGGTCACCTAGGACGCCGAGTCCGTATACCCACAGTCACTCGAGGTCGAAGCGATCGAGCGTCATCACCTTGCTCCAGGCGTCCACGAAGTCACGGACGAACGTTTCCTCGCCGTCGGCGGCACCGTAGGCATCTGTGAGGGCTCGAAGCCGAGCGTTCGAGCCGAAGATGAGATCGAAGCGAGTGGCGTCCCACTCGACGTCGCCGGTGTCGCGGTCGCGTATCTCGAAGCGTTCTCCGTCCTCCGAGACTGGCTCCCACTCGTAGTCCATATCGAGCAGGTTCGCGAAGAAGTCGTTCGTCAGGAGACCTGATTCGTCGACGAAGGCGCTCCGACCCTCGTAGGTTGCACCCAGCGCGCGCATGCCACCGACCAGCACCGTCATCTCGGGCACCGACAGGGTCAACAGGTGTGCGTGGTCTACCAGTCGCTCCTCGGGTGAGTCGTACAGGTCGTCGTACTCGCCACCGAGGTAGTTCCGGAAGCCCTCGGCCTTCGGCTCGAGCGCCTCGAAGGACTCGACGTCGGTCTGTTCCTGTACGGCGTCCGCGCGGCCCGGTTCGAACGGTACGTCCACGTCGTAACCGGCGTCGGCCGCCGCCCGTTCGACGGCCGCGTTGCCGCCCAGCACGATCAGATCGGCGAGCGAGACCCGAACGTCGTCGTCGCGTGAGTCGTTGAACTCGGTCTGAATCTCCTCGTAGGTCGAAAGGATCGTCTCCAGTTCCTCGGGCTCGTTGACCTCCCAATTTCGCTGTGGCTCGAGGCGGATACGCGCGCCGTTCGCGCCGCCGCGCTTGTCGCTGTCGCGGTAGGTCGACGCCGACGCCCACGCTGTCTTGGCCAGTTGCGGGACGGAGAGATCCGACTCGAGGATTTCCGTCTCGAGTTCGTCGATCGCCTCCTCGCCGATCAGTTCGTGGTCGGCGTCGGGGATGGGGTCCTGCCAGATCATCGTCTCGTCGGGGACCTCCGGCCCGAGGTACCGCTCGGGCGGACCCATGTCGCGGTGGAGGAGCTTGAACCACGCCTTCGCGAACGCCTCCCGGAACTGGTTGGGGTTCTCCTGGAACCGTTCTAAGACCTCCCGGTAGTCGGGGTCGTGTTTCAGGGCGACGTCCGTCGTCAGCATCATCGGTAGCTGGGTCTCCGATTCGTCCTGAGCGTCCGGCGCTTCCTCGAGCTCTGTCTCGTCTTTCGCCCGCCACTGCCACGCATCGCCGGGACCCTTGTGGGGCTCCCACTCGTGCTCGAGCAGGTTGTCGACGTAGCCCATGTCCCACTGGATCGGCGTGGCGTTCCACGGCCCTTCGATCCCGCTCGTAATGACCTCGAGCCCGCCGATCTTGTCTTCGCTTTCCTTGTGTTGCCAGCCGAGGCCCTGCAGGTCGATGGGGGCCGCCTCGGGCTCGGGGCCGACCATCTCGTCGGGGTTGTCAGCGCCGTGGACCTTCCCGAAGGTGTGGCCGCCGGCGATGAGCGCGACCGTTTCCTCGTCGGTCATCGCCATGCGCTGGAACTCGTTGCGGATGTTCTTCGCGGAGCCCTCGAGGTCCGGTTCGCCGTACGGACCCTCGGGATTCACGTAGATGAGTCCCATCACGGTGTTCGCGAGCGGGTCTTTGAGGTCGCCAACCTCCCCCTCGTGGAAGCGTTCGGGCGAGGTGGTCTCCCACTCCATTTCGGGACCCCACTCGACGGCCTCGTTGGACTTGTACGCGTCTTCGCGACCCCCCGCGAAACCGAACGTCTCGAAGCCCATCGACTCGAGGGCGACGTTGCCGGCCAGCACCATCAGGTCGGCCCACGAGAGCTGACGACCGTACTTCACCTTGACCGGCTGGAGCAGACGGCGGGCCTTGTCGAGGTTGACGTTGTCCGGCCAGCTACTCTCCGGCGGGAGACGCTGGAGGCCGCCGGACGCACCAGCACGGCCGTCGAGCGTGCGATAGGTGCCGGCGCTGTGCCACGCCATCCGGATGAAAAGCGGCCCGTAGTGTCCGTAGTCGGCCGGCCACCACTCCTGGGAGGTCGTCATGATCTCCTCGATGTCTTCCTTTACCTCCCCGTAATCGAGTTTCTGGAACTCCTCAGCGTAGTCGAACTCCTCGCCATACGGACTGGCGTCCACGGTGTTATCGTCGAGAACGTCTACTCGCAACAGATCCGGCCACCAGTCCTGGTTGTCCCATGTCATAGAGTAACAGAAACGAACACCAGCCCCTTAATATTGTCTTGTATTTGTCATTTTGACTTTCTTATTTACAATACGGTACCAGGGAAACCGTGTCGAAGACTTGTTCTTTTCGCCGGGAGGTGGTCTCGAGGTCGGCATCTACTGAACCGCGACATTCGGCGGCACAGGCCGTGCATTCCTCTATTACGTCTCGTCCAGGGTCCTGCGTTTTCGTGATGCGCGGCCACGACGAGAGAAGCAGGTGACAGGTCAGGTCGGATGCCGAATACGGGGCCGACCAGGAGCGCGTATACCTATCACGGAGGCTCCCATCACTCCGACCAATGGTACGGATCCTCGCAGCACCGCAGGTGGCGTCGCTACTCGACGTCGAGGACCTGCTATCGGTGATCGAGACGGCGCTGATCAAGCAGGGCCGCGGTGAGGTAGTTCGACCTGAGCGCCCGCATTTCCCGGTCGGCGAAGGGATCGATCCCGACCGGCCGAACGAGCCACTCGGCACGGGACTGACCATGCCCGCCTACGTCCACGGATCGGACTACTACGCGACGAAACTAGCCAGTTTCTTCGAGGAGAACTCGGAGCACGACCTGCCGACGATCAACGCACAGATCGTGGTGAACGACGCCGCGACCGGTCTCCCGGTCGCCGTAATGGACGGCACCCACATCACCGGTATGCGAACCGGCTGCATTGGCGGGCTAGCTGCACGCGAACTCGCGACGGAACCGGTCGAGCTAGGGGTCGTCGGCGCAGGAACGCAGGCACGCTGGCAAACGCGGGCGATCGCGGCGGCTACCGACCTCGAGCGCGTCCGAATCTACTCGCCGAGCGACTCGCGAATCGCGTGTGCGACCGAACTCGACGACGAACTCGAGGCGACCGTCGAACCGGTCGACACCGCGCGGGCAGCCGTCGAGGGTGCCAATACCATCGTCACGGCGACACCGGCCGAGTCGCCGGTTCTGGACGGCGACTGGCTCGAGCCCGGCACCCTCGTCGTCGCCGTCGGCGCGTTCTCCCCCGAGATGCAGGAGCTCGATCGGACCACGTTCGAGCGGGCCAGTCGGACCTTCGCGGACGTCCCCGAAGAGGTCACGGACACGGGGGATTTGCTCGCAACGGACCTTGGAAAGGACGATATCGTCCCGTTCGCCGAGGTCCTCGAGGGCGAGTCCGGTCGTCGGGCCGACGACGAGATCCTGGTCGTCGAGAGCGTCGGTTCGGCCGTCTTCGACGCCGCCACTGCCGCCTCCGTCGTCGAACGAGCGGAGGCGAACGACGTCGGGACGACAGTCGACCTCTGAAATCGTCGGCCGGCCGTCCCGGAAGACGCACGCCCGACCTATTTCCGCCCTGTCGATGTCGACGCCTTCATGACGAACATCGCCATCACCGGTGCGTCCGGACGCGTCGGCAGGGAAACCATCGAAGCGCTCTCCGGTGACGACGTCGAACTCGAACTCTTCTCCCATAGCGAGAGCGAAGACCTCGACACGACGCCGCTCGAGGTCGCCGACTACGACGAGGTCGACGACGCTCTCGAGGGACAGGAGGTGGTGATTCACCTCGCGGCTAACCCCGACCCGCGAGCGGAGTGGGAGGGTGTCCGGGGGCCGAATATAGACGGGGCCTACAACGTCTACGAGGCTGCTGTCGAGAACGACCTCCAGCGCGTCGTCTTCGCGAGTTCGAACCACGCGGTCAACATGGACAACGCGGTGTCGGGGATCCGGCCGGAGTCGACGGTCGGCAAGCCCGACGTGGTTCGACCCGACGACGCGATGGATCCCGACACCTACTACGGCGTCACGAAGGTTTTCGGCGAGGCGATGGGGTCGTACTACGCGAAACGCCACGGACTCGACGTCGTCAACCTGCGGATCGGCTGGCTCCTCTCTCGCGACGAACTCCGCTCGGAGATTCAGGATCGAGACGGGGCCGGCGAACGATACGCCCGCGCGATGTGGCTCAGTCCCGAGGACTGCCAGCGGCTGATGGAGGCTGCGACGACCGCCTCGCTCGCGCAGACGCCGCTGACCGCCCACGGCATCTCGAACAACACCCAGCGGTTCCTCTCGCTTACCGAGACGATGCTCGAACTCGGTTACCGCCCGCGGGACGACTCCTCGGACGTGCTCGAGGACGACGGCGGTGGACAGGACGGGCTCGAGGCGAAGTAAGGCAGTCCGACCCGCGACCGCCTGCTGCTCTCGGGATCGAAAGACCGAATATCGGGACGTTCGTACCGCTACACATGTCAACCAAAGTCTCGGAGTCGACGGGCTACGTGCCGAACGTCCAGATGTCGGCGTTCGGGTACGTCATCGCGGCGGTTCTGGTCATCGTTATGTTGCCAGTGTTGCCGATTCTCGTCCTGGCGTGGATCCTCTGGCGCGTCTTCGTCAGCGAAGAGGAGATGGAATCGAGCTACGAGACCTGGCGAAACGATCCGAACCGCAAGCGACTGGAGCCACCGTTCGAGGAAGAGGAAGAAGAGACGGAAGAAGAAGCGGAAGCCGAAGCCTGACTCTCTACTTTTTCGTCAGTCGTCCGCCGGTGTGACGAGATCCGCCGGTAGCTCGCCCGGCAGTTCGTCCCGGTCGTGTGGTGCCTCGAGGTCGAGGTCCGGTCCTCGAGCGACGATTCCGTGGGGGTTCACGTCCGGGTGGGTCGTGTAGTAGTGTTCCCTGATGTGGTCCATGTCGACGGTCTTTGCTACCCCTGGCGTCTGATAGAGGTCCCGCAGATACGGCCAGAGGTTCTCGTACTCCCGGATGTACTGGATGTTACACATGAAGTGCGTGTGGTAGACGTTGTCGAACCGGATCAGCGTCGTGAACATCGCGACGTCGGCCTCGGTGAGTCGGTCGCCGGCGAGGTAGCGCTGGTCCGCGAGTACGTCGTCCCAGTGGTCCAGCGCCGAGAAGAGGTCGTCGACGGCCTCGTCGTAGGGCTCCTGTTCGGTCGCGAAGCCGGCACGGTAGACGCCGTTGTTGATCGGCTCGTAGATTTCGTTGATGATCCGGTCGACCTCCTCCTGGTTCCCGTCGGGGTAGAGGTCCACGTCCCGCTCGGCGTACTCGTCGAACTCGGTGTCGAGCATCCGCATAATCTCCTTGGACTCGTTGTTGACGATTGTGTTTTCCTCCGTGTCCCAGAGGACCGGCACCGTCACGCGACAGGTCGCGTCCGGATCGGCCTCGACGTACAGTTCCCGCAGGTAGTCGGTGTCGTGGACGTGATCGCGCGTACAGCCCTCCTTCTCGGGCGTGAACTGCCAGCCGTCCTCGTCGCGGTAGGGGTCGACGACCGACACCGAGATAGCGTCCTCGAGCCCCTTCAGCGCCCGCGTCACGAGCGTTCGGTGGGCCCATGGGCAGGCGTAGGAGACGTAGAGGTGGTAGCGTCCCGCTTCGGGCTGGAACTGTGCGTCCGGATCGTCGCGGATCCGGTCGCGGAACGTCGTCTCCTGGCGCTCGAACGAGCCGTCTTCGCTCGTCGTTTCGTACGCGTCTGTTCGCCACTCGCCGTCGACGAGCATGTTCATAGTCGAACGGAGGGGACGGAGACTGAAAGGGGCTCGCTAACCCCGATGTCACCGGTTCTCGTCTCGTCCCCGGTCGGAGTCACAAGCGTTTATGCGCTCACGGTGACCACCGGAATATATGCCAGCGGACGGGGACGACGATCGACACCGCCAGAGTCGCCTGTTTACGGACGAGGACGGCGAGTTCGACGCCGACCGTGCACTCGAGGAGTCGCTACCGATCGAGGACGGCGAGGTCGTCGACACGGACGACCTCGCGGACCACCAGCGGTACGTCGAGGGACGAGGAATCTACGACGAACGCAACCGGCTCAACGACCTCACCGGAAAGGAGTGGAAGTACGCCACGAAGTCCGTCATCGCCGAGGGGTATCCGCCGGACGTCCAGCACGACCTGCGCAGCGAACACGGCGGCCAGAAACCGCCGAGGCTCTGTGCGGAACTGATCGGGCGATTCAGCAAGGCCGGAGACACCGTCCTCGACCCGTTCGCCGGCGTCGGCGGCACCTTACTGGGCGCGAGTTTCTGCGAACACGAGGGGACCGGACTGCGCGAGGCAATCGGCTTCGAGCGCAACGAACGCTGGATCGAAATCTACGAGGAAGTCCTCGAACACGAAAACGAAGAGCGACGTGCCCGCGGCGAGCCACCGCTTTCCACCCAGGAGATGCGCCACGGCGACTGTGCGGAACTGATCGAGGACGTCCCCGACGCCTCCGTCGACCTCCTGCTGACCGACGTCCCCTACTGGCACATGGACGAACTCGAGCAGACCAGAAACGAACGCGAGACCAGGGAGAGCAAACTGGATTCGTTCGACGACGACTCGAGTGTGGAGGGTCAGAGCAAAGACGAGTGGCTCGAGGACATGGCCGGGAAGTTCGACCGGTTCGCCGACGCGGTAGCCGACGAGGGCCACCTGGTCGTTTTCATCGGCGACATGTACCGCGAGCAGTCCTACGAGTTCCTGTCTGCGGACCTCGCGCGAGCGATCGAATCGACGGCGCCCGTGACGCTCGCGGCGAACCTGATCTGGTACGATCCGACGAAGGACCTGCACGTCTACGGCTATCCGTTCTCGTTCGTTCCGTCGATGGTCCACCAGAACGTGCTTGTGTTCCGGCGGGACGACCGATAATCGCCGTTGTCTGACTCGCGTCAGTCGATCGTCTGACGGGATTTTATCATGTCCCCGTTCGTCGTCGTAGTTGACGCGCACTCCCCATCCCCTCTCCACCCCCCATCCCAACTGATCCGGTTGCGCGTCACCTCTTCACTATGCTTTCCGCTTTCCCGTTCAGCACCTGCTCCGTGTCAGAATACGTCGAGACATCGGTCGAAAGCGGTAGTTACAGCTCGCCGAGTTTGTAAGACGGTACGTCACTGGGCGCTGGTCGTCTCCGTCGACAGCGCAGCACGCACGTCCTCTGCCCGATCCGTCTCGGTGATGACCGCGACTTCGTCGCCGGCCTCGAGTTCGGTCCCCGGCAACGGAATCGACAGCGACTCGCGTTCGCGGCCGTGTGCGTAGATCCGGGCCGACGCCGGCAGGTCGAGTTCGGTTACCCGTTTTCCGACGGCTGACGAACCCTCCTGAACCTCGAGGACGGTCAACTGGAGGTTCGTGGCGAGGTCGGCGACGACGTTGAAGTCACCGCCCAGCAAGGCGGTCTTTGCACCGGCAGCACCCAGCCGTTCCGGGTAGATGATCTCGTCGACGTCTTCGGCGTACTTCTCGTAGATGTCTTCGCGGTAGTCCTCGTCGATCCTGAGAACCGTCCGACAGCCGTGGTGGTTGCCGACCATGCAGGCCGCGAAGTTGGCGTTGAGGTCGGGGGTGAAAGCACCGATTGCGTCCACGTCGTCGACCCCTGCCTCCAGAAGCACCGCTTCGTCGGCACCGTCGCCGTGGACGGTCTCGAACCCGTCCGACTCGGCACGTTCCACGCGATCGGAATCGTCGTCGACGACGACGACGTCGTGTCCCTCTTGCGCGAGGATACGCGCCGTTCTCGAGCCGACCCGTCCGTACCCCACGATGACGAATTTCATGGTGCATGTGTACACCTTCCGGGGTGAAATACGTTGGTCTCGTCGTGACGACTCGAGACCGTCTGACGCCGATGCGTGGCGACGGTCCCACTGGAACTCGAGTCCGGACCTACACCAAACTATACACATGTGTGTATAACTAATCGTCGATCAAGACGGGAAACTTTAACTTAACGCTGTATCTATGCTCGACCGTCCAACATGGGTGTGGCTGATACGGTCGCCGATTACTTCGACTTCGGTGATCACGATACCGACTATCGAACCGAAACCCTCGCGGGAATCACGACGTTCCTCGCGATGGCGTACATTATCGTCGTCAATCCGACAATCCTCGCACCGGCGATCTTCGGCCGGCCGCCGGGCGAGATCGCGGCTGACGATCAGACGGAAATTGCGGGCGAGATGTACTACTGGGGGGAGGTCGTGGAGATGCTCACCGTCGTCACGATCATCGCGTCGATCATCGCGATTATCGTAATGGCCGTCTACGCCAGGCGACCGTTCGGGCTGGCACCTGGCATGGGGCTCAACGCCTTCTTCACGTTCACCGTCGTCCTCATCCTTGGCGTCCCGTGGCAACTCGCGCTCGCGGCCGTCTTCGTCGAAGGAATAATCTTCATCGCGCTGACCGCCGTTGGCGCACGAAAGTACATCATCGAACTGTTCCCCGAGCCGGTGAAGTTCGCCGTCGGTGCCGGTATCGGTGTCTTCCTGCTGTTCCTCGGTCTTCAGGAGATTCAGGTCGTCGTCCCCTACGAGAGTACGATGGTTACGCTCGGGAACGTCCTCGAGAGTCCGATCGCGGCGCTGTCGCTTGCCGGTCTCGCGGTGACGCTGCTGTTGTACGCCCGCGGCGTTCGCGGGTCGATCGTGATCGGGATTCTGACGACGGCCGTCGCGGGGTGGCTGCTCACGCTCGTCGGCGTCGTCGCACCCGACGTGCTCACCCCGGAGGGGTCGTACGATCAGGTGACCACCGAGGGTATCGCCGCGATGTTCGGTGGCGTCCAGTACGACTTCACGCCGCTGTTCTGGGGATTCGTCGAGGGACTCGGGATGATCGCCGACGATCCACTCGTCTTCCTGCTGGTCGTCTTCACGTTCTTCTTCGTCGATTTCTTCGACACCGCGGGAACGCTCATCGGCGTCTCCCAGATTGCCGGCTTCCTCGACGAGCAGGGTGACCTGCCCGAGATCGAGAAGCCGCTGATGGCGGACGCAGTTGGGACCACGGCGGGTGCGATGATCGGCACCTCGACCGTGACGACATATATCGAATCTTCGACCGGAATCGAAGAGGGCGGTCGAACCGGCTTTGCCGCGCTCGTCGTCGGCGGAATGTTCCTCCTCTCCCTGCTCGTCGTCCCGCTGATGTCCGCGATTCCCCAGTATGCGACCTACATCGCACTGGTGGTCGTCGGGATCATCATGCTACAGGGTGTCGCCGACATCGACTGGCAGGACCCCGCGTGGGCGATCACCGCCGGACTGACGATCACGATCATGCCGCTAACGACCTCGATCGCGAACGGTCTCGCAGCAGGTATCATCAGCTATCCGCTGGTCAAGGCTGCGATGGGCGACGCTCGAGACGTCTCGCTCGGTCAGTGGGCGCTCGCCGGTGCCTTCATCGTCTACTTCGTCGTCTACTTCGCCGTCGAAGCGGGCATGATCGTCTTCTAGAACAGCGTCTTTTCTTCGCGAGTTCCGGCAACCTGACAGCCGACCGGTGGCCTCTTTGGTCTCAGTCGACTACGTCGACCATGGCCGACATTACGATGTACGAACTTCCCGGCTGTCCGTACTGTGCAAAAGTCCGCTCGAAACTCGACGAACTCGACCTCGAGTACGACGTGATCGAGGTCCCGCGGACCCACGCCGAGCGGACCGAAGTCGAGGAAGTGAGCGGACAGACCGGCGTCCCTGTCATCTCCGACGAGGCCCAGGGCGTCGAGGGGATGCACGAGAGCGACGATATCGTCGAGTATCTGGAAGAGACGTACGCCTGACGACGGTTTGGATCGAAGAGAATCAGTTCCGAAAATCAGGCCGCTTCTTCGTGCTCCGCTCGTTCGCGGATGACCTTGCGGAGTTCTTCGGCGTTGCGCATCTCGGAGAGTTCGTCGCGTTCGACGAGCGCGGTGCCGTCGACGGAGTCGCGTTTCGCCCGGTCGACGACGTAGACCGACTGCGTGTGCGTGACGTGGCCGATCGAACTCATGATCCGGGCACGTTTCTTTGCGGCCTTGGTGAACTCGGAGTGACCGGTGAGAACGACGTCCTCCTCGCCTTCGTCCTCGCCGTCCTCGGTTTCGCGGCTGACCGCCTTGAACGGCGATCGGAGCGTCGGATGGACCTTGTAGCCCGCCCGGGTGAAGACCGCGACGACCTGTTCGTCGTCGGGGTCGGCCTCGGGATCCTCCGGCGTCGACTCGGTTTCGTGTACCTCGTCGGCGCCGTCGAGGACGTCGACCGGGCTGGTCAGCGGTGCGTCGAACATCTCCTGTAGCGCCATCGCGACCTCGACGGAGGCGTTCATGCCGTCCTCGTACTTCGAGACCGTCCGCCGAGAGACGCCGAGTTCGCTCGCGAGCTGTCCGAGACTCAGATCGCGCTCCTGCCGTTCGTCGGCGAGCAGGTCACCGTCGATGTTGACGTAGAGACCGCCCGGTGCAGCGTAGATCAGTGGCGGTACCTCCTCGATGAAGAGATTGTACGCCGTGTCTGGACTGAGGACGGGAACGCCGTGACGGAAGTAGACCACGTCGGGTTTCAGGTCCTCGTCGCGACTGCGCAATCCGATCACCACCGGCGTCGCCTCGAGATAGGTACCGAGCCGACGCATCTCGTGGCCGGTCGCCTCGTTGAACGCGTCGATGTTGCCGAGGATTTTTACCAGGATCAGGTCCTTACCGCGTCGAGCGGCGATGTCGAAGCTCTTCGGCCGGATCGCACACCGATCGCTCACAGCGAATCCCGCGTCCTCTAACATCGCGGTCACGTTGCCGACCAGTGCGGAGCGGGACATACGGGGATGTAAGCTATTCCTCCTATAAGAGGTTTTCCCCGACATGTCCGTCTGCTGTGTAGCGATTTCGGGCCATACCAGCAGTATACTTTTATAGGGGTTACTATCGTCACCTGCCGGAATCGTATCCGTCGATCGACCACCGGCGTCCCGAAAGGCGTTACACGTCGCCACACCAAGACGAACCGATGACTGTCGTCGGGATCGACGATACCGACTCCCGCGAACGCGGGATGTGCACGACCTACGTCGCGAGGGAGGTCGCCGAGCGACTGCGCCGCGACGGGGCGTCCGTCGGCCGACTCTTTCTCGTCCGACTCAACCCTGCCGTCGAGTACAAGACTCGAGGCAACGCCGCGCTCGCCATCGAAACCGACTGCGACCCCGTCCGCGCACTCGAGGTTGCCACCGATCTTCTCGCGTCGCTCGCGGAGACGGCCGACGACCGAACGAATCCCGGACTGGTGGTGGCCGACACCGACGTCGGCACCGTCCCCGACGACGTGGCGACGTTCGCCGAACGCGCGCTCCGCGAGGAACTCGAGATCGGCGACGCCGTCGACCGGATCGACGACCACGGCTACCGCTCGTGGTACGCCGGCAACGGGCGCGGGCGCATCGGCGCGCTGGCTGCGATCGGTGCGCCGCGAGCACTCGAGGAGTGGACCTACGAACACATCTCCTACCGCGAGCCTGATCGCTGGGGAACGCCACGGGAAGTCGACGAGGAGAGCGTCTTCACGGCGGCCAACTGGGGTTACCCCGAGGTGTGGGATACGGTCGACCGCGACGAGGACGAGACCGTCTGCGTCCCGCACACGCCCGGGCCGATTCTGTACGGTATCCGTGGCGACGACCCCGAGAGCGTCCGGGCGGTTACAGACCGGATCGACGGGGAACCCGTCGACTCGAGTCAACTGTTCGTGACCAACCAGGGAACCGACGCCCACCTCCGGGATGGAACGATCGCCGAAGCTCGCGAGGGGCGAGCCTACCGGCTCGACGGACGCGTCGCGTCCGATCCCGAGACGCGTCGTGGCGGGCACGTCTTCTTCGAACTCGAGGCCGAATCAGGGAACTCGCGGCTCGAGTGTGCCGCCTTCGAGCCGACGAAACGGTTCCGTGATCGGGTTCGGTCGCTTCGGGCTGGCGATCTGATCACCGCGTGTGGCGAACTGTCGGAGGGGACGGTCAAACTCGAGAAGTTCGCCGTTCGAGAACTCGTCCGGACCGAACCCGCGACGCCGGTCTGTCCGGACTGCGAGCGGACGATGGAAAGCGCCGGTCGGGACCAGGGATATCGGTGTCGGGACTGCAACACGAGTGCTACGGAGAAACGGCAAGTCGACCTCGAGCGGGACCTCGAGCCGGGCTGGTACGAAGTGCCGCCGTGTGCCCGCCGACACGTCGCGAAGCCGCTGGTTCGCGGCGGATTCGACGCGCCGACCTATCCTGAGCGGTAATCGAACTCCGCTAATCGTCGCTGTCCGACTGCTTTACCGTCCGCTCGTCGATGACGTCGATCGGGACGCCAGCGTCCATCCCGCGTCGCTCGGCGTCACCGAAGCCGGCACTCAGGACGCGGGTGAGTGCGTCTTCGACGTTTTCGTCGAGCGTGTCGAATCGATCGGGATGGACCTCGATGACGAATCCTGTCGTAATGTTCGGCGACGTCGGCAGGAAGAGGACTTCCCGCCCGTCGTCGGTCGTCTTCCCGGTTTTGAACGCCGTCATCCGGAGCCCGTCCCAGACCTCGAGTTTGACGGGCGTCTGGAGCGACTCCTGTTCGCCCAGCGCGGTTTCGGCAGCCATCTTGGACGCGTTGTAGACCACCCGAATGACGGGGACACGGTTGGCGACGCCGTCGACGACGCGTTCGACGAGGCCGCCGACCGTCGTTCGCATGAGGTAACCGACCGAGAACGTGAGGATCGTTACGACTGTCAGGACGACGATGACGCGAAGGAACGCTGCGACCTGTTCCTGGGTCCCTTCGCCTGGCAACGGTGGCAGGGCGTCGGCTTCCAGAATGACCGGGGGTGTGATACCCGCGACGAGCCCGTAGAGCCAGTAGATGACGTAGAGGGTCACGAGGATCGGGCCGAGAACGATCAACCCGCTCGCGAAGTCCCGCTTCCACGAAGCCATGTAGGACACCTCACACCAGGGGATAAAGAGCGCTTTCCTTTAGCGGCCGAGGACGGCCCGGAGCGCGAACCGGAGGTTCTCCTTGCGCTCCATCACGCGGCGGTAGAAGTACGACAGCCAGCGACCGCCGTAGGGGACGTACTGGTAGACCTCGTACTCCTCCGCGAGGTCGTACTGGACGTCTTCCCGGACGCCCATGAGCATCTGGAACTCGAAGTCCGTCCCGTATTCCTCGTGGAGTTCGATGGCGTGGTCGATTATCTCTGGGTCGTGACTCCCGACGCCGATGCCGCCGTCGTAGTGTTCGAACGCGTACTCGAGCAAGTCCTTCAGCTCCTGGGTGGCCCGCTCCCGATCGGTGTAGGCGACGGCTTCTGGCTCGTCGTAGGCTCCCTTGACGAACCGCACCTTGCCGGGGACGTCGGCGAGTCGTTCGACGTCGTCGCGGGTCCGCTCGAGGTTCGCCTGGACGCAGACGCCGACGCCGAAGTCGGATCCGCCATCGTCGTCGTACTCCCGTGCGAACTCCTCGTAAGCGTCTAACGTCGCGTCGGTCGTCGTGTGATCCTCCATGTCGATCCAGACGAAGACGCCGTGTTCCGCCGCCGTCTCGACGATCGACTCGAGTTCCTCCCGGAAGACGTCCTCGCCGATGTCGAGTCCGAGCTGGGAGGGTTTGATCGAGACGCAGGCCTCGAGGTCGGACTCCGCGACGTCTTCCACGAGCGAGCGGTACTCCGCGGCGTCGGATCGGACCGGCGGCCGCTCGTCGTAGTGTTCGCCCAGGAGATTGACGATTGCTTTGACGTCTCGCTGGTTGATCGTCCGGACGTGCTCGAGCACCTCTGCTGGGGTCTCGCCGGCGACGAATCTGTTCGCGATCGGTGGGATCATAGCCGATCCGTCGGCCGCCAGTTATAAGAGATTTGGTATAATTCGTCAGCCACTGATGGACGGAGTCGGTCATCGACGCCGAACTCGAGACGTTTCCCGGCAACGAGTGGTTCCCGTCCAACACGTCGGGGTCGGCCAGTAACGCAAAGCCGTACTGTTCCGGACGATGTCGTATGAGCCATGCAGACGTCGTCGTCCTTCGGGAGGGTACCGAAGGACTGTCGATGGAGTCGTACGCCGCGGCCTTGCGCGAACGGCTGCCGGATCACACCGTCGAATGCGCGCGAACGCCGCGGGAGGAACGCGAACTCGCCTCCACTGCCCGCGTCGTCACGGGAGTCGGCATCGACGAGGACCTGCTCGCGGTCGCGACTCGACTCGAGCTGTTCGCGTGTGCCTTCGCCGGCACCGAACACCTGCCGACGGCGGAACTCGCCGACCGCGGGATCACCGTGACCAACGCCGGCGGGATTCACGCGCCCGGCATCGCCGAGCAAGCGATCGGGAACGTGCTCGCGTTCGCCCGACGACTCCACGAAGGATGGCGACGGAAACAACGCGGTGAGTGGCGTCACTTCCAGTCGACCGAGTTCAAGGGGAGTACCGTCACTATCGTCGGCCTCGGGTCGATCGGCACGGCGGTCGCGAAGCGTCTCGAGGGGTTCGACGTGGAGACGATCGGCGTCCGGTACACACCGCTGAAGGGCGGTCCGACCGACGAGGTCGTCGGCCTCGAGGAACGGGAGCTCCACGACGCCTTCGCCCGCAGCGAGTACGTCGTGCTCGCGTGTCCGCTGACCGACGAGACTCGAGGGCTCGTCGGCGAGGCCGAACTCGCGACGCTGCCGCCCGAGGCCGTCCTGGTCAACGTCGCTCGCGGCGGCGTCGTCGACACCGACGCCCTGGTCGACGCGCTCCAGCGAAACGCGATCCGTGGGGCCGCACTCGACGTCACCGATCCGGAACCGCTCCCGCCCGGACACCCGCTGTGGGACCTCGAAAACTGCCTCATCACGCCCCACACCGGCGGTCATACGCCCAAACACTGGGATCGTCTGGCCGACGTCGTCGCACACAACGTCGAAGTCCTCGAGGAAGACGGCGACGACCTCGAGAACGTCGTCGTGGACCCGGACCAGTGGAGCCGTCCGGATCGACTGCTCGAGGAGATCGCCGTCGAGCGACGGAACCACCTCGATTAAGGTACGTCGGTTCGTCCCGCCGGATATGGCAATACTCGAGACAGTCGTGATCGCGTTCTGGGCGATGTTGCCTGCCTACGTACCGAACAACGCAGCAGTGCTCGCCGGTGGCGGCCAACCGATCGACGGCGGCCGGACCTGGGACGACAAGCGCGTACTCGGCGACGGCAAGACCTGGCGCGGAACGGCCGCCGGAATCGCAGCGGGACTCGCACTCGCGGGCGTTTTGACGCTTCTCGCGGACGACGTCAGCGGGGCCCTCGGGTTCTCCGTCCCTGCGTTCGAGCCGCTTGCGGCGCTCGGTCTCGCGGCCGGAGCGATGCTCGGGGACATCCTCGCCTCGTTCCTCAAGCGTCGAACGGGACGCGAACGCGGCGCGATGTTCCCCGGCCTCGATCAGCTGGACTTCGTCGTCGTCTCCTTGCCGCTGACGGCACTGCTCGCGACCGAGTGGTTCTTCGAGTGGTTCACCTGGGACGTGATTCTCGTCGTCGTCGTGCTCACGCCCGTCCTGCACGTGACGACGAACGCCATCGCGTACAAACTCGGGCTGAAGGACGAACCCTGGTAGTCGTCCGCGCTACGTTTCTTCGGCGTCGTCGAACCACGCAGGACTGACGTTTTCGGCCGACTCGGTGACGTCGTACTCGAAGGTCGTCGTCGACGAGTCGCCGCGCTCGAGGAGGTAGCCACCCCACGTCTCCGCGTCGATTCGCTCGAGCGTGACGTTCGCGTGGTATAACTGTTCGTCCGGCCCGACGTGGACCTCGCCGTCGGCGTCGGCGACGTACATCGTGTCGCGGTCGTCCGCCAGGTCACCGACGTCGATCCAGCCAGTGTGTGGCTCGTAGGTCTCGACCGTCGTTCCGTCGACGGTCGTCGTTCCCGTCTCGGTAAACGCGGTCATCGCGAGTTGCGAGTGGGTCAGCGTATCCGGGAACGCATCGCCGGCCGGTCCGTCGTCCGCGTTGGTGTCTTCGGTCGGCTCGACGATGACGCTCGGTTCGGCCTCGTACTCCCGGACGACCGTCTCGCGGTCGGACTCCTCGAGTCGGTCGGCGAGTCGTTCCTCGCTTTCTGCCGTGATCTTCGTGTATCGGTCGCCGTCTTCGGTCCAGTAGTGGTCGTACGTGATCGCCTCGAACGAGAGGGTCGTTCGCTGTTCGCCCGTCTCGGCGTCGACGGTCGACTCCCGCGAGAAGAACGGGTCTCCGTCGACGGTAGTTGCTTCGGAGACTGTGTAGGACCCCTCGAGTTCGGACGGTTCGACGGGCGAGCCGGCGGTCGCGTCGGCGGGGGAGTAGGCGACGAGCGTTCCGGTCGTAGCGAGAGCAAGCAGGGCGACGACCCCGACGATAGCGTATCGTCGATTCATAGCCACTATTGAAAAATACACAACAAAAACATTGCGGAATATTGGCCGAACGACCGTCTGTCACTCGAGCGTCTCGTGGAGATCGGACACGACGTCGTCGTACGCCTCGTGAGCGCGCTCGAGGTCGATCGGACCGCCGACCATCCCGAAGAAGCCGTGAACGACGTCGTCGTAATGGTGGTGGGAGACGGGAACGCCCTCCGCCTCGAGTCGGTCGACGTAGGCACCCCCGTCGTCACGCAGCGGATCGAAACCGGCGGTGACGATCGTCGCCGGCGGGAGCCCCGAGAGGTCGTGGGCGCGTCGGGGGAAGGCGTAGACGTTTCCTCGGTCGATCTCGCGCTCGAGGTAGTGATCGGCAAACCAGTCGATCTCGTCGTCGGTCAGGAAATACCCCTCGGCGTTCTCCTCGTAAGCCGGCGTCTCGGTGACGTCTCCGGTACTCGGATAGATCAGTGTCTGATAGGCGGGTTCCGGACCGTCGCGGTCGCGGGCGAGCAGCGCCACCGCCGTCGCCAAATTCCCGCCCGCGCTGTCGCCGGCGAGGACGACCCGGTCGGGATCGGCGTCCAGTTCGGGCGCGTTCTCGCTCGCCCACTCGAGTGCGGCGTAGCAATCCTCCAGCCCTGCGGGAAAGGGGTGTTCGGGCGCGAGCCGGTAGTCGACGCTGACGACGGGATACCCCGATTCGGCCGCGAGTTTGCGACAGGTCACGTCGTGGGTCTCGATACTGCCGATGACCCAGCCACCGCCGTGGAAGTAGAGAATTAGGGGGTCGTTGGCGGGATCGGCTCGCGGCTCGTAATACCGGATCGCTATCTCGCTGTCGGGGCCGTCGATCGTCCGATCCTCGACGGCGTGGAGGTCGAACTCCGCCTCCTTACCAACGCGCAACTGGTCGAACAGTTCGCGTGCCGTCTCGGGCGACACCTCCCCGAAGTCGGGGACGTCGACCGATTCGTACATCTCGAGGAACTGCTGGACGTCGGGGTGGGGCTCGTCCGCACGCGGTAGCGACATTGGTCGAATTATTTTCACGTCGGCGCAAAAAGCTATGGCTCGCTGGTCCTTTCCACACCGCTTATTTCGGTGGACCCCGCCCTTTCGAGCAATGACGAATCAGGAACTCATCGACGCCCTGCGTGCGGCTGACGCCGTCCAGTTCGGCGAGTTCGAACTCTCACACGGCGGCACGAGCGAGTACTACGTCGACAAGTACCTCTTCGAGACCGACCCCGACTGCCTCGAGGTCGTCGCCGAGGCGTTCGCCGAGCGCGTCGACGAAGACGACAAACTCGCCGGCGTCGCCCTCGGTGCGGTTCCGCTCGCGGCGGCCACGAGCGTCGCGGCAGGTGCTCCCTACGTCATCGCGCGCAAGCAGCGCAAAGAGTACGGCACGGCCAACCTGATCGAGGGCAGACTCGAGGAGGGCGAGGAGGTCGTCGTCTTAGAGGACATCGTGACGACGGGGACGAGCCTCGTCGACGCGATCGAGGCGCTTCGAGAGGCCGGTGCGACCGTAAACCGGGCGCTCGTCGTGGTCGACCGCGAAGAAGGCGGTCGCGAGAACGTCGAAGACGCCGACGTCGAGATGGAGGCACTGGTGACGGCAAGCGAACTGCTCGCCGATCGGGAATAGCCCCGCACCGTCAGTACGTGCCCGAAACCAAAGGTGTATGACCGCCTCGTCACTTCAACTCGAGTAGGATGACAGATGTGAGCGTCATCGGCTGTGGGAACATGGGGAGTGCCCTGATACGGGGGCTCGCCGCGTCCGGCAAACACACGTTGACGGCGTGTGACCTGGACCCGGACGCACTCGAGTCGGTCGAGGCGTACAGTTCGCATACTACGGACGATCCCGCGGTGGCGACGGAGGCCGACGTCGTCGTCGTCGCGGTGAAACCGGACGTGGTCGGAGCCGTCCTCGAGTCGATCGACCTCTCGGCGGATCAGACGCTGGTCTCGATCGCAGCGGGCGTCTCGACGGAGTTCGTCGAGCAGTACACCGACGCGACGGTCGTTCGCGTGATGCCGAACCTCGCGGCCGAGACGGGGACGATGGCCGCGGCAGTGACCGAACACAGCGTCACCGACGAGGTACGAGAACTGCTCGACGACGTCGGTGAATTCGTCGAGATCGACGAGGATCGGATGGACGTCGCGACCGCCGTCAACGGCAGTGGCCCTGCCTTCGTCTACTATCTTCTCGACGCGATGGCCCAGGCCGGCGTCGACCGCGGTCTCGAACCGGATCAGGCGCGACTGCTCGCAGCACAGACGTTCAAGGGAGCCGCCGAGACCGTGTTGCGAACTGAGCGGCCGATCGACGAGATGATCGACGCGGTCTGTTCGCCCAAGGGAACGACCATCGAAGGAATGGACGTCCTCTGGGAGAGCGAGGCAGACGACGCCGTGACAGAAGCGGTGACGGCGGCGGCAGAACGTTCTGCGGAACTCGCACGCGAGGCAGAAGATGAGTGACGCGATGGGGGCCGAGACGGTCGAAGCGGCGCGGGAGCAGGCAGCCACAGCCGAACGCGTCGTCGTCAAGGCTGGAACCAACTCGCTGACCGACGACTCCTCGAATCTCGACGACGAGAAACTCGACAAACTCGTCGACGACGTCGCTGACCTCCGGAAACGAGGCAAGGACGTGATCCTCGTCTCTTCGGGCGCGGTCGGTGCCGGCAAGGGGCGAGTCGGCTACACCGGCGAAACCGTCGAGGAGTCACAGGCGCTGTCGACCGTCGGGCAGAGCCACCTCATGCGCCGGTACACCGAGAGCTTCGAGCGCTACGACACGAAGGTCGCCCAGATCCTGCTGAGCCAGCAGGACCTCGAGAACACCGACCGGTTCACCAACTTCCGGAACACGATCGAGACGCTGCTCGAGTGGGACATCGTCCCGATCATCAACGAGAACGACGCGGTCGCGACCGAAGAGATCCGGATCGGCGACAACGACATGCTCTCGTCGTCGCTTGCGGTCGGCGTCGACGTCGACCTGCTGGTGACGCTCACCGACGTCGGCGGCGTCTACACGGGAAATCCGAAGGAGGACGACGACGCCGAACGCATCGAGGCCGTCGGCGACAACTACGACGAGGTCCTGGAGATCATCGACGGCAGCTCGACCGAGACGTTCGGCGGCATCCAGACGAAGGTTCAGGGCGCACGCGAGGTCAGCGAACACGGGAAGCCGGCGATCATCGCCCGCTCGACCGAGCCGAACGTCCTCGAAAAAATCGCTACTGGCAAGCCCGTGGGGACGGTATTCGTTCCCATAAACGGTGTCACCGATGACTGAACCGACGATCGAAACCAAGGTCGACGAGGCACAGACCGCGGCCCTCGAACTCGCGACGCTGTCCGACGACCGACGGCGGGCGGGCCTCGAGGCGATCGCCGACGCGATCGACGAGCGCCACGACGAGATCCTCGAGGCGAACGAAGAAGACGTCACCGAGGCCGAAGAGATGCTCGAGGCAGGTGAGTACAGCCAGGCGCTGGTCGACCGGCTGAAACTCTCCCCCTCGAAACTCGAGGACATATCGGAGATGGTCCGCAGCGTCGCCGCCCAGGAGGATCCGCTCGAGAAGACCCTGGAGGCGCGACGGCTCGACGAGGGACTGGAACTGTACAAGGTCGCCGTCCCCATCGGCGTCGTCGGAACGGTCTTCGAGTCCCGGCCGGACGCGCTGGTCCAGATCGCCGCGCTCGGACTCCGGTCCGGCAACGCCGTCATCCTGAAGGGTGGCAGCGAAGCCAGTAACTCCAACCGGGTACTGTACGAGATCATCCGCGAGGCGACCGCCGACCTGCCGGATGGGTGGGCTCAACTGATCGAGGCCCGCGAGGACGTCACCGCGATGCTCGAGATGGACGACTCGATCGACCTGCTGATGCCCCGCGGCAGTTCCGAGTTCGTCTCCTACATCCAGGACAACACGAGCATCCCCGTGCTCGGCCACACCGAGGGCGTCTGTCACGTCTTCGTCGACAGCGAGGCCGACCTCGAGATGGCCGAGGACATCGCCTTCGACGCGAAGGTCCAGTATCCCGCCGTATGCAACGCCGTCGAGACGCTGCTGGTTCACGAAGACGTCGCCGCGGATTTCCTCTCCGGCATGGTCTCTCGCTACGAGGACGCCGACGTCGAACTACGCGGCGACGAGGCCACCCGCGAGGTCGTCGACGTAGGCGAAGCAACCGACGACGACTGGGAAACCGAGTACGGCGACCTCGAACTCTCGATCAAGGTCGTCGACTCGCTGGCCGACGCGATCGAGCACATCACCGAGTACGGCTCCAAACACACGGAGTCGATCGTCACCGAGGATTCCGACCGAGCTGCGCAGTTCATGCGTCGCCTCGACGCCTCGAGCGTCTTCCACAACGCCTCGACGCGCTTCGCCGACGGCTACCGGTTCGGCCTCGGCGCGGAGGTCGGCATCTCCACCGGAAAGATCCACGCCCGCGGCCCCGTCGGTCTCGAGGGGCTGACGACGTACAAGTACCACCTCGAGGGCGACGGGCAACTCGTCGCGACCTACGCCGGCGAGGACGCGAAGCCGTACCTCCACGAGGAGTTCGACGCGGAGTGGACGCCGGGGCGGCTGTCTCGAGAGTAACACGGCTGTTCGGACCGCACAGCCGTATTGCCTTTTTACGACGGGAGCGCGACAGTCCGAACGATGGCTACGGAAGCGACGTTTACGGTTCCGTCGGAGGAGTTCCCGTTAGGAACCGTGTTCGAGAAATTACCGGAGGTGACGGTTACACTGGAGCGGATTATTCCTGCACAGGACGTGGTCGTTCCCTACTTCTGGGTACGGGGAACCCTCGTCGACGATATCGAGGGGGCGTTTACCAACCATCCTGGAGTGGAAGACATTCGTCTCGTCGATTCCGTCGAGGACGAGTACCTCCTGCGGGTCGAGTGGGCAGTTGAATACTCCGGTGTGTTGAGCACACTGGTGGAGACGGAGATTCCGCTTATCAGAGCCGTCGGCACGACACAGCAGTGGTCGTTCGAGATACGCGGCGACGATAGAAGCGATATCTCCGAGTTCCAGCGGCGCTGTCGAGACCTAGACATTCCGATCACACTGACGAAGTTACAGGCGCTTACACCGCTCGAGACGGACTCGGAGGCATCACTGACCGATACCCAGCAGGACACGCTGGTACTCGCCTACAATCGGGGCTACTTCGAGACCCCACGTGAAGTGACGATGGAAGAACTCGGCGACGAACTCGACATCTCACAGCAGGCCGTCGCTTCCAGGCTCCGGCGGGGGATCAAAAACGTCCTCGGAAGTACACTGTCCGAAACGGAGGTCCCAGGCCGATAGCATACTAAAAACAGTTTTGTATATACCGAGCCAATCTGATACCACTCGGTGTCCTTCTAGAGGGTATGACGCCAGATGGAGGGAGCAAACGCACTGTCGCCGAATGTGTCAGCTGCGGTGCTGGCTATGCGGTTCAAAAGTGGCCCGACGGAACAGTCCAGCCGATCGGTACGAAAAACGGCTGTCAATGCGGATCGACGGAGTTTCGAGCTATCGAAAAGTCAGAGGTGACCGCTGTTCGCGAAGAACCGAACGTCGATCACTGACGCCTACAGTTTCATACGAATGAAATCGCCGGAAACGAAACTATCTCGATCCTCTTTCCACACAATCCTCCTCGTAGAAGACAATCCGGGCGACGCACGTCTCGTCGAAGAAGCCCTCAGCGATCCGGTTCGCGCCGACACTCTCCACACCGTCCATACAGGGAGCGAAGCACTGGACTTCGTCGATCAGCGTGACGAGTACGCGGACGCACCTGCTCCAGATCTCGTTCTTCTCGACTGGCACCTCCCCGGAAAAGGGGGGAAAGGGATCCTGACGGAATTGAACGACGATCCGAACCACGATCACATTCCAGTGATCGTTCTGACCGGCTCTCAGTCCGACCGGGAAGTACGCGAGGCCTACGAACTGAACGCGAACGCCTGTCTCTCCAAGAACTCGAGTCCAGACGAGTTCGAAGAGACGCTCCGTGCGTTCGAGGACTTCTGGTTGTCCGCTGCACGGCTCCCATGTGACGGCGAGGAATCGTAACGCGGTTCGTCCGGAAACTCGACCCGTTCGACGCGTAGCGCTGCTCACAGCAGTCTGTTTTATCGAAGCTGGGAACACAGCCCTACGTCGCCCAGTTGCGGGGCCTTCTGAAAGAGTAACAACTTTACTGTACGGATGGAGAACGGATCCACTCTCCGAGGAGTCGACCACTCGAGCAGCTATCCGTCAGCTCGAGGTCGGCCACCCTCCGGGAGGCTGGTGACACGCCCAGTGTAGTCCCATTTTGCTGTCGAGGTACTCCGAGAAGAGTCCGTGATTCTCGCCGACTTTTCCCATCAGGACGCCGTCTTTCGTTATCTGCACCCAGTAGTACAGCAGCCACGGATCGACGCTCACGACGTCGGTTTTCTCGAGCAGCGACTCGCCTTTCTCGACGGCGATCGATATCTCGTAGTCTCGCATCGCTGCGGGGAAGGCGACTCCGGGCAGCCCTTCCGCCGCCTCCTGATCCCCGGCGTATTCGCTGCTGGCGATCGACTCGACGGCGTCGATCCCTTCGGCCGGTTCGACGCTCTTCTCTTCGTCGACGAGCGTCTCTCTGTCTTGACTCGAGATCGTGACGTCCACCTCGAGGGTCTCCTCGGTCTGGTTGCTCAGTTTGAGTTCGGCCGGCGACTCACGTTCCGGCGTTACCGGTTCGAAGGTCAGCGTCTCTCTGACGTTCAGGAGTGCGTTCTCGAGTCGGTGTTCGTAATACCGATTGTTCGATTCGGCCCACAGTAGCGAGTCGTCACCGACGAGGTCGGGATAGGCGAGGGTACGGACGGTGCTGTAGCTCCCGTCTTCGAGGGCGATCTCGACTTCGCTTCGGGCCCGGTCGGGCAGTTCCGAGAGGGGAACGAACGGTTCCGTACACTGTTCGTACCGACGTCCACCCCTCACACTTCCCAGACAGCCGCCGACGGCAGCGGTGAGTCCTGCCCCCGTGCCGGCGAGCAGCGTTCGACGTTTCATTTCTGGGTACTCGAGTCGGACCCGATAAGTGTCTTCTCTACGGCCAAACTGTGGTTTCAGCTTCCCAGGGGGGCACGTCATCACAACGCTTTTAACCTACTCGAGACTACGCGTATCCACGATGGTAGGTGTCCGCTTTACAGGGGCTTTCGCCCGCTTCTAACTCACACCTACCGCTGGCTGTGTTCGAAACGTACCACAGCGAGCGGCACGCGGACCACCGACCGAACTTCTCGTCGAAGTTCACCGACCAGCTATAGCCATGTCAGAATCAAACTCACAGGAACAGATCGCGGTCGTACTGCCAGACGGATCCGAACTCGAGGTCGACGCCGACGCGACGGTCGAAGACTGCGCGTACGAGATCGGCCCCGGACTCGGACGTGACACGGTCGCCGGACGGATCGACGGCGACCTCGTCGCCAAGGAAGAGCCGGTCTACGACGGCGCGGAACTCGAGATCGTCACCGACGACGGCGGCGAGGACTACCTGCGCGTGATGCGCCACTCGGCCTCGCACTGTCTCGCCCAGGCGGTCGAACGCCTGTTCGACGAAGACGAGGTCAAACTCGCTATCGGCCCGCCGACGGACGACGGGTTCTACTACGACTTCGACAACTTAGACGTCGACGAAGACGACCTCGCGGACCTCGAGGCCGAAATCGAGGCAATCGTCGAGGAAGACTACGAGATCGAACGCGAGGAGCTCTCGATCGAGGAAGCAGAGGAGCGTCTCGCGGACGAACCCTACAAGCTCGAACTGCTCGCGGAGTTCGCCGACGAGAACGACACCGTCACGTTCTACAAACAGGGCGAGTGGGAGGACCTCTGTGCCGGCCCCCACGTCGAGTCGACGGGCGAGATCGGCGCTGTAGAACTGCTCGAGATCGCCGGCGCCTACTGGCGTGGCGACGAGGAGAACACGATGCAGACCCGCATCTACGGGACGGCGTTCGAAGACGAGGACGATCTCGAGGCGTTCCTCGAACGTCGTCGGGAGGCCGAGGAGCGCGATCACCGGAAGATCGGGTCGGAGATGAACCTCTTCTCGATCCAGGACGTGACGGGGCCGGGACTCCCGCTCTATCACCCGCCGGGGAAGACGGTGCTGAAAGAACTCGAAGACTTCGTCGAGGACCTCAACCAGGACGCGGGCTACGACTACGTCGAGACGCCGCACGTCTTCAAGACGGATCTCTGGCACCGTTCGGGCCACTACGAGAACTACGCCGACGACATGTTCATCTTCGACGTCGGCGACGACGAGTTCGGCCTGAAGCCGATGAACTGTCCCGGCCACGCCGCCATCTTCCAGGACCAATCCTGGAGCTACCGCGACCTTCCGATCCGCTACGCCGAGAACGGGAAGGTCTACCGCAAGGAACAGCGCGGCGAACTCTCCGGTCTCTCGCGAGTCTGGGCCTTCACGATCGACGACGGCCACCTGTTCATCCGACCCGACCAGATCGAACAGGAAGTCGAGGAGATCATGGACATGATCACGGACGTCCTCGAGACGTTCGACCTCGAGTACGAGATGGCCCTGGCGACGCGACCCGAGAAGTCCGTCGGGAGCGACGAAATCTGGGAGAAAGCCGAGTCACAACTCGAGAGCGTCCTCGACGACCGCGATCACGACTACGAGATCGAGGAGGGTGACGGCGCGTTCTACGGTCCGAAGATCGACTTCGCGTTCGAGGACGCCATCGGCCGCTCGTGGGACGGCCCCACCGTGCAACTGGACTTCAACATGCCCGAGCGGTTCGATCTCTCCTACGTCGGCGAGGACAACGAGGAACATCGCCCGGTCATGATCCACCGCGCGCTGTACGGTAGCTACGAGCGGTTCTTCATGATGCTCATCGAGCACTACGAGGGCCGATTCCCGCTGTGGCTGGCCCCCGAGCAGGTCCGTGTCCTGCCGATCTCCGACGAGAACCTCGGCTACGCCTACCAGGTCGCAAGCGAGTTCGACGAGTTCCGCGTCGAGGTCGACGACCGCGACAGTACCCTCGAGCGCAAGATCCGTGCGGCCCACGACGACCGCGTCCCCTACCAGATCATCGTCGGCGACAACGAGGAAGAGGACGGCAACATCTCGGTCCGCGACCGCTTCGAGGACCAGGAGTACGACGTCGAGATCGACGAGTTCAAGCAGCACCTCCGGCGTGAGCGCGACGAGCAGCGGACGGAGCCGGACTTCCTGCAGGGATAGCCTCGCATCTGTTTTCGCCGGTCGAACTTGGCAGACGATTGGAGCGTCGTTCTCGTCTGTAACAACCACGTGTGTGGGTACCGGCTGGCGTAGAACGATCGAAATACCCATACTTGCGGAATCGTGCATATCTGTATGAACAGAGCCGAGAAAGCGGCCCTCCAGTTGCGGGCCGTGGACGTCTTGCGGATGCTCAAGGAGACGCGAACCTACGAGGAACTCGAGGAGACGACCGACCTCCCCGCTGGCGATCTCAACCGGTACGTCAACGGCCACGTGCTTCCGGGAACCGAACGCGCCCAGCGGGTTGTCGAGGAGTTCGGCAGAGAGGCGCTGGCCGACGAACTCGACGAACGGCTTCGCGTCGACGACGAGGGGTACGTCGACAACTCCGGGACGGTCTTCGATCAGCCGTTTCTCGACCTCGTGGCGCCCGTCGTCGCGAACGGGTTCGACTTCGGTCGGCCCGACGTCGTCCTCACGGCCGCAACCGACGGCATCACGCTCGCCGCGTCGCTCGCGAGTTACTACGGCACCCGATGTGCGTACGCGAAAAAACGAAAAGAGACCGCCGTCGAGGACTTCATCGAGGCCCGCGAACGCCTCGAGTCGGGGATCGAACTCACCTACTACCTCCCCGCAGAGGCCATCGACGCCGGCGACTCGGTGCTGGTCGTCGACGACCTCATCCGGTCGGGCGAGACCCAAGAACTCCTGTTGGACATCGTCGACACCGCAGACGCGGAGGTCGCTGGCGTCTTCGCGCTCATCGCCGCCGGCGAGGACGGCATCGAGCGCGCTCGAGAACGTACAGACGCACCGATCGGAGCGTTGACGACCGTATAGGGGAGTTCGGTTCTGGATGTCGCCGTGGAAACTGTGTGAACCACTACCACATTATTAATCATTAGGTTTATGGCGATGCCGCCTGTTTGTGGCTGTACGCACATGACCCGAACAGTCGTCCTCGGCGTGATCGGTTCCGACGCACACGTCGTCGGGATCACCATCCTCGAACAGGCGCTCTCGGCGAACGGCTTCGACGTCGTCAACCTGGGCGTTCAGAGCTCCCAGGACGAGTTCGTCGAGGCCGCAGCCGCCCACGACGCCGAGGCTGTACTCGTCTCCTCGCTGTACGGCCACGCCAAACAGGACTGTGAGGGATTCCACCAGCGAATCGCGGACGCAGACCTCGAGGACGTGACCACCTACATCGGCGGCAACCTCGCGGTCGGACAGGACGACTTCGAGGAGACGCGACAGTTCTTCCGGGAACTCGGCTTCGATCGAGTCTTCGACTCCGAGACCGATCCCGAGGAGGCAATCGAGGCGCTCCGTGCCGACCTGGATATGCGTTCCTCGGAGGCCGAACGAGAAAGTCAGTCCCTCTCGGCCTGACTGGGATCGGTTAGTCGGCGTTCTTCTCCGCTGCCAGTTCGTTCTCGAGTTCGTCGAACAACGCCTCGACGCGTTCTCGTACGCTCTCACGGATCTCGTGTACCCGCTCGAGGTCCTCTCCGTGTGGGTCCGATAGATCCCAGTCGCGGACGTCGGTGTCGGCCTCGAGTTCGAGCGTCGAACAGCCCATGGTGGCGACGTAGTCACAGGACTCGAGGGTTTCCGTCGATATTTCCGTGGGTGTCCGACTGGATAGGTCGAACTCCTCCTCACTCATCACTTCAACGACTACGTCGTGAACGGCGTCGGCGGGATGTGTTCCGCCCGAGTGGATCTCGACGGACTCGAGACCGCGTTCGGCGCGTTCCCGTTCCGCGTAGGCAGTGGCCATCTGACTTCGACCCGCGTTCTGGACGCAGACGAACGCGATCCGAATCGTGTCGGTGTCGCTCATACTCGAGGGGAGGCTGGGATCGTACCTAACGGTTGGTATGTGAGCTATAGAGTGGTACGTACCTCCCGCGGGATCGAACCCGGCTATCGGACGATCGTCACCGGAACCGGCGACCGGCGGGCGACCGTCTCGGCGACGCTTCCAAGCAGGATTCGGCTCGCTCCCGTCCGGCCGTGGCTTCCGATCACGATGTGGTCGACGTCGTGTTCGGCCGCGTAGTCGACGATCGACTGCGAGACGCTGCCGACTGCCTGTTCTGTTTCGATCTCTCGGCCGTACTCGTCGGCCTCTCGTCGGGCCTGCTCGAGGATGTTCTCCGCCTGCGTCTCGTGATGTTTCCGGAGTTCGTCGTAGTTGGCCATCGCGCCGCCCTCGATTCCCGTCGCCGCGTAGAAGTCGCCGGGATCGAGGACGTGGATCGCAGTTACGTCGGCGTCGGGATACTCCGTACACGCGAACTCGAGGGCCTGGCTCGATCGGTCCGATTCGTCGACTGGGACGAGGACGTGGTTCGTCATACCTACCGGTACATCGCATTCCTGTTTAAGTCTCGGGTACAGCTACCGCTCGTCGGGAATTACGAAAAATGCGAGAATCGTCGTCGCTTCCGGCTTACTTCGCGCGGCCCTGGCCGCCCGTGTTGGACGGTCGGACCTTCTCTGCGCCCTTGCCACGGTTGTTGAGACCGCGGTTGTCCTTGCCGGCGTTCGTGAGGCCGCGGAACGCACGGTTCTGGTGGGAGTCGTCACAGATCCAGTTGAGGTCGTCGTCGTTCTCGATAGCCGGGTGGTTCGGATCGACGAGGATCACTTCGAACCACTTCTGGGAGCCGTCTTCACCGACCCAGTAGCTGTTGAGCACCCGCAGGTTGGGGTACTTCCGGGAGACGCGCTCCTCTCCGATGCGCTGGATGTTCTTGCGACGGCCGATGCGGTTGACGCCCTGACGCTTGGTACGGCGGCCGGCCGTAAAGCGGCTCTTGCGGGCGGTACCCTTGCGGACAGAGACGCGAGCGACGACGATGCCCTGCTTGGCCTTGTAGCCGAGTTCGCGTGCCTTGTCGAGTCGCGTCGGGCGTTCGATCCGTTCGATCGCGCCCTGGTTGCGCCACTCCTGTTTTCGCTGCCACTGCAGTTCCCCGAGCTTGCCTTCGTCGGGGTCTTTCCACGCTTCCTTGATGTGAGAGTAGAAGCTTTTTGCCATATGTATCACCTGCGGGCGTTTCCTGGTTCAATCCTGAACGAGGCGAAGGCCCCGCGGATCACATCCCGACCTGTGGCAAAGCCGTACAGGTGCCCGCTGTCGCCCGCGACCCAGCGAGTCTATCGCTTTCTATCCAACTCTCGAGTATAAGGGCTTCGAACTGTCGATGGTGCGTCGTCGCTCGGCCAGTCCTCAGCTCGACCGCAAAAATGCAGCGCCGCGATCGATCGCCGCAGCGGGATCGTCGGGGTCGTCGTGTTCGTAGACCAGCCACTCGACGGCCGCTGCCTCCGCAGCTTCGACACACGCCGACACGTCGACGTCGCCAGCACCGATCTCGACGAATCCAGGCTCGGCATCCAGCTCGAGGTCCTTCAGATGCACCTGATTCGCTCGAGCACCGTGGTCCCGAATCCGTGCGGCCGGATCGTCGCCGCCGGCCAGTGCCCACCCGACGTCGAGTTCGATTCCGATCCCAGTTCCCTCGAGCAGTCGATCGAACGCCCACTCGCCGTCGATTTCGGTGTACTCGTGGTCGTGATTGTGGTAGTGCAGCTCCAGTCCTGTCGCAGACAGTACGGTCGCGAGTTCCTCGAGTTCGGCCGCAGCGTCGTCGATTGCAGCAGCCGATTCGAAGCGATCGGGCGGAAGCCAGGGAACGACTACGCCATCGACACCGATCTCGTCGTATGCAGCCAGGATACGCTCACGTTCGTCCTCGTCCCGGAGCGCGTCGATACCGACGTGTGGCGGCGCGGCCTCGAGCCCACGAGACTCGAGTTCGGCCGCTATCTCGGCTGCATCACCCTCGAGCGGCGTGTACGGACCGGCGAACTGGACGCCGTCGTAGCCCGCCTCGGCCACGCGGTCGAGGACTGACTCGAGCGGTTCCTCGAGGGTGCGGACGCTGTAGAGATTGATTCCGATCTTCGGCATGGGACCGATTTCGTTCTCGAGGGTGTTCGGTTTTCGGTCTGGACGGATCAGTAGAGCCCGTTCTCGTGGCGTTTCCCACCAGTCGCCTTTCGATGCCGCTCGTGGGTCACCCGCCATCTTCTATATAGCTGTATTTGATTTATCAGTGTGGTTCGCCTCATTCACAAACGGCTGTATGAGCGCCACTATCTCCATATAACGTCCAAATCGAAGAGAAACAGGTCGATGTTCAATACCGGTCTCTCGTTCACTGGACCGACCACCTCAGACGACCCATCGGCGAGAATGTTACCACAGGGAGAACAACGACGGATTCGAACGATACAGCGACACTCGAGTCACCTACTGACCCGTACAACGGTTGTCGTCGAAACCGAGCTACTCGCCACGATCAGCGGCTCTCGGAGGAGGACTCGCGAATTTCGGCTGCCGGTTTCGTCGGTATCAGGCGTGTGCTTCGACCGTCTCGAACGCGCCGCGTTCGATCGCCGCCGCGACGCCTTCCTCGTCGATCTCGTCGGGAACGATCTGGGGGTATTTGCGGCGGAAGTACCCGATCAGGTTCCGGAGATCCCGCCGAAGGAATTCGCTCGCGTTCTCGTGGTCCGTCGGTACCGCCTGGGGCCAGTCGAAGATCGTCACCCCATCCTCACCGACGAAGACGTTGTACTCGCTCATGTCGGCGTGGACGTAGCCGATCTCGTAGGCCTGAGCGAGTTCCGAGACCAGCAGATCGAGCACGCCAAGGACCTGCTCGTCCTCGAGTTTCGCCCGCGAGAGTTCGACGCCGTCCATCTTCTCCATGATGATAGCGTGGCGGTTCTGGCCGATCGGCCGGGGGATCGAGACGTCGGGATACAGCTCCTCTAGGATGTCGTGCTCCCGTTCGGCCGCTTTCCGGGCGGTGTACATCCAGGAGACGTGCTCTCTGTCTGCGGTGTAGTCTCGTTCCTTGTGGACCTCGCGGAAGTTCGTATAGCCCTCGCGGTGATACTTCAGCGCCAGGGGCTTGTACGAGCGAACCTCGTAGACGTCGCTTTCCTTGCCGACGCCCAGCGGCGAGCCGAACTCGCTGATGGTATCTCGCTGGACCAGCGTCCGCAACGCCAGAGCGTCGTACCCCTCGAACTGGAGGGTATAGCCCTCGTACTGGATCGTCTTTTTCTCGACGAGGCCGCGCTTGAGACAGCGCTCGAGGCGGTAATCGATCTCCTCTTCGGTGAGGTCGGCGAACTTCGGGAGCTTCTCTCGCTGGACCCACTCCGAGAAGCGCATCCCCTGTTCGACTCCCGAAAGGAGATAGAAGTCCTCCTCCTCGAGTTCCGGCAGCAACTCGGCGACGTTCCGCACCATAGCCCGGAGTAACCGGTGAGTACGTAAAAACGTCGTGACCCGCGAGGCGGTGTCGAATCGATCCGGACAGTCACCCCTCGAAGACGTCCTCGAGTTGCTCTCGCATGAACTCTCGACGGTACTGCCGTCGTTCCTCCTCCGAGAGGTAGTTTTTCATGACGACCGAGGAGTCGGAACTGCCCTGTTCGGCGGCGATCACGTCCAGGTTCTCCCGCAGGTTCTTCATCGCCTGGTTGTAGGTCGTATACCAGAACCGCCGCCCCATCTTCGAGGTCGGCAGCTCTCCCTGCACGCGGACGCCGGCATCTTCGGCGAGTCGCTGAAAGCGTGCCTGAACCGTCTCGCCCGTAATGTGGCCGCTCGAGGACCGACTCGAGGGAAACAGGTAGCCGGACCACCCGGGGTCTTCCTCGAGTCGATCGATTCGGTCGGAGAGATCCGACACACCGTAGATCAACGCAACAGTGCCCGGGCCGTTCTTTCGCTCGTCGCCGAATTCGATGTGTGGGTCCTCGCCCTCGAGGACGAGTTGCGAGGTGTGCAACGCCGCGACCTCGTTTCGTCGCAGTCCCCACGCACAGAGCGCGAGGACTACGAGTTCCTTGCTCTGGGACTCTGCAGCGTCGTACAGCCGACTCACCTGTCTGCCCGCGAGAGCGGCGTTGTCCGGCTCCTCGCGGGACCAGTTGTACTCCTCGTCGATGTGCTCGACGGGGTTGAACGCAGCCTTGGCCCGCCGACCGAGATGTTCGTAGAACTGGCTGACGTCGCTGAGATACCGGAGTTTCGAGGCGTCGGTTCCGAGTTCGTAGTTGAGTTCGTCGAATACGACCAGCGCACGCCGGATTTCGTCGCTTTCGTTCGTCGCGTCGGCGGCGCGGTCGACGAGGTCGGCCTGACCGTGAACCTCCCGATAGATACGGGCATAGGTCGCGAGCCGCGACTGTTTGGTCTGGACCGTCGACCTCGCGAGTTGTCGCCGCCGATCGAGCGTCTCGAGGTACGACTCGAGTTCGTCGATGGTGGTCTCGTCCTCGATCCCCCACTGGTAGGACGCCGACGAACCGGGTTCCTCGTAGCCGACCGTCACGAGGAAGTCGGTCAGCGTCATGTCGTGATGTTCCCGCAAGGCATAGGCGATCCCCGAGTAACCAGCGTCGGCGACCTGCTGGTAGGCCGGCCGTTCCTCGCGGTCGACGCCGGCACGCTCGAGGGCGGGTTCGATCTCGTCGGTCCAGAACGACTGGAGTTCCTCGAGGGACATCCGCGACCAGCGGATTGTCGTCTGGCCGCCGCTCATCGGTCGCCCCCACTGGCGACGGTCTCGAGGGACCCGTCCGTCGTTGCTCGCCCCCTCCCAACGCCGATCCGATTTCGACGAAATCGGGGCCGATTACCCGAGAATGGATGCCCGTTCTCACCGGTTCGACCCCAGGGGTTGCGTCCGGCTTTAGCCACTCGCGAGAACGGTCGTTTGACCTCGATTGATTCGATGCTCGTCATTTCCTACAGTCATGTATCTATGACAGTCACGTAAAACTATTGCTTAATCGGTTGTCGTGTAGTGGACAAACGACTCAAGCAACGAATTTGCCAGATAGTTAAAGCTGGTTCTAAGGGTCTGTGTGGCCCTATATCGGTATAATTGGGGCAGAATGCGTGTTCGGAAGAGCGTATGGGTCTCGTCGAGTCGGGTTCACTCTCGTCTTGCACCGTCCCACCCCGTCAACCCCGAAGGTCACACGTCAGGCGAGTGGCGTCGAGTACCGAACTCAACACGACCGTCGAGCAGTGTTCGATGGACGAGTCTCCGGCGTGACCGATCAGCCTCGTCGAGGGCCGACCGGTACACTCGTCGAAGACCAAAGACGGCGGCACCGAGGCAGTTTGCGGTACACTCGAGGGAGACGTTTCGTCAGAGTCCTGGGTCGACGGTTCGACCGTGCCAGATCGTCCGAATCGGAAACGGCCGGTAAGACTCGAACGAATCGAACTCGGAGACACTCGTGACCCCATCCAGAAGTAACGGCAGTTCGAGGGGTCTCGACCGCTCGGCTGGCTATCGAAGGGCTGTCGTCGCTCTCTACACATTGGAGCCCGTACTCGAGACCTTCGTTCGACACCGGACCAGCGACACGGGTGGGGGTGAGTGGCCACGGGCTGGATGCGTTTCGGAGTAAGACATCCACGGCGGCGACAGCGGTGGCGGGCCGGTGTTCCATCGGGTAGTACCGCTTCAGGCGTCGACTGCAGGGTGAACTGAACCGCACCAATTCGACCCTGCAGGTCAGACCTGGGTCGTCACTCGGCTGTTACTGCTGCTCGAGCGGCGGCTGCTGGCGATTATCTACCCAGTCGACTGAAGGCGGTTGCTCGCGTGAAAGCTGCCACTCGAGGCCTCTCAGGGTTCACGGGCATCTATTGGTCGAGTGGGCTGTGGCGTCTGCTCGTACGCACGACAGGGGACGCGACCGTCCACTGCTATCAGTTCAGAACCGGACCGCCTCACACACGATCGTCGACGGCCGGTACTCGAGCGAGCATCTCGGCTCGATCACGAACCCTGTTCGGCGGGGTTCACCCCTGGGGTACGTACTCTGATTGTCGCTCCTCGTAAGAGGTCTGCCCGATCGTTCTGTCGTTGCCCGGCCGTGGGACCGACGGTGATCGAGATGCCCGACCGGTTACTGGCTGCTGCTCGAGGTACCAGTGTCACGTCTCACTCCCGACGGCACCGATCGTCGCCCGTCTCGATTCGATAACGCGAACTGTGCTCGTCGAGACGACCGTCGAGGACGTACGGGAACGTCGTCCGATCCTCGCCGCACGAAAAGTCCAACAGTGGTCTGCTATACGGCGAATTCAACTCTTTCACGGTCCGAGAGTCGGAAACCCGCTGTGAGCCATAGAGAGCGAGTAAATCAAATAACGCTATATCTTTTTGACCGGATCGGTTCGTCGGTTCTCGATGGTTCGTACTCGAGGAACGGGACAGCGCGACTCTCGTGATAGAATCGAGACCGGAGCCGAGCTAAGGCGGGCAGCTCGCATTCGTCGGACTCTGGGTTCCACTGAATCCCCGCAGAGACCGACTGGTCCTCACTCTCGCCTGCTTGCCGCTTTCGAGGTCGACAATCTGTCCGAAAACAGTGATGAAACCGGGCTATACGCGATCAGGCGGAACGGCCGTCACTCGTGACAGCCGCGAGTGGCGACGGAACCTCTTCGGCCTCGAGTACGTCGCCGTATCGGAGCACGATTGCGCCGAACCCGGCGAGCCAGATCAGGTCGAGGTACGTCGCGACCGTCTGACCGACGAAGGCCCCCGTCAGACCGAGGTTCTGTTCGGAAACCGCACCGGTCAGGATCAGGCCTGCGAAGACGAGTAGCACCAGGTTCTTCACTTTCTCGTACAGCAGGGATCGCTCTCCGGAGACGGTCTCGGCGACGGTCGAGAGCGGCCCCAGCAAGACGTACGCCACCCCGCCGATGGAGACGAGGAGAGCAACGGAGGCGACTGTTCCGGCCGTTCCGTCGAAAATCCAGCTTGCGAGGGTCGCCCAGGGCGCGGCGAGGACGAATCCGATAAGCGCAAGCGTCGTCCGCCGGTCGGCGTCGACGATTGCACCGAGAACGAAACAGACGGCC
This sequence comes from Natronobacterium texcoconense, assembly GCF_900104065.1. Lineage (NCBI taxonomy): Archaea > Methanobacteriati > Methanobacteriota > Halobacteria > Halobacteriales > Natrialbaceae > Natronobacterium > Natronobacterium texcoconense. Next base: position 1,187,926 of record NZ_FNLC01000002.1, on the reverse strand, counting down.
GACCAGCTGACCGTGTATCCGAGGAACCTGGCGACGGATTCCGTCCGGCCGGTGGTCGTGACCGTCAGCCACTCTGCGGACATGAATCCGTAGGCCACGCTCATCGACCCACAGGCCACTATGACCGCGTATCCGTACGGTCGGGCACCCGCTGACAGTCGTATCGTCCACAGGACGAATGCGAGCATCATCCCCCCGAGTAAGACACTCGAGAGCGCAAATAGGGTTCCGTGTTCGATCACTGCCGACCACCTGCTCGAGTCGTCAGGCTCGGCTTCGTTCCCAGCACCGGGGTTGGCGCCGTCGGCTGGACTCCAGTCGAACCTCGCGGACCGCGAACCAGGGTTGGTGATCGGAAACGATACTGTCGGTCTCGGGTGGTAACTGCTGGAGCGTTCGAATGCATCTGTTTGTTCGTCACGATCGTCGAGACCACTGGCGGGTCGTCACCGTGGTCCGATCGTGTCCTGTACGACAGTCGTCAATATAGTCACATAATTGTTATTGCGAACCCTGATGGGTGATGCGACCTGACGAGTGCCACCACTCCAGCGGCGGTCGGTACAGTAAACCCGCGTCTTCTACCGGATCGACCTCGAGACAGAAGCTGGAGAGTTAGTTGGCCTGCCAGCTTCTTCTCGACGATTTATGCCTGGAAGTTCGCCTCGGCGATCGAAACGGCTTCTTCCGTATCGACCGGCCCCTCGTCGGCGAGTACCGACAGGAACGACTCCACCCGCTCGTCGGTAGGTGTAACTCCAGCCCGGGACAACAGTATCGAGGCGCCGGTGGTACCGGTCCCTTCGCCGAACAGCAGGTCCCGCTCTCCACCGAAATCCCCGGGATCGAACGGTTCGAACGTCTTCGGTTCGTTCAGCATCGCTGCCGTGTGGATCCCCGACTCGTGTTTCGTCACTTCCGAACCGAGAATCGCCTTTCTGTCGCTGATAGCGTCCTGCTCGCCCAGTACGTCGAGCACGCGTTCACACTTCGGGATCAGTTCGTCCGTCTCGACGCCGAAATCCTCGTCGTGTTCCAGGACGCCCCCGACGACGACCTCCTCCAGTGACGAGTTTCCTGCCCGCTCTCCCAGCGACGCGACGCTCACGTCGGCTTTGCCGATACCAGCCTGGTAGGCGGTGAGGACGTTCGCCGTCCCGACCCCCAGGTCGTCGTGAAAGTGGACGCCGAACCGCTCGAGATCGACGCTCGGTTCGAGTTTCTCGAGTAACCGCTGTACACCGCTCGGCAATCGCGCGCCGACCGTGTCGGCGAGCGTTATACATTCGACGCCGTCGAACTCGTGAGCGACGGTACGAATCTCCTCGACTTCCGTTCGGAACGCATCGACGAGGATGAGATGAGGAACCGCTCCGTGGTCGACGACCAGATCGACCGCTTCGCGAGCCATCTGTAGCACCGACTCGCGATCCTTGTCGAGTACGTGGTCTAGCTGGTAGTCGGACGTCGGCACCATCACCTGAATGACGTCCGCAGACGCATCCGCCGCAGCCTCGACGTCACCCGGGACGGCACGAGCGAGACCGACGATGTCTGCTTCGGCTTCCACTGCGAGCGTCCGTATCGCTTCGCGGTCCTTTTCGCCAGTCACTGGAAATCCGACTTCCAGGGATTCTACACCAAGTTCGGACAGTTCGAGGCCAGCCTCGACCTTTTGTTCGACGGTATAGTTCCGGTCGGGCATCTGTTCGCCTTCCCGGAGAGTAACATCGTTCAAGATCATGCTTCTCCCCCAGCCGCTCGAGTACAGATCTGCCTCCCTTCTGGGGGTATTTTCGCGTTCATCGTTAGATCAGCTCTTATGACGAGAAACGGGTATTTCCGAAAGTAGATTCGGCCATCACAGGTTGGTCGTTTATACCTACTCGTTCGAGAACCAATCAAATGGAACGGGCAGTCCGGTCCCCTTATTCGATCGGAATTTCGAATATTTCGCCCTGAGACGTGTGGAGTGCCTGCTCGATTAGCTTTTTTTCTGCTTTCCGAAGGTGTTCTGCCAACGTCGGGTGGGTTATTCCGAATTCCGCCGCGAGCTCTTCGGCGTCCGTTTCTCGAGGCCAGTCGTAGTATCCTTCCTGAAGTGCTTTCTCGACGATTTCTTGTTGTCTCTTTGATAGTCCTGCTGGCCTGTTGGACACCTGTGTAATTTTTCCGAGATTTACCTGGCCGAGTTCTTCGAACTCTTGTACCATGTGCCGAATGTCCGCTCTCGAAAACGTCAACACATCAATTATCCGTTTAGTGCCGAATACGTTTATCCCGAACAGTATGCCATTGTGCTTGCATATTATGGGCGTGGCGCCGCTAGAGGGTTTCCGAACCAACAGACCGTTGTCACCGATGGTGCCGACTCGGTCGACGACGTCCGATTCTTCCATCTGGAGTGCAATTTCGTCACGCGAGTCGGGAACTTCGGCGATGAACGTCAGAGTTCCATCTCTGTGGACTTCACCCCGGGTAATCGTGATCGGATGGCCGATCGACGTGGTCACCTCGTTGAGTACGTAGTCAGTATTCAGGTCTATGTGGACGGTGCTTCGGAGCATAATCGGATGTACAGTACAACCGCTATGAATATTTTGTCAGTTTATTCACAATGGTGGTATATAAATAGCCTACTGATATAGGCTAAAACGATATTCAACGTACTCCTCATTTCTGATCCGTGATCCGGACTAACGATCATCAAGAACCAGTGGGGGGTGCTTGGTGCCAGTACGACAGTCGTTACCGCTCCACTACAGTTCGTGGTCGATCGATGATCGGATCGCATGTGTAACCATGACAAGAAGAATTTCACGCCGAAATGTCGTAAAGACGTCGGGTATCGCATTGACCGCCTCTCTTGCAGGGTGTCTCGGTAGTGACGGTGAGTACCCCGCCGATACGATCACGTCGATTATCCCCTACGACGAAGGTGGCGGTGCAGACAACATCTTTCGTCAGATGGCGGACCCGCTGTCCGAAGAACTCGGGACGGACATCCACATCGAGAACGTCCCGGGGGCCGGTGCGATGCGTGGAATCGGTCAGTTGTTGGGCGAAGAACCGGACGGGTACACTATCGGTAAATTCAATCCGTTTACTACGTCCGTACAGGCGATGGTCAATCCGCCAGACTTCGACATGGAGGACCTGCAGGGGCTCGCCACGATCGGCCTCAACGCGATCGTCCTCATCGGTGACCCTGACGAGGAGTTCGACGATGTCGCCGACTTGATCGATCGATACAACGACGGAGAGTTCGGAAACATCGGCGGTCTCGGAGCGAGCTACCTCCCGAACGCAGCGTTCTTCGAACAGGAGTACGGAATGGGCTGGGAGAACTACGTCGAGTACTCCGGCGGTGGCCCGATCAACCAGGCAGTTGCGTCCGGTGAAATCCCTGCAGCTTTCAACACTGACGGTAGCGCGTTGCCTGCTGCCGAGAGCGACGAAGTAGACGTTCTGGCTGTGCTGACCAGTAACGGTAGTGAAATCTTCCCCGATGCCCCCGTCATTACGGAACTCGGATACGAAAACATGGACTTCATTGGCCAGATCACTCGTTCCATGTGGGTTCCACCGGGAACGCCCGAAGAACAGCTCGAAACTCTCACTGAGGCTGTCGAAGCGACTGTCGAAAGTGATACCATACAGGAGTGGGCCGACGAAACCGGGAACACCATGACCTACGGTCCGCCGGAAGAAGCCGACGACGTCCTTGAACAGATTTGGAGTGATATTCCAGACGTCGTCGACATCGACGACCTTCAAGACGATTCCTAATAGCTCGTTCATATGTCTATTCAGTCCCGTTCTGAAGCCGGTCTTCTCGTCGTGTTTCTCGCTGTGGCGGTCGTTTTCGTTGCTCTCACTGCCACATTCGATTCGGGATCGGCGACGTTGTTCCCGCGGCTGACCGGCGCCATCGTCATCGTCGGCGTTGCGTTGATCGCGTTCGAGGACTACCTGCCGCCGGTCCTCCAACGAGTCGTGGCCGAACCAGTCGATCTAGTCGACCAAGAGGAATTCGAAACCACCGGTGAAGACGACGGGAAGGATCGAACGGAAGCGGGAGAAGAACGGTTACTTACGAGCCGTCAATTCCTCTATGGTTCGATCACCGGCTACGTCGGCCTTGCGTACGTCGTTAGTGTACTGATTGCAACACCGATATTCGTCGCAGCGTACGCGTACTGGAACGACCAGCGACCGCTCTACGCTGCAGTACTGATCGTCGTCTCTATCGGGATCTGCTTTGCGTTCATCTCGTTGGCGAACGCACCGCTCGATAGAGGGCTACTCCTGCCGCGGGGGGTGCTCTAAGATGGCGTTCGAAGCGTTCGTCGAGGGGATCCACATCGTGTTCTCCTGGCCGACTATCGGTTGGATGGCTGTCGGTGTCCTACTAGGGATCTTCGTCGGTGCCATCCCGGGGATCGGACCCAACCTCGGAATGGCGATCGTCCTTCCGCTTACGATCCCACTCGGCGGGGCGAACGCGATCATCCTGCTCGTCGGTATCTACTCCGGGTCGATGTACGGTGGCTCCATAGCAGCCATTCTCGTCAACGTACCAGGTACTGCAGCCGCTGCAGCGACCACGTTCGACGGGTACCCGATGTCGCGACAGGGGATGGCGGCGACTGCCCTCTCGTCATCGGCTGTCGCGTCCGCGCTCGCGGGATTCATGACGATAGCGCTACTGATCCTCATCTCTCCCCTCATCGTGACCATCGTGCTCATGATGGGGTCGCCGGAGTACTTCCTGGTCGCCGTTCTCGGCCTCTCGATGATCACCATCGTCGCTCGAGGCTCGATGGTAAAGGGACTCGTTGCTGGCGCGTTCGGCCTGTTGTTGACGACGATCGGAATTGCCCCGATGAGTTCCGAGACCCGGTTTACTGGCGGTTCTCTCGCCCTATTCGACGGGATCTCCTTCGTAGCAGCGATCCTGGGACTGTTCGCTATCGCGGAAATGTTGAAACTCGTCGGAGAGTCCGGCGGGATCGCTCGATCGGACGTCGACACGTCCGGTGACGTGAGAACTGGTATCCGGGAAGTCATCGATCGACCCGTAACGCTGGTGAAATCCGCGTTCCTGGGAATGGGTATCGGATCACTCCCGGGATCCGGTGCGGCAGTCTCGAACTTCGTCGCGTACGGTGAAGCGGTGCGCTCTTCCGCATCCGACAAGTTCGGAAACGGGGAGGTTACTGGCGTCATTGCTGCCGAAGCGTCGAACAACGGCACCGTCGGTGGCTCTCTCATCCCGGCACTATCGTTCGGGATTCCGGGCTCCGGTGCGACCGCCGTACTGCTCGGTGGCCTGCTGATGCACGGCCTGCAGCCGGGCCCGGAGCTATTCGAGACCGAACTCAGCCTCACGTACAGCGTGTTTATCGCTCTGTTCGTCGGTAATATCCTCATTCTGTCAGTCGGACTGGCGCTGATCACCAAAACGGAGTATCTCACTCGAGTGAACACCGACTATCTGATACCAGTTATCATCGTTCTGGCTATTGCAGGCGGGTTCACGCTCCGGAGTAACTGGTTCGACGTCGCGACGATCTTACTCCTCGGCGCAGTCGGCTACTACATGTTCAAACACGACTACTCTGTAATCGCTTTCATCCTCGGAATCGTTCTGGGGCCGATTGCAGAGGAGAACTTCCTCCGATCGTTACAGTTGTCGGATGGATCGTGGTGGATCTTCGTCGAGAGCTGGCCGTCCCGCTTGTTGGTCGTGGCCGTTGCACTGATTCTCCTCGGCCCGCCTCTCAAGAGCTGGTACGTCAAGCGCCACGGTGATGAGGCGTGATCGGCCGTCCAGCCACTATTTCTCGCTCATATGCCGAAATTAGTGCGTACCGTATAGCTCGCGAAGTAACCAATGAGACGTAATATAATACATGATACACGATACTACCCAACCGGAGGATCGCCCACTGGAAGACGTTACCGTCGTCGAACTCGGCCACATTGCAGCCGGCCCCTTCTGTACCCTGTTGCTTGCAGAACTCGGAGCCGACGTGGTCAAGGTCGAACGACGTGCGAGCGGCGGTGACTCCGTTCGAGACAGCTCTGCTGCTGGAAACAGTATATTCAACGCTCTGAACCGAAACAAACTGGGGGTAACGCTCGACCTGAAAACGAGCGGCGGTCACGAAGCGTTCACGGACCTCATCGCCGAGGCGGACGTCTTCGTCGAGAATCTTCGACCGGGTTCACCGGAGAAGCTAGGTATCGGCTATGACGATCTCCGCGAGGTGAACGAAGAACTCGTATACTGCTCTATCAAGGGATTCAACGAGGGGCCGTACCAAGATCTTCCTGCGCTTGATCCCGTTGCAGAGGCGCTCTCCGGGCTCATGAGTGTTACAGGCCACCCGGATAGTCCGCCTGCACGCGCCGGAACGAGCGTCTCGGACATGACCGCTGCTCTCTTCGGTGCGTTCGGCGTCGTTGCCGGACTGCGTCAGCGCGAACACACGGGCGAGGGGCAACACATTACCGCACCGCTGTTCGAGAGCACGGTCACCCTGATGAATTACTGGCTGGTCTACGCCCAGACAGAGAACGAAGCCCCCGATCCACTGGGTGCCGGTCACAACAACTGGGCCCCGTACAACGTCTATCGAACGACCGACAGCGAGTGGGTGTTCATCGGTCCGTCGTCACAGGCACAGTGGGAACAGCTCTGTGAGGCCCTCGAGATCGAACTTCACCACGAAGATCGGTTCGCAACGCTTGCGGACCGACGGGAGAACGAATCGGCGCTCGATTCCACACTTCAGGAAGCTATTGACGACTATACCGCCAGTACCCTCATAGATAGACTCCGTGACGCGGGCGTTCCTGTCGCACCGGTCCAGGACGCCCAGGAAGTCTGCGAGGACGACCATCTTCGTGAAACCGATGCACTCACCGAAATCGAGACTGCCACTGGCGATCGAGAAAACGTCTCTGTCCCGAAATTCCCGCTCCGCTCGTCGGCGTTCTCCCCCGTAGAACCCAGCGATCCGCCCGAACTCGGTGCGGACACCGAGCCCGTCCTTCGGGCGCTGGGATACGACGACGATGCGATCGATACCCTGTTCGAAAACGACTGTCTGTAGACCTCGTTTTCGGATCGGTCGCTGATCCTCTCGAGCGGACCACACCATATCAATCAAGGTATAATTATCATGAGGGAATAGGAATTCGGTTCTCTTAGTCGATTGCCGATTATTCTCTGTTAAAGTCCGACTTCAAAGCCCTATACACGGCATCTGAATTTTGTATAAGAGAAAATATAAATCAGAAAAATAGAGTAATTCCTAAATGGTTGTATAAGAATGAATGTTCATGGTAGTTGTTGCAGCTGTCGACAGATCGGAGCGAGCGAGTACTGTCATCGAAGAGGCGGAGACTATCGCAACAGCGTTCGACGATCCCGTACACGTCGTCCACGTCCTGACTCGCTCTGATTTTCTCGATATGGGTCGAACTGCGGAAAAAGAAGCAGGGAAATCGGTTAGCATGGAACAGGTCCGAGAGGCGGCAGCGGACGTGGCACAGGATGCGGCGGGCGACCTCACCGTCCAATCGGAAACGATGGGGTTGGTCGGGGAGCCTGCAAAGACTATCCTCAAGTACGCCAACGAACAGGACGCTCGTTACGTCGTCGTCGGCTCTCGGAAACGTTCCCCGACCGGAAAGGCCGTGTTCGGAAGCATCGCTCAATCGATCATTCTCAACGCTGACGTCCCGGTCGTGACGACCACCACGAACGGACAGTGACTGCGGCCGTCACGGGGGCCTCGAGCACCCATCGGAATCGATTTGCACGTCGCTCGCGTGGGCCGTACCATGACGGAACTCGCCGACCGCGAGTGGCGGCTGATCCGGGACGACCCCCGGAATGGAGCCACTCAGATGGCACTCGAGGAGGTCGCTGCTCGCCGCGCGCTCGAGGACGACCTGCGGACGGTCCGGGTCTACTCCTGGGAGCCGAGTACGCTTTCACTGGGGTATCGGCAGGACGCTGCGTCGGTCGACTGGGAGTACTGCGACCGCGAGGGAATCGACGTCACCCGGCGACAGACCGGTGGCGGCGGGATTTACCACGACCGGTACGCCGACATCTCCTATACTATCGTCGCACCCGCCGACGAGGTGCCTGGCGACCTGATGGACTGTTACGCACTGTTCTGTGAGCCGATCCTCGAGGCGTTCGACCGCATGGGCGTCGACGCGGATTTCGCCGCAGCGAAACAGGAGTCGATCTACTATCCGTCGTGTTACCTGCGGGATATCAACCCGGCCCACGACGTGGTCGCACCGGCGAGTGCGGACGCCGACGCCCAGAAGATCAGCGGCAACGCCCAGTACCGACAGCGCGACGTCGTCATCCAACATGGCTCCCTGAGCTACGATCTCGAGCCCGACCACCACGTCGGCGTCTTCGATCCCGAGGATCCGATCGGGACGGAGACGTTCGCTGACCGAGTGACGAGCATCCGCGAACAGGCCGGAATCGACCGCGATGAGGCGTTCGAGACGATCGGTGACGCGCTCGGTGACTGGTGTGACGCCGACGAAGGCGGCTGGGAACGTGACGAACTCGAGGCCGCCGGGGAACTCGCCGATCGGAAGTACGGAGCCGACTCGTGGATTCGAAATCGCGAAGCACTCGAAGCAGGCGAGCAGTAACTCTCGGGTCGGTCCGAAGTATCTATCACGAACCGGTACTGACTGGAACGCATGACCATGAAGGTCGGCGCACACGTGTCGATTTCCGGCTCACGCGTCTCTTCGGACGACGAAACGCCGCCGTACGACGACATCCGCAACGCGGTTCACCGCCAGCGGGCGTTCGGCGGCAACTGCGGACAGATCTTCACCACTTCGCCGCAGGTCTGGCAACAGCCAGAAATCAGTGACGAGGCTGCCGACGGGTTCCGCGGGGAAAGCGACGAGAAACTCGAGGGCCCGTGGGTGATCCACTCCTCGTACCTTGTCAACCTCTGTACGCCGAAGGAGGACCTTCGTCGCAAGTCCAAAGAGAGCATGCAGGCGGAACTCGACGCCGCCGACAAACTGGGCGTTCCGTACGTAAACGTCCACCTCGGAGCCCACACTGGCGCAGGCGTCGAAGGCGGTCTCGACAACGCCGCAGGCGTCATCGACGACCTCGACGTACCGGAGGGCGTCCAGATCCTCATCGAGTCCGACGCGGGCAGCGGCACCAAACTCGGCGGCGAGTTCGACCACCTCGCGGGGATCATCGACCGCACGGAGACGGACATCGGCATCTGTATCGACACCGCGCACACGCTCGTCGCGGGCAACGACCTCACGACGCCCGAAGCGGTCGACGAAACCGTCGGGCGGTTCGACGACGTCGTCGGCCTCGAGTATCTCGAGTACATCCACCTCAACGACTCGAAACACGACGTCGGCACCCACAAGGACGAACACGCCCACATCGGCGAGGGCTACATCGGCGAGGACGGCATGAAGGCCATCGTCAACCACCCAGACCTGCGGGATCTGCCCTTTGCGCTCGAGACGCCGACGGAGGACGGCCGCGGCTTCGCCTGGAACATCGAGAAGGTCAAAGAGCTCCGAGACGAGTAATCGCGGCCGGATCGAACGTTTCTCTCGACGATACCGGAAACGTATAGGATGTGCTACCAGTAGCGGTCCGTATGGACTCCACCGAAACGACGCCCACGCTCGGAATCGTGCTCGGCGCAGTTCTCGTCGTCGTCGGCATCGTGGCTTACGTACTGTCCGACTTCGCGAGCGTCACGGCGCTCATCCCGGCCATCTTCGGCGTCGTCATCGCCGTCCTCGGAATCGTCGGCCGACAGACCGACCGCCAGCGGATCGCCGTCTACGGTATCGGAGTACTCGCACTGCTCGGCGTTCTCGGGTCCGTACGCGGCGTTCCCGACGTACTCGCTCTGTTGACCGGCGGTGCCGTCGACTCGACCATCGCCGCCGTCGCCCAGGGATCGATGATCCTGATCGGACTGGTGTTGCTGGCTGTCGTCGCTCGCGACCTGTTCGCCGACTGAGACCGACCCGTTTTTACTCGAGACCGCACAACGACAGCGCGTGCGCGAGTTCTCCGAAGACTACCTCAGCCGGACCCGCCAGGGGATGTGGGACGACTCGCGGGAAGCACTCGCCCCGCTCGAACTCGAGTCCCGCGAGCGTATTCTCGACGTCGGCTGTGGCACCGGCGAACTGAGTCGCGTGCTCGCAGCCGAATCCGAGGCCGACGTGATCGGCTGTGACGTCGATCCTCGCCTGCTCGAGGCCGCCGGAGACCACGTCCCCGTCGTCGCCGGCGACGCCTACCAGTTGCCGTTTCCCGACGACGCCTTCGACCTGGTGGTCTGTCAGGCGCTTCTGATCAACCTGCCCGAACCTGCGGCCGCGATCACGGAGTTCGCACGGGTCTCCTCGGACCTCGTCGCGGCCGTCGAACCCAATAACGCCGCCGTCTCGGTCGACTCGAGCGTCGAGACCGAGGGCGACCTCGAGCGGCAAGCGCGGCGAGCCTACCTCGATGGCATCGAGACAGACGTCGCGCTCGGTGCCGACGCCCGCGAGACCTTCGAAACTGCCGGACTCGAGGTACTCGAGACGCGTCAGTACGACCACGTCCGGACGATCGAACCGCCGTACGACGAGCGTTCGGTCGTCGCCGCACGGCGGAAAGCGTCGGGCGCGGGACTGGCCGACGACCGTGAGACGATGCTGTCGGGCGAGTTGACCGAATCCGAGTACGACGAACTCCGCAGTGACTGGCGCGAGATGGGGCGGGACGTAATCGATCAGATGGCGTCCCGAGAGTACGAACGCGAGGAGTGCGTTCCGTTTTTCGTCACTGTAGGTCGCGTTCGATCGTGAACTTGCAGGGAGACGGTTCTCCGGTCGGCTATTAGTCTCCAGCCGTCGAAGGGACGAGATGGTCGGACGGATCATCCTCTACATTGCAGCGAGCGTCGACGGCTTCATCGCCGACGAGGACGGTGGGGTCGAGTGGCTCGAGGAGTTCGACGACGGGGCGAGCGACGGCTACGAGGCGTTCTTCGCCGACGTCGACTGCCTCGTCGTGGGATCGAACACGTACGAGCAGATACGCTCGTTCGGCGAGTGGCCCTACGAGGACAGGCCGGCATACGTATTGACTCGCCGGGACCTTCCGCGTGCCACCGACGCGGTCGAATTCTACGATGGGAACGTGACCGATCTGTCTGCCGAACTCGACCAGCAGTACGACCGAATCTGGCTGGTCGGAGGTGCACGGCTCGCTCGAAGCTTCCTGCGCGCGAACCAGATCGACGATCTCAGGCTCTCTATCGTTCCGATCCTCCTGGGGGATGGCATTTCGCTCTTCGACGGCAGCGGCGACCGACGGCGGCTTCACCACCTCGAGACCGAGACTCGTGAATCTGGAATCGTCGAACTCCGATACGAGGTTTCCCCTCACTGATCGAGCATTCGGACGGCTGCCGCGCGAAGTCGGTCGCGTAGTAGCGGTATCGTCGGGCTCTCTCGACGAAAATCAGCAATGGGTTACATAAGCACTCCGTTCCAACGACTCGACATGTCCGTTATCGAACTCGAGGGGCTGACCAAAGATTATGGGGAAGTCCTCGCAAACGACGACGTCACGTTCGACGTCGAAGAGGGCGAGACGTTCGGCTACCTCGGACCGAACGGTGCCGGGAAGACGACGACGATCCGCACGTTACTCGGCTTCATCTCCCCGACCGCGGGGACGGCACGGGTGTTGGGACACGAGGTTACCGAGGAGAAGGACTTGCTCGAGGGCAAACGTCGGATCGGCTACCTGCCCGACAGTCCGGCGTTCGACGAGTCGGTGACCGGCCGGGACGTCCTCGAGTTACACGCACGGATCAAAGGCGACGAGCGAAGCGAGGAGTTACTCGAGTTGTTCGACCCGCCGCTGGATCGGAAGATCCGCGAGTACTCCCACGGGAACGTCAAGAAACTCGGCCTGGTGACGACGTTCATGCACGATCCGGATCTGGTGATCCTCGACGAGCCGACCGGCGGGCTCGATCCCCTGATGAAGCAGCGATTCGCCGAGTTCGTCCGATCGGAAAAGGCACGCGGCGTGACGGTATTTCTCTCTTCGCACATCTTAGGCGAGGTCCGACGGCTCTGTGACCGAGTCGGCATCATCCGGGACGGCCGACTCGTCGCGGTCGAACCGGTCGAAGCGTTGCTCGATCGCAGCGGCAAGGTCGTCCGGCTTCGAGCCGACGAACCGATTCCACGGACGGCAGTCGACATCGAAGGCGTCTACGACCTCGAGACGAGCCTCGAAGCGGAGTCGGTCGATCGAGAAGCCACCGAACAGGAGACGGTGTTTACCGAGTGTACCTTCACGTTCACCGGCGACGTCAACGATCTCGTCGAGCGACTCCGCGAGCATCGGCTGGTCGACCTCTCGATCGAGGAAGCGCCACTCGAGGACGTCTTCCTGCGGTTCTACGGAGGTGAGGAGGATGCTTGATCTGGCCCGCTACGACGGTCGAAACCGCATTCGGGGGAGCATCTACCTCTCGGTCGCGATGGCCGTCCTCGCGGGGTTTATGGTCTGGATCTTCCCGTCCTACAGCGAGGCGTTCGGCGAAGACGAGGAGATTCTGGAGGCGCTGCCGGAGGCGATGATCCGGGTGTTCGACGTCCAGACGATGGCCAGCCTCGAGGGATTCCTGGCGTTCGAACTCTACGTCTTCGGCTGGATCATCCTGCTCGGCCTCTACGTGGCCTACCTCGGGGCTGGAACGATCGCCGACGACGTCGAACGCGGGCGCATGGACATCGTCCTCGCGATGCCGATTTCGCGGGCGCAGGTCGCTCTCGAGCGATTCGCCGGACTCGCTGTGCCGATCGTCGCGGTCAACGTGCTCACGCCGATCGTGGTCTACGTCGGCGGCCACCTGATCGACGAACCGATCGCAGCGGTGGACCTGCTGGCAGTACACCTGCTGTCGATTCCGTACCTGTTCGCCTGTGGCGCGATCGGACTGCTCGCGTCAGTGATCGTCGACCGGACCGGCATCGCACAGCGGGCCGCTATCGGCGTCACGTTCGGACTCTTCCTGATCGAGTCGCTGCTGATCGATACCGACTACGAGGCGTTCGGCGCCATCTCGCCGGCGCGGTACTACGATCCGAACGAAATCCTGCTCGAGAGCACGTACGACCTCGTCAACGTCGCCGTGCTGGTCGCGATGATCGTCGTTTTGCTCGCGGCGAGTGCGATCTGGTTCCGGCGGCGAGATGTCTAACTGGGCTTAGACCACGTCTCCGCGAACCGTCACACCCTCCTGCTCTTCTCGCCAGGCGTGTAGTTCTCTGGCGGCCTCGGCCGCCTCGTCGTCGCCCATCCCGAGCATCTCGAGTGCCGACGATAGTGTCGGGAGGGCGAGTTCGCTCTCGCGGAGTTTCCGGAACGCCTCGTCGCTGCGGACGCCGTCGGCCCAGAGGCAGACGCCGCGAGGATCGAGCAGTTGCGTGTAGTCCTCTCGTAGCTGTGCGCCTCGCAACCGCTGGGTGACGTTGTCCTCGAAGGAGGCGTTACAGACCTCGAGGTGGACCGGCTCCGATTCGTCGTCGCCCAGCAGGTGGGCGGCGAGACATTTTTCGGGGGCGGCGTGGCCGGCGGCGTTCGCCCGGAGGTACTCGGCGTACTCTGCGGCCCAGTCCGAACGAACGGACTTGCCGACGCCCTCGATACCGTGGGACTCGCGAAACCGGGTTTCGGGGTCCTCGTCGCTCGAGTCGTCTCCGGACGGGCTATCGTCGCGCATCAACACGTCCTTCGTCACGTAGACGTCGAGCCGTTCGACGGGGTCGAGTCCCAGCGCGACGTCGCCGAAGGCCCACACCTCCCGGATCGGGACCGGCATCCGTTCGTCCTCGACGGTGTCGACGAGTTCCTCGAGTCGGTCGACCGCGTCCGCACGGTCAAATCCACTCATTGGCAAAACTGTGGGCTCGAGGCGCAAAACGGTTCTCGTTACGCGGTCGTCACGTAGACCGTCTTCCGAATAGTCGCGTGGACGGCACCTTTGTCGTCGACCAGGTCGACGGTGTAGTGACGGTCGACCGCGTCGGTGTCCTCGCTCTCGAGTTCGGCTCTCACGGCGTCGACCTCCTCGTCGGAGAGCGTAAACGTCGCGTACAGCGTGTCACGGCCCGGTTTCTTGAACCGAATCTCGGCTTCCTTGTCCCAGACGACGTAGTCGTCGCCGAGCGTCTTCAGCAACATCATCATGTGGAACGGGTCGACAGCGGCGTACATGCTCCCGCCGAAGGTCGTTCCCACGTAGTTTCGGGTTCGCCAGGAGTGAGGTAACTTGATCCGGATCTCTTGCCAGTCCGGTGCGATGTAGGTGACGCGGCCACCGGTTCCGCGATAGGCGGGAAAGAGGTTGAACCCGAGCCGGTAGAGTCGGGCACGGAGCGCGTCGAACATGGCTCAAGTCGGACGTCGACGGCCAAAACCGTTGGTAAACGTCGGTTCAGTGACTGACGGTTGCCGAGAGTAGCGAGGCCACGACACGTCCTGTCAAGAGTACAGGTTTTTATCGATCCCCGTCGAAGCTGATTGTATGCGACACCGCGTCTTCAACGAAGACGGCGACGAAGAGCTCGTTTTCGTCATGGGCTGGGGTAACCGCTGGACCCACGAGAACGTCAGCTGGCTCATCGGGAAACTCACCGACGCCGGCTACCGGGTTCACGCCTTCGAACTCCCGACGGACATCGAGGACTTCAAGGCCGACTGGCTCGAGCCGATCGCCGAGTACGTCCTCGACGTAGAGGAGTACCAGCTACTCGCCCACAGTGCGGGCGCACTGGTCGCGCAGGCCTTAGACGGCGCGGACAACCACGTCTACTTGAGCCCGTGGTGGGGGTACGGCAACGAGTATCCCGACCTCGCACTCGAGGCCGTTTCGAAGCTTCCGATAGCGTTTCCGTTCCTGCCGGTCGGCGAGATGGGCCGGGACGTCTTAGGCGGGAAGGCGACCGACCACCAGATAGCGACGACACCCCGGTGGATATCTCCGGCGTTCGTCCGTGAGACCCGCCACGCCCAAGAATCGTTGCTGACCATCGACCACGACGCAGTCGTCTTCTGTTCGCTCCGGGACCCAGTTATCGACCTTGGAGAGATCGGCCAGCGCGTCCCCGCCGAACACGTCGTACTCTACGACGGCGGCCACGAACTGTTCTCCTCAGTCGCTCGAGAGCGATACGTCGACCTCGTCCTCGAGTCGCTCGAGGACGGCGCGAAGGCGGTCGAGGAGCAGGCTATCGTTCCGGTCCAGTAGTCCGGCCACCGACGCTTCCTCGAGCCACTATCGTGGTGGCGCTACCGAACTGTGTTTTCCGACCGACCACTGGATAATATAATCTGTAATGTTGGCAGTAATTGCTAAGTACCACCTCTGGGACGGGACTGTATGGGAAAAACCACGCTCGACAGCGAGGACATAAGTAACGAGGTAGACACTTCTGAGGTCGACGACCTCGAGACGGACGTCGATCACGACAACGAGGCCGCAAACGAGATGCAGGAGTCGATCGCCGAACTCGGCCAGAGCACGGACCAGATCGGCGACCGACTCGAGGAAATCAACGTCGAAGCCCGCGAGCAGTACGAGGCGGTCATGGAGGTAGCCGACGAAACCTCGAATCTCTCCGCGTCGGTCGAAGAGATCGCATCTTCGGCTGAAGAAGTCTCTGCGGCCGGCGAGACGGCTCGAGACCTCGCCGAGTCAGGTCAGGACTCGGCGACCGATATCGGGGATGCGATGGAATCGATCCAGGAGGCTGCGATGGACGTCTCCGAGGACGTCAGGGCGATCCAGCGAAGCGTCACGGAGATCGACCAGGTCGTCGAAGTGATCAACGATATCGCCGACCAGACGAACCTGCTTGCCTTGAACGCCTCCATCGAGGCCGCACACGCGGACGAATCCGGAGACGGGTTCGCCGTCGTCGCGAACGAAGTGAAGACCCTCGCCGAGAACTCCCAGGAGCGAGCGGCGGAGATCGAACGCATGATCGACGACGTCGAGGAGAACACGGCGACGGCCGTCGACAGCTTAGAGGAGAACAACGACCGGATCGAACAGGGAATCGAGTCGGTCAACCAGGCGACCGACATTCTCGAGGAGATCCACGACACCGTCGACGAGGTCTCGGACGGCATCACGGAAGTCGCAGCCGCGACCGACCAGCAGGCCTCGAGCACCGAAGAGGTCGCGAGTATGATCGACCAGACCGTCGCCAGCGCCGAGAACATTGCCGACGAGACCGAGGAAATCGCCAGCGAAGTCCAGTCGCAGACCGACGAAATCCAGAAGATGGATCGCACCCTCGAGCACCTCGTCGACGACCTCGCGCCGGCTCCCGGTCCTCGATCGTAGTCACTCGATCGCGTCTGTGCTGGCCTCGGGCCGGTCTGCAGACGAAACCGTGATGAGTACGCGTCGACAACGCCTCGGTGATGGATTGTAACCGGTGTGGCGAGGAGGCGGTCATGCACGCCGCCTACTCGGGGGCGCACCTCTGTGCCGATCACTTCCGCGAGTCGGTCGAAAAGCGGGTCCGCCGCCGGGTCCGGCGCGACGACCTCGTCCCGCAGGACGCGACACCCGACGACCCCCAGACGTGGGTCATCGGCCTCTCGGGTGGCAAGGACAGCGTCGTCCTCACCAAGATCCTCCACGACACGTTCGCCGAGGACCCGCGCATCGAACTCGTCGGGCTGACGATCCACGAAGGGATCGACGGCTACCGGGACAAGTCGGTCGATGCCTGCGTCGAACTGGCCGAAGACCTCGAAATTCGCCACGAGGTCGTCGGCTACGAAGAGGAGTTCGGGATTCAGATGGACGACGTCGTCGAAGATGATCCGGAGAACATGGCCGCCTGCGCCTACTGTGGGGTCTTCCGCCGGGACGTCCTCTCGCGGTACGCCGACGAACTCGAGGCCGACCTCCTGCTGACGGGCCACAACCTGGACGACGAGGCCCAGACTGCGCTGATGAACTTCCTCGAGGGCGATGTCGAACAGATCGCGAAACACTTCGACGCGAGCCTCGGCCCGCTCTCGGACCGGGAGGACCAGGACGAGTTCGTCCCCCGTGCGAAGCCGCTGCGGGACGTCCCCGAGAAGGAAGTCGCCCTCTACGCTCACATCGACGATCTGCCGGCACACATCACCGAATGTCCACACGCTAGCGAAGCCTATCGCGGCGAGATCCAGCAGTTACTCTACGAACTCGAGGAGAACCATCCCGGAACCCGTCACTCGATCATCTCGGGGTACGAGGAACTCGCCGGCATCGCCGCCGAGAAGTACAGCGGCGACGACGGAGCGGATCTTCAGGACTGCGTCGAATGCGGGTCGACGACGACGCGAGATGTCTGCCGGAAGTGCTCCCTGCTCGAGTCGCTCGCCTGAGTCAGTCTGTTGTGCCGGTCGCGTGTCGTCAGCGTGTACGACGCGTCATACGCAGACGGCGGCGGATTTGACTGTATTTTGTACGACGATAGATGCGTATAGCGCGAGTTCGTGTCACACACTGTCGAGCCGTCGGCGTGCTCGCTCGAGATCCGCGGGCGTATTGACGTTCAGATGCCAACCCTCGAGTTCGATGCCGACGTAGCGGTTACGACTGGTGAGCGACTCGAGCGCCTCGGCAAGTTCGTACTCGCCGCTGTCGGCACGCTCGAGGGAGAGACAGGCCTCGAGAAGGGACGCAGTGTCGTGGGTCTGTACGCCACCCGCGACGTATCCCGGTTGCGCGCCATCGGTCGAAGCTTCGATCGAACGGATCGTTCCATCGTCGTCGAGGACACAGCGTGCCGTGGTCTCGGCCTCGTTTCTCGAGACGCGATCGAGCAGGAGAGTGCCGTCGACGTCCGTCTCACAGTGGCGTTCGACGAATCGCGAGAGATCACAGTCCTCGAAGACGTTGTCGCCGTTTACCGTCAACACGTTCTCGGGAACCGACTCCGGAAGCGGCGGGAGGGAGGGGTTCCGAACGTCCAGCCGGGGCAACGAGACACCGTACCCGTCCTCGAGGGCCGTATAGAGTGCGTGAGCTAACCCCTTTCGCTCGTGCTGGACGGCGTACGTAATCGGCGTGCCGGTGAGCGAGTCGCCGACTCGGTCGACGATCGCTTCGCGTCCGTAGCCGACGACTACGGTGATCTCTTCGATCCCTGCGTCGGCGATCGACCGTAATAGTCGAACGAGCATGGGTTCGCCCGCGACCTCGAGCAGCGGCTTTGGCGTTTCGTCCGTATACGGCCGTAAACGGCTCCCGCGGCCGGCTGCGAAGACGAGCGCGTGCATATACGGATTCAGTTGCCACTGGCTTACGAGCTTTCGGTTCAAGAAAATCGGCAAAATCCGAGACGGCCTCGAGTGCAGTTACCGGATCACGTCGACGCCGTTTTGCTGTTCGACCTCGTTTCGACCTCCGTCGCTTTGGGCTCCGTAGTCGGTGTTCGAACGAGTACGCGACTGCGAGGTCGAAGCCGAGTTGACGTCTTCGACGTGGTTGCTCGCGTCGAAGTCGGCGTCGTTGAGCCCTTCGATGCTGGCACGCGAGCGGTCTGCCTGCTTCTGTGTCGTCGGGCCGAGTACCTGTGCACTCTGGACGCCGGTCATGATCGCCATCACGCGAACCTTGCCCTTGTAGTCCTCCTGAATGCGAGCGCCCCAGATAACGTTCGCGGAGGCCTCGAGGCGTTCGGTGATGTTGTCGGCGATCCCTTCGGCCTCTTTCAGTGTGAGGTCGGGACCGCCGGTGATGTGGACCAGGCCACCCGACGCTCCACGGTAGTCGACGTCGAGCAGTGGGTGGTTCATCGCGTCTTTGACGACTTCGTCGGTCTTGTTCTTGTCTTGTGTCTCCCCGACGAGCATCACGGCGACGCCGCCCTGATTCATGATGGTGGACATGTCCGCGTAGTCCAGGTTGATCAGCGAGGGCTGTGTAATCGTCTCCGAGATACCCTTGACCGTCTCGGCGATGATCTGGTCCATGACCGAAAAGGCCTTGCCGATCGGAAGGTTCGGCACGTAGTCGAGCAGCCGGTTGTTGTCGAGGACGATGATCGAGTCGGCCTGCTCGCGCAGTCGCTCGAGGCCTTCTTCGGCCTTGACCGTCCGCGCACGCTCGACGTTGAACGGCGTCGAGACCATGCCGACGACGATCGCGCCCTGTTCTTTGGCGATCTCCGAGACCACGGGAGCGGCACCCGTCCCGGTGCCGCCACCCATCCCTGCAGTAACGAACACGAGGTCCGCATCCCCAAGTACCTCCTTGATGGTCCCCTGTGCCATCTCGGTCGCGCGCTCACCCATCGAGGGGTCGCCGCCCGCGCCGAGACCGCTGGTCAGCGACTTGCCGATCAGGATCTTCGTGTCGGCTTCGATCATCTTCAGGTGCTGTTTGTCCGTGTTGATCGCGACGGTGTCAGCACCCTCGACGCCGATGTTGTACAGTCGGTTGACCGTGTTGTTCCCCGCGCCACCGCAGCCGACGATGACGATGCGTGGATCACCGAACTCGTCGCTGTCGAGTTCGATGTCCATCTGCTTTTGTTCCTCTTCCGCGTTGTCGAGTGCGTCCTGAACGATATCCTGCATCGTTACACCTTCGCCCAGTTGCGTTCGCGGGGCTGCTGCTCGGGCTGCTCGTCGTATTCTTCGTTGATCATCTCTCGCACGGCCGATCGGATCGCTTCGCTACGGTTCGGAAACTTACCCGAATCGACTAGTTGTTCGACCTCTTCGATCTGCTGTTTCGGAATTCGCAGTGTCACACGCTCCATGGTTGTATTCCCCGTTGGGTAAGACGGCGCGCGTCCCTGTCTGACGCGCGTGTCTTACACCGGAGCGGCCCGACATCGGGCGATTTTCGCAGTTTCGCTCCGTTGTAAGACGACCGTCTTACGCGAGTGAACCGAATACTGTCCAGTGTAATAAAAGTTCCGCCGATCTGGACTTTTCGTGTCTTACGACTGTCCGTCTCGTGCGGAGTTCGGCTCGAGCACGTCCGCTGACGGCGTCCGACGACCACAGCTCGGACAGAACGCCCAGTCCGATCGCAGTTCGTCGCCACAGTCACAGAACAGTCGCCGAGACGCCTTCTCCCCACAGTTGGGGCAGTAGACGTGATCGTCGGCAACGTGTTCGCCACACTGTCCACACGCGTTCGGCTCCGGCTGCGATCGGTGTGTGACGTCCGGACGTTCGGTCTGGGTGGTATCCCGCGCTCGCTCCGGCTCGGAATCCTGCTCGTCCGCCTGGAGCTGGCCTCCCTCGAGCGAGATGGAGACGTTTACGTCCTGTGGTTGCTGTGCTCGCGTGTGTGCGCGAGAGCGCGGATGATCGTCGTACGCCGGCGCGTGGCCTCGGCGTCGCTCCTCGCGGAGCCGCTCCTCGAGGAGTTCGTCCACGCGCTCGCGGACGACGTCGTCGACGGACGTCGACGAACCTCCCGTCTCACGTTCGCGATCCGGCCCCTCGTCGATGTAGGCCCGGAGCGCCTGCCGCATCGCCTCGCTCTTCGAGAGCTCGAGCGACTCGAGCGCATCGACGAGCTCGTCGTCGGCGCGGAACGTGATTTTACTCATGAGGCGGTATAACACCACATAGCGTTTCGGGCCATATCAATCCTTCTGTCGTTCACCTTTCGTTACATGCCGGCGCCGCCTGCGAATGATAACCCTTATGTTTCCCTCGGCGGCTACGTACGAGTGCAACCGCCCTTAGCTCAGACTGGTAGAGCAGTCGACTGTAGATCGACTTGCCCCCCGTTCAAATCGGGGAGGGCGGACTTTTCGTGATTCCAACCGACGAGCGAAGCGAGTCGCCGGAATCACGAAAAGGAGATCCCGACACGATTTGAACACGGAAGTCGCAGCCGCCGAGCGAAGCGAGGCGGACCGTCTTCCATCTGTTCAAATCGGGGAGGGCGAACCTACTTTCAAGCCGATTCTAGCAACTGGAGATCAGCCTGTCCATCCTCGTAATACAGCGTTACACAACCTGCCGTGGCATCGGCGGCTCGTGCCCGGGATCGTCGAATTCGACGTTCGGCCAGCGGAGTGTATTTCTCGACTCTCGCCGCTTCGACACAGCAGTGCTCTCAGTCCGCAGTCGCCGCTTCGGGACGGTACGCCCGGCTGACGACCCTCCACTTTCCGGAGGCGAATCGGTAGAAACACACGAGTGCTGGCACGAGCGTCTCGAGGACGAACGAGGCGTACAGTGCGGTGATTCCGAGCGTGACCGTACCGGCGACGGGCACCGGCAGCGCGACTGTGCCGAGGTACGCTACCGGGATCGCGAACGCGTAGAGGCCGAACACCCGAGCGTATAGCGGCCACCGGGTGTCTCCGGCGGCGTTGAGCGGACCTGCAGCCGATCCGCCGACGCCGAAGAAGAACACGCTGATCGCGGAGACCTGAACGAACACCGTCGCCGTCGGGAGTGTCGCAGGATCGTCGACGAAGACGCCGGCGATCGGTTCGGCGAACGCGATGACGCCGACGACGACGAGTACGTAGATCGCGATCGTGATCCGGAGGATGTCCCACCCGTACGCCGTAGCACCCGTTTCGTCGGACCGGCCGAGATGTTGCCCCACGAGACTGCTCGAGGCCAGTTTGAGTCCCCA
Organism: Natronobacterium texcoconense; assembly: GCF_900104065.1. Lineage (NCBI taxonomy): Archaea > Methanobacteriati > Methanobacteriota > Halobacteria > Halobacteriales > Natrialbaceae > Natronobacterium > Natronobacterium texcoconense. The sequence goes on along the minus strand of NZ_FNLC01000002.1, from coordinate 1,166,177 downwards.
GCTCGGCGTGTCAGTCAGGTCCCGTACGCGTCGAGCGATGGTGTAGGCCGCGACGACCTCGGGCCCGAACGAGGCGGCGATGGCGAGGAGGGGAAACTGCGCCGTCCGGTGTACCAGGTTCTTGACCGCGATCGGTGACGAGATCTCCACGAGGTCGCGAGTGAGCGACGCGTCGAAGTACGGCCCCGAGAGGGAGAGCGTGACGGGGAAGGTTCCGACGTAGGGGAATCGTCCGCCGAGGAGCCCGTACGCGAACAGCCCGGTCGTGACCACGTTCGCGATCACCGACCCGAGTGCGGCACCGGCGACGCCCATTCCGAGCCCGAAGATGAACACGGCGTTCAGTCCGATGTTCACTATCGCTCCGCCACCGCGGGCGATCATCGCGCTGTAGGAGTCGTCCACGCCGATGAGCGTGCGACTTCCGACGAGGTTGAGACCGATGAAGACGGTGGCGACGCTCATCACCTGGAGATAGGTCGCGGCGTGCTGGACGGTCTCCGGGTCGTTCGAGATGAGGCTGACGAGTTCGACCGGGTACGTCCAGAAGAGAACGACGAGGGGTGAACAGATGAGAACGGTCAACCAGACGCTCTGTTTCACGACGAGATCGAGTTCGTCGTAGCGTTCGGCACCGAATCGCTGTGAGACCAGACTGATCGTCCCGCCCGCGACGCCAGCCCCCAGCGTCGCCCCGAGCAACGCCAGCGGAGTCGCGATCCCGACGCCTGCAACCCCCGCCGTCCCGACCGCGATTCCGATCATCGCGACGTCCGCGGCGGATTTCGACGTCCGAGCGATCCCGGTTACTATCCGCGGCCACGCCAGGTCCGTCGTGCGGTCGACGCGGTGCTGTTCGACGACCCCTGCCCGTGCGAGTGCGGCACCGACGTACCACAACGCGGCCTTGACCGGGTTGTGAAGAATCCTCAAGACGGTGCGAACGATTGCGGTACAGAGAGCGTAAAGGCGAAGGCGCATAGACGGGGCCGAAGGGTAGTTCGGATCAGACTGTTGACCTAGCCGGTTTTAATCCATTTCGATTCGAAATAGCGGACGTCCCGCGCGGTCCTGACAGCACATCTTCCTGACCGCCTCGGTACAAGGCCGTCATAGACGGTTCTCACACACCCCCGCAACGCTCGAGCAGGCGATTCGTTCAGATGCCGCTGTGAGCTGTCTCGGTCGCAACCGCCAACCGAATACCGATGCTGCTTCTCAGGGCGGCGAACCTGTTCGGCGTGATCTTCGAAAGATCGGGCTGGAGGCCCTGGCTCACCCTCCCCACGTGTATTCGTCGAACCAGTGCGTGAACTCCATGAAGAGCACCGTCGAAACGAGGACGAGCACGATCAGGAGCAGCGGGTAGAGGCTGGGAAAGATCACGACCAGAATCGACACCTGGATCGCGAACAGCATCAGGAGGATTTGTTTCAGCCTCTCGTCTCTTCGAGACATGCTGTCAGTATTCGAGAACGATCTGTAGTAGCTGTTTTGGTCGAGAGACGCCGTTCGATACCTCCGACCGTCGGTCGCTCCGCTTCAGCAACTGAGAATTCTACCCGAAACCAGAGGGTAAAAGCGGTCGTTCGAACGCTCGAGTCGAACCACCGAAGGTACGGCAGATGTGTCCGCCGTCACGGATACTCACTGAACCGGCCACAGATACCCACTCGCGTTACCGATCCACAGGAGACCGAGTAGCGTCGCGACGCCGAGGACGAGTCCATGGACGACGAGAATTTGGGGAAGTCGATCGGACCATCCTCGAGAAACCGACGCCCTGGCACCGACGCCGAGTGCGTACACGACGAGCCCCGATACGAAGCCGAAACCGGTGACCGCGTAGGTAATGATCGGTGCACCGCCGGGATCGTATTCGACCCTGTAGTAGTCACTGCCGTCGTCGACGACCGCGCCGACGGTGTGCGTATCGAACCAGTGGCCCGAGAACGGTAACGCGCTGTCCTCGTGCTGGTGGGATCCCCAGTAGCCGTAGATTTCGACGGCGTCACTCCGCTCTTTACCTTCCGCTACGACCGTCTGCTCTCGAGGCGTGAGTTCGTTCGAGTCGATGACGGTCGCGTCGTCGGGTGGTGATCCGATCGACTGGACGTGAGCGGAGTAGGTAGACAGGCTCCAGACGGGAAACAGCAGGGAGACGACGAGAACGACGAGGCCGAGGACGACGAGCACCTGCACCTGGTTTTCTATCGTCACTTGCAGCAATTGTGAGGTATTTCACATGTGTCTTGTGGTGAACGAACGCGTTATAATAACAACTGCAACTATTTACACACTGATCGCACAGTTTTCGTGCGATCAGGTGTGCATTGACTTGCAGTGGCTACTATCGATGGCGTCGCTCCAGTCGTCGTCCATAGCGCTCCGTTTTCGCCTGTTTCAGACGCGAACGAGACGGATGAACCAGTACGCAACCGACGCTTCGAGAGCCGGGAAACCCTTTGACATCCTCCACACGGCTGAAGCCGTGGGATTCCTCGTTGGGATATTGTGGTTTACGACGTGATCTGTTCTTGAGGTGCAAACGCACCAGTTTCCTTGTCAAACAGGAACGTCGATGGCTGTGCCAACCAGCCGTTACTCCTATCTCCCCCATCACAGGTGAGACTCGGAGATACTTTTTGTCGAATGTTCTCTGCACCGTTCACGTCCGCGTTCATCACTGCCCCACAGTCATCGCACACGTACAAGCCGCGTTCAACACGGTTTGCTTTGCGCTCCCGGCCACAGCACGAACACGACTTCGACGTATCTCGCTCGGATACGTGCTTGACCGTGATGCCTTCCATCTCGGCCTTGTATTCGAGCAGGTCGACGAAGCGGTCGAACGCCCACGAGTGCAGGTCAAGGTTGCCGTGCGTACCCCAGTCTTTTGAGTCGCCGTTCTCCCCATCTTCGCGGATGCCGGAGAGATCCCCCACTACAATCGTTCCAACCCTCTCCTCAACGCACCGCTGGACGATGTGTTTCGAGAGTGTATGGAAATAGTGGGTTCGGCGAGCCGACTTCGTCTGATGCAACCGAGTCGCTTGCTTGGAGTCAGCGTCGTCACACCGGGCAATCCGCTTGCTGAAGTAGTAGTCGTCCTGCTTCAGGCAGTTCAGCGGGTACAGTTCGGCATGGCCATCTTCGTAGGCGAGTGCAGCGAAGTTATTGATGCCGAGGTCAACACCCACGGTCTTCTCACCCGGTGCTTCGGACACTTCGACCTCGACTTTGCACGCGAAGTGGAGTTCCCACCCGTCACCTGTCCAGACCGCTCGTACCTGTTGGACGCTCTCGACTGTGGAGAAGTCAACGTCGGGGCGAGTTTGGTATTCGCAGAGGATGAAGTCCGACCAGTACTCCTTAAGATTCGACCCTTTTGAGAGTCGAACGCGGTCGTACTGGGTGTCGAGTTTGAAGCCAGCGGCTTTGAACGTGACCGTGCTTCGTGGGTGGTCGTCGCCGTGTTTGCGGTAGCCGGGTGGGTTCGCTCTCGTATCTCCGTTGCGTCGTTTGCCGTACCAGCCGTTAAACGCCTCAGCGAGTTCTTGAAGGACTCGCTGGCTTGACTGAGAATGGAGGTCATCATAGCGTTCGTGGCTCTTGAGGTACGCGGTGAGTTCGTCGTGTTCAGGGATATAGTCGATTTCGTCCCAGACACGACTGATTGTCCACCGTCCGACATTCCAGAGTTTACTGGCGGCGAACCCGAGCGAGTCAAGGTCGTCAGACACCTGTTGCTGGTTCCTGATGGAAGCAGTGTAGGTACGAGTGACGGCCTGTTTCGCCATACGTAACCTATGTAGAGAAACCTACTTGAAGGTATGGATCGTGCAACGTGGAATATCCAGCTTGTTGTGAAACGTGGAACGATGCAGCAGTGACGGCTTCATCCCCACGGCTAAAGCCGTGGGCTTTCGCCTGTACCTTCTGTAAACGACGCGATTCGCGGTTACTCGGAGACTTCGTGTGCTTCCATCGCCATCGTCTCGGTGACGACGAACTTCGCGAGTTTGCGCTTCTCGTGGTCGTGGTAGAGATGTTGCTCGAGTTGCTGGCCTTTGTGCATTACGTCGTGACAGATCGGACATTCGATCGGGACTCTCGTTGCCATATGTGGGACAGATTACACTCGTATAAAACGCTATAGCTGGCAGTGGCAGGCGCTGTCCGTTTCGGTCGCCGTTGTCGGCCGGTTCTCGCTTGCGGTCGCGTCGCTGACGGTCGGTAGAAACCGATAGCGGGCCTCGAGAATCGAACGACCCTGGGAAGAGGTAGCCGTCGGGCAACGCGCCACCTGCCAGGGTCGTACTCGAGTTGGGACCGGAGACACATAAACGGTGGTTGAATAGTGTGCAAGCCTTCCAAGGAGACACCGGCGATGGTGTCGCCGTCTCTCGAAATCGAGGCTGCCGAACGCGCAAACGCCTGCCGGTCGCTTTTCCCGCGGGTCCGGGAAACGTCACCTATGAGTGGAAACGATCGGAGTCGCGACCGTGCACAGGACCACGCCGAACAGCGCAAGTCCGACCGGGCCGATCGGACCGAGTCCATCCTCGAGGACGTCGAACAGCATCTCGGCGAACTCGAGTACCCGACTACGAGCGAGGAGATCGCTGCCGAGTACGGTAACGAACCGATCGACATGCCCAACGAGACGGAGTCGCTGGGCAGCGTTTTCGACCGACTCGCCGGCGAAGAGTACGACTCTCCTGAAGAGGTTCGCGAGGCCGTGTACGGCGAGATCACTGGTGAGGCGGGCGACCATCACGAGGCAAACACCGAACGGGACCTCGAACGACTGGACGACCAGAAGCAGGGGTCGCTGGGCGAGAGCGGAAGCGAAACCCTCTGACGTGACGACAGCGTCGGTCTCGAGTTCTCGCTCGAGCGACGTTCCCTCCGATAGCCGTCCGTAGCGGCCCGCGATCGAACCGGTCGCTATCGGGCGGATCGTGATAGCAGAACGGATTTACGTTCCCGTCGTCTTCGTTCGTGTATGGATTACGAATCGAGTCTCGACCGAGCGATGGAGGACGTCCCCGACATCGGGGGCGACGAACAGCGGTTACAGATTCCGGACGCGGAGGCCCAGAAGGACGGTGCCTTCACCCGGTTCACGAACGTCGACGACATCGCCGACGTCCTCTCGCGCGAGGCCGAACACCTCCACCGGTTCATCCAGCGCGAACTGGGGACCAGCGGGAAATTCGAGGACGGACGCGCCCGGTACAACGGGACGTTCTCCCAGCAGGACTTCGACGCGGCCGTCGACGCCTACGTCGACGAGTACGTCCTCTGTACGGAGTGTGGCCTGCCGGACACCCGACTCGTCCGCGAGGACCGCACGCCGATGCTTCGCTGTGACGCCTGTGGTGCGTTCCGACCGGTCACCAAGCGCTCGACGAGCAGCCAGCAGCAACAACAGCAGGAAGCCGTCGAGGAAGGCAAGACCTACACCGTCGAGATCACCGGCACGGGCCGCAAGGGCGATGGTGTCGCGGAGAAAGGCGAGTACACGATCTTCGTCCCTGGCGCAGAGGAAGGCGACGTCGTCGACATCTACATCAAGAACATTTCGGGCAACCTGGCGTTCGCCCGTCTCGATTGAGCCGAGTTCGTTTCCCGTTTTCTTTCGACCCACGTAGAACCGGCAGCGTACGGTTCCCTCCTGAACGTTTTTGTCCCGGTCCCGACTGACCTAGCCGTATGTCGACACAGCTTCCGGTCGAGGAGTTCGAACACCGCCTCGAGGCCGTTCGCGACCGACTCGCCGAAACCGACGCGGACGCCGGCGTCTGGTTCGGCGCGACGAGCATCGAGTATCTCACCGGGTTCGATCACATCCAGACCGAACGCCCGGTCGTCCTCGCAGTGACGGACGAACGCATCGCGATCACCGTTCCCCGACTCGAGGTCGAGCGCATCGAGTCGAACCCGCGGATCGACGCCGTCTATCACTACCGGGACTATCCCGGCGGCGAACCGATCGAGACCGCAGTCTCGATGCTCGAGGAACTGGGCGTCGAGAGCGTCGCGGCCGACGCCGACGGTGCCCCGGGCGTGATGGGCTACCAGGGCCCCGCGCTGTCGGAGTTCGTCGACCTCGAGAGCCAGGGCTGGGTCGCCCGTATGCGCTGGGAGAAGTCCGAGGTCGAACTCGACCTGATCCGGGAGTCCGCGAAGTGGGCGAACCTCGGCCACCGCTACCTCGCGGAGTACACCGAACCCGGTGCCCATCCCGCCACGGTGAGCCAGCGAGCCTCGATGGAGGCCTCGCGCGCGATGCTCGACACCCTCGGCGACCAGTACGTCGCCCGCACCCGCGGCGACGGGCCCGTCCACGCGGGTTACATCACGGGCGAACAGACACGACTTCCCCACGGCCACACCGCGAACCGCCGACTCGAGGCAGGCGACGTGCTCGTTACGGGTGCGAGCGCGAACGTCGACGGCTACTACTCCGAACTCGAGCGGACGATGTTCGTCGGCGACCCCGACGACGAGCAGGTTCACTACTTCGAGATCATGCTCGAGGCTCAGGAGATCGCGATCGACGAACTCGGCCCCGGCGTCCCCATCGCGGCCGTCGACCGCGTCGTCGAGGAGTACTTCGAGGAGCAGGGCGTCGCCGACCTCGCACAGCACCACGTCGGCCACAACATCGGCATGGGCGGCCACGAACCGCCGTACATCGACGAGGGGTGGGCCGATCACTGCGAGAGCGAGCACACGAACTACGACGAAGCCGACGCCGTGATGCAGCCCGGCCACGTCTGGACGATCGAACCCGGCATCTACACCGACACCTACGGCTACCGTCACTCCGACACCATCGCCGTCACCGAGGACGGTATCGAGTGGCTGACCTACTATCCGCGGGACCTCGAGTCGAATATCGTACCGCTCGAGTGATCGTGGTCGATGCGGTTCGACCTGTTCGTTGATCGAAAAAGGGAATAGACGTAGACGGAACGTATCGGACAGTGAGTGAGATAGGGACGACGCTTGCTCTCAAGCAGTCGATTGCACTGCTGGTGCTTCTTCCGGCGACGATCGGTCTCGTCTCTGTTCTCTCCGGCGATAGTCTCGTATCCGGTGTTCGATGGGGGTTCTGATGGCGGTTATCGTCTTACTCTTCTATTACTGGAGTGATATACTCGGAAACCCGGAATACGCAGGATGGCTGCGCAAAAAGTAGTGGGCCGTCTCGTCGCCGTTCGTTCGGTATACTGACCTCAGTCTTGCCGACGTTCTCCACGAATTCCGTCATTTCAAAACGCTAAATAATCCAATTCACGTATCAATGGTATGGTCTCCGACAGAGATAGTCCCTCTCAACGGAGCGATAGCGACGAGAGCACTGCGGATTCTACGATTTCTCGACGTCACGCACTCCAGGCCGGCATCGTCACTACCGTCTCGCTTTCGGGCTGTCTCGGTGACGGGTTCGCTGTCGATTCAGGCGACGACAGCGATACCGGGACCGATGACGGCGACGAATCAACCGAAGAAGGCGATCCGTATCCGGACGACGGCCCGCTAGCCACTGTTTACGCGTATCTGGAAGCGGCCGTCGACGAAGACCTCGACCGAATGAGCGAACTCTCTCACTCGGACAATCCCGTAGATCCCGCTGCCTGGGTCGAAGAAGGCTGGGAGTTCCGCGGCGGTGGCGACGAGGAAGCACTCGAGGAGGTCGAGATGGAGGTACGCGACGACGATGCCACGGTCGAGGACGTGTTCGAACTCGAGGGTGCGGAGTTCTGGTTCGAGGAAGAGGACCTCGCCGAGACGCTCGAGGGCGAGGAGCTGGCGACTGTCGAGGTTGGCGCCGAGGAGCCGACGGAAGACGACATGATCTGGGTGCTTGCGACCGAGGACGGCGACTGGCGGTATCTGTTCGCGGCGGCAGTCGACGACACGCCGGACGATCCCGAGGAAGCGTTCGACGAACCGATCGAGGACGAAGACGACGACGTGGTCGTCGAGGTCGACTGGGAGTACGACAGTCCGAGGAGTGACGTTCCCCAGGCTGCCGTCGAAATCACGGAGGAACGCGGCGTCGAGGCCAACCGTATCGAGATCGAAACCACCATCGAAGGGGCGTCCACGGGTGCCTACGACCGCGAGGACGACGAGTTCACCGCTACCTGGGACGGTGGTCACACGCTCTACATCCCCTACGATACGGACGGCGATCAGATCGTCGTGACTGCGATCGACGAGGAGGAAGACGAGTCCTGGGTCGTCCACCGGGAGCACTATCTGCCGTCGGACGACGGCGACGGCTGATCGAGGACGGAACGGTCTGTTTCGATTCGTTGCTGAACACCGCTCGAGCGAACCGCGAACCTAAAGTTCACTTGTGCTAATCACACGAGCGTGGCAGTATCGTTCGACCTCTTCGGAACCCTCGTTCGCGCCGACACCCCCGACGATCCGGCGGCAGCCGTCGCCGCAGAACTCGAGGCCCGCGGCGTTTCCGTCCCCGACGACTGGGACGACGCCTACCGCGAGCCCCACGTCGACGCGCCCGAGGGTGCCGAGGTGCCGTTGCACGCCCACGTCGCCCGCGCACTCGCGAGCCGCGGCGTCCACCCCTCTGGAAACGTCCCGCGACGGGCCGTCGTCTCCGCGTTCGACCCTGTCGTCGAAACTCGAGCAGGCACACACGAGGCGCTTGAAACCGCCCGCGAGCACGGCCCCGTCGCGCTCTGCTCGAACTGTAGCGTCCCCGAACTCGTTGGCCGGACGCTCGTCAGGGCCGACTTCGGCCGCGACGACTTCGACGCTATCGTCTCGAGCGTCGGCTGTGGCTGGCGCAAGCCGGCTCCCGAAATCTTCGAGCAGACCGCCGACGAACTCGGTGTCTCCCCCGAAGACCTGATCCACGTCGGCGACGACCCGCGGACCGACGGCGGGATCGAAGACGTCGGTGGGCAGGCGATCCTTCTCGAGGAGACGCCGCTCGAGGACGTACCGGCCGAACTGGAGACGCTCGAGGCCGAAAGTCAGGAGGAGGGGTGACCAAAAGTGGCGTTGACGACGGTTGCACTGATCGGGTTCGCGTTCGCCCTCGATTTGCTGGTGGGCGAGCCTCGGACCGCCGCACATCCGGTCGCCTGGTTCGGAACGCTCGTCGGCTGGCTGGACCGGGAGTGGACTGATTCGCCGACCGGCCAGCGACTGGTTGGCGTTTTCGTCGCCGTACTCGCACCGCTCGTTCCTGCCGGGGCCGCCGCTGGAGCTGTTTTCGCCGCAAGCGAGGTCCACGCCGTCACCGGTGCTGTCGTTGCGGGCACCGTGCTCTTCCTGACGATGAGTCTGCGCTCGCTGCTCGAGTTGACCGAGGAGGTCGTCGTCGCGACGGAAAACGACCTCGAGACGGCCCGTGAACGCATCCGGGGGCTCGTCGGCCGGGACGCATCGACGCTTTCGCCTGCGGAACTCCGCAGCGGGGCGATCGAAAGTGCCGCCGAGAACCTCTCGGATGGGCTGGTCGCGACCCTGATCCCGTTCGCCCTGCTCGCGCCGCTGTCGCTTCCCGCCGCCGCAGCCGCTGCAGCGTGGGTCAAAGGCGTCAACACGCTCGACTCGATGCTGGGGTATCCCTCGAAGCCGATCGGGACCGCGAGCGCCCGGCTCGACGACCTCGTAATGTGGCTGCCCGCCAGGATTACGGCTGCATCCATCGCCGTTGCCGCCGGCGATCCGCGCGCACTCCGGCGAGCCAGCGAATGGGCACGGGTTCCGGCCTCGCCGAACTCCGGGTGGCCGATGGCGACGCTCGCCTGCGTCCTCTCCGTTCGACTGCGGAAGCCGGACGCGTACGATGTCAACCCCAGCGAGGAGCTGCCGACGCTCGAGGACGGCGAGCGCACGGTCACGCTCGTCGCGCTTGCAGCAGCCGTCGCCGTAATCGTCGCTCTCGTGTTCGCGACTGCGACGACAATTCTCGCGGCGGAACTCGAGACGACCGCCGTTTCGGGGGTGAGACTGTGACGGTCGGCCGCTGGTTCCGGGCGACCCGCGGCGCGATTGGCTTCCTGACGCGGCTCCCGGTCGGCCACCACGACGGCGACTGGGAGGCCTTCCGAACGACGCCGGCGGCGTTCCCGGTCGTCGGTCTCGTGGCTGGCTCGCTCGCGGCGATTCCGCTTCTCGCGGTCGAAACTCTCGCTGCGCCGACCGTCGCACTCGGGTATCTGCTTGCCGTTTACGCGGTGATGGGCGTCCACCACGTCGACGGCGTCGCGGATCTGGGTGATGCGCTGGTCGTCCACGGCGACCGCGAGCGCCGCCGCGAGGTGCTGAAAGACACCACGACCGGTGTAGGGGCCGTCCTCGCAGTGTCGGTCACCGTCGCCGCCCTTGCGCTCGGTGCGCTCGGCCTCGCCGGGCTCCCGGCACTCGCGGCCGTCGGCGTCGCGATCGCAGCCGAAGTCGGGACGAAACTCGGGATGGCCGCGATGGCCTGTCTCGGAACAGCAAGCTACGAGGGGATGGGACGGCAGTTCACGGAGCAGTCGACGCCTCGAGCGTTCGTCCCGCTGGCTGTCGTCGTCCTCGCGGCGATGGCACTCGCCTGGCCACATCCGGCCGCGGTCGCCCTGCCCGGAGCCGTCGCCGGCATCGTCCTCCCCTGGTACTGGGCGAACCGCCATCTCGGTGGGATCAACGGCGACATTTTCGGTGCGGCAAACGAGATCGGACGCGTCGCCGGCGTCCACGCGGGGGTGATCGCGTGGACGCTGTTGTGATGTGTGGCGGCGAGGGGACGCGTCTCGAGGGCTCCCACGAGAAACCGTTGCACCCGATTGCAGGGGACGCGATGGTCGATCGCGTCGTGGCGGCACTCGCAAGCAGCGCGGTCGAGACGACCTACGCCGCGGTTTCGCCGAACGCACCCGAAACCCGTGACCACCTCGAGCGAGACGACCGCGTTCGGACGATCGAAACCGCCGGCGACGGCTACGTCGCCGACCTCGTGGCCATCCTCGAGTCGCCGGCCGTCTCGCCGCCGGTACTTACGGTCGCAGCCGATCTTCCGTTGCTCGAGGAGTCCGTCGTCGATCGAATACTCGCGGTCCACGGCGATGATGACCGCTCCCGGACGGTCTGTGTCCCAGTAACGCTCAAGCGCCGGCTCGACGTCAGCGTCGACTCGCGACTCGAGCCGGCCGACCACCTCGCGCCGACCGGGGTCAACGTCGTCGGCAACGACCACGAGACCATGTACGTCAGTTACGACCCACGACTCGCAGTCAACGTGAATCGCCTCGAAGACGCACACACTGCCACGGAACTGGAGGGGAACGGATGCGAGTGATCCTCCCCGCTGGAACGACCGAGACGGCACTGATCGACGGCATCAGCGCCGCCGGTGCTGCGCCGGAACTGATGGAACATACCCCCTCGGCGGACGTCGAAATTCTCGAGTACGGCCGCCCGACCGCCGCTCCGGTCACGCCCGTGAGTCCGACGGGGTGTCCGACGCCGGCGGCGATCACCCGTGCCGTCCGTGAGGTCGTCGGGTTCGACGTCACCGTCGTCGACGCTGGCCTCGCCCAGCCGACGAACGCACCGACCGTCGATCTGGGGGTCGAACCCGGAAACGACATCCGCGGCGCCGAAGCCGTCCCGGACGCGGCGGCGATCTACGACCGGGCACACGGCTACGGCTCGAGCCTGCCCGACGACGAGGTCATGATCGGCGAGACGGTGCCCGGAGGGACGACGACTGCGCTCGGCGTGTTGACAGCACTCGGCGAACCCGCGGGCGTCTCCTCCTCGCTGCCCGACAACCCGATCGAGCGCAAACACCGCGTCGTCGACGACGCACTCGACGCGAGCGACCTCGAGGGTGGCGACTGCGCGGACGAACCACTGGCGGCGATCCGCGCCGTCGGCGACCCGGTCCAGCCGACGGTCGCCGGTATCGCCGCGGGCGCGCTCGAGTCGGGGAGTGACGTCACGCTCGCCGGCGGAACCCAGATGGTCGCCGTCGCCGCACTCCTGCGTCATGCCGGGATCGACGCGCCGCTGTCGATCGCGACGACCTCGTTCGTCGCCGACGGTCAGGACGACCTCGAGGAGGCCTGTGACCGCCTGAACTGTGATTTGACGGTGACCGATCCCGGCTTCGACCGGCGCGCACACTGTGCGATGGAACGGTACTGTGCTGGCGAGGCCAAGGAGGGCGTCGGGATGGGTGGGTCACTGTCGCTCGTCCCCGAGGGCCGGATGGACGAGGTCAGAGACCGGGTCGAGACAGTGTGTACACGACTCGGGATCGACGAAAACGGGGCGAACGACGGTGCTCCCTGACGCAGCGAGACGGGGCAAGCGGGTCCCCCACGGCGGCGAATCCGACCAGGAGGTGCTCGATTTCTCGGCGAACACGAATCCCGGGACGCCCGACGGCGTCGAGGAGGTGTACGCCGAGGCGCTCGAGGAATCCCGACGCTACCCCGACGACGACTACCTCGAGTTCCGGGCGGCCGCGGCCGAGTTCGTCGACTGCGAACCGGACCAGGTGATCCCGACGCCCGGCGGCCTGGCCGCGATCCGACTCGCGGTCGAGATCACTCTCGAGGCCGGCGACGCGGCACTCGTCCCGTACCCGAGTTTCGGCGAGTACGCTCGCGAGATTCGACTGCAGGGTGCGACGCCGCAGTTCGTCCGGTACGACGAACTGCTCGAGGTCGGAACCGACCTCCTCGAGGGCGTCGAACTCGCTGTCGTCTGCACGCCGAACAACCCGACTGGGGAGGCGGCCGACCCGGACGCGCTCGAGGCGTTTGCAACTCGCTGTGACGAGGCCGAGACGACGCTGCTGGTCGACGAGGCTTTTCTCGGCTTCACGGACCTGCGGTCGGCGGCGACGTTCGATCGGGAGAACGTGATCGTCGCGCGCTCGCTTACCAAACTGTTCGGCCTGCCCGGGCTTCGGGCGGGATTCGCCGTCGCAAGTGGTGAGCGGCGGGACGCGTTCGAGACGGCCCGCCGTGCGTGGTCGCTCGGGACGCCGGCCGCGCGAGTCGGTGCGTACTGCCTGCAACAGGAGGCGTTCGTTCGGAATACGCGGGAACGAGTCGTCAGTGAACGCGAGCGGATGCGACACGCTCTCGAGCGGCGGTTCGACGTCTCCCCCTCCGACGCGCCGTACCTGCTGTGTGACGTCGGCGACCGTTCGGTTGCGGACGTCCTCGAGTCGGCCCGCGAGGACGGTATTGCTATCCGCGACGCTACCACGTTCCGAGGACTCGACTCGCACGTCCGGGTCGCTGTGAAAGACCGCGAGTCGAACGATCGGCTGCTCGCCGCGCTCGACGTACTCGAGAACGGAGGGGAGACCGGCGAATGACGGACGACGGGCCTGGCTCCGACCCCGCGTACGACGCGGTCCGGCGCGACGGCGTGCTTCGAATCACTCGTCCGGACACCGAGTGGCTCTCGACCGGCTGGAACGGTGGCCGCGAGCGCGCCGACTGTGTGTACAACGTCTCGGTCCCCGACGACTGGGAGCGGACGGACCTCGAGCAGTACGTCGACGACCGACTCGAGCGCGCAGGGTTCGGCGGGGACGACAGTGGTCCGGCGTTGCTCACCGGGGTCGATATCGAGGACGCTCGCGGTGCCCGCTGTGGGCCCGTTACCGCGTACGCGACCGCCGGTATCTCGAATCCCGCGGCGTTACCGATGGATCCCGAGGGTAAGCCAGACGCCGAAGGGGATTCGCTCCCCGGGCGAGTCTCGACTCTCGAGGCGGGGACCGTCAATGTCGTCGTCGGAACGACGCGGGCGCTCGCTCCCGGGGCGCTCGCGAACCTGGTCGCGGTAGCCGCGGAAGCGAAAGCGGCGACGCTGCTCGCGGAGACCGGTTTTCCGGGGACGACCACCGACGCCGTCGTCGTCGGGCACGATCCGGCGGGCGAATCCGTCGAGTTCACTGGCAGCGCAACCGAGGTCGGCGCGGCGACGCGGGCCTGCGTTCGCGAGGCAGTTCGGGCGTCGCTCCAGGCCCACTACGACGACGGCGAGTTCTCCCTGCCAGAATCCGTCGACGACGCATCCTACGGCGTCTCGACGGACGTTCGGGCTGCCGTCTTCCAGCCGTCGGTCGAGAGCGTTCCAAACGAGCGCTGATCGGTCGGTCACGTCAATTATGTCCGTCCGGCACGAACGTCGCCCGATGGCCGAGGACGATCCGTCCGCGATTCGATCGATCGCGATATCGGCGGAAGACGCCGTCGACGCCTACGTTTACACGCAGGAAAACCCCGGCGAGGCCGTCCTGCGAGCGACGCCACCCTTCCACGGCCGAATGCGCGCTCGCATCCACGTCTACCGGATCGACGACACCCACCTCACCGGTGCCGTCCACATCTCGCCCGATGCAGTCATCGCCGACGACGTCCTCGACGAGTACCCAAAACTCGAGGAGAACCTCGAGTCGGTCGACGAGGACGACGCCGAACGGCTCCGGAAACGCCACGCCGAAGCCGTCGAGCAGTGGCGAGCGCGAGCCAGCGATGCGATCGTCGAGTCGGTGACACTCGAGACCGACGATTCTCACGAGATCGAAGTCAAGCGACTCGAGTGAGTGCCGGTCACATAGTGGACACCGTTTCTTTCGGGCACTTTCACTTTCACCGTGGACGGATCGGTTTGACGTGGTATCCGTTCGATCGACACGTATGGAACTGATCGTAGAGGCCGAGGAGGGCGACACGACCGACGATCGATCCGCGGAATCGGACGGCTTCGAGGACCCCGGCCGACGCCGTATCGACGTCACGGAACTACGGGCCGACGGTATCGAGGAGTTCGTCGAGGGGAGCGTCGCTACCGACCGCGTCTCGCTCGAACACCGCGGCTCGCGGACGTTCCTCGTTCTCGAGGAGTAATTAGAGTCGCTCTTCGACGAACGCGACCAGTTGCTCGGGAAGCTCGTCCCGCGTTTCGTCGGTTACCCCGAACGTTTCGACGTCGGATCGCGATTTTACTTCGCCGAGAACCCCGCGGTCACCGTCCGCAATCGCCGCGAGAGTCGGAACTGGCGACTCGAGTATCTCCTCGACCGTGGAAACGAACCGCTCGCTCTCGAGTTGCATCGGCGCGATCTCGTCGACCACGACGCAGTCGGCCTCGTCCGTGGCCGACTCGAGCGTTTTTGCGAGTCGGTCGATGGCTCCAGCGTCGACCCCGTACTTGCCGACTGTCGGTTCGTCGTACTGGACGTGAGCCATCACCTCCCGGGCGTCACCGTCGACCGCGATGATTTCGAAGCCGACGCGGTCGCCGTTTTCGCGGATCTCGGGCGAGGCGATGCCGCCGACCGCGTACCCATCCGCGCGAAGCCGGTCTACGGCCCGTTCGATCGCGGTCGTCTTGCCGCTCCGGGGTGGACCAGTGACGAGCGCGTTGTGGGACACGCCCGACGCTACGGTGGTCGACACCCTCAGTACTTCGGATGCCGTCGACCGGTCGGATCGGCGACCGTTCCCCCCGTCGACTTTCAGCCGGCGGGTGGGAGCGGTGCTATGGCTCGTTCGTCCTCGTCCGACCGCTCGAGCGCGACCCGACGACGATTTCTCGCCGGAACCGGGACCGCGGGCGTTCTCGGACTCACCGGTTCGGTCGGTGCTACCGACGCAGAAGCGTCAGTTCGTCGGGACGGAGTCGCGTCGCCGGACGACGTCGACGATCTCCCGCTGATCGACGCCCACACGCATCTGATCCCGGCGGAAACCCTCGACAGGGACCCACTCTCCGCCGACGAACTCGTCGCGTGGATGGACGACAACGGAGTCGATCGCGCGGTCGTCCTCGCGCTGGATTCACCCGAGAGCTACCCCGTCCAGGCGCCGAGCTGGTGGGTACTCGAGGAGGTCGAAGCCCACCCCGATCGCTTGCTCCCGTTCTGTACGGTCGATCCCCGCACGCTCGTCTACGAGGAGGACTTCGGCGCCGTCACGGACCTGCTCGAGGAGTACGTCGACCGCGGCGCTCGTGGCTTCGGCGAACTGAAAGCCGGCCTGCCGATAGACGACGACCGACTCGAGGCACTCTACGAACTGTGTGCCGACCACGGACTGCCGATCTTCTTTCACACCGACGAGAAGGCGATGATGGACGAGGTCGGACTCCCGCGACTCGAGGACGTCGTGGCCTCGTACCCGGAGGTGGACTTCCTCGCACACGCCCACGCGTGGTGGGTGCACATCTCCGCGGACGTCGACTCCGACGATCGGGGTGCGTACCCGTCGGGACCGGTCGAACCTGGAGGTCGCGTCCCGGAACTACTTTCGGAGTACGATAACCTCTACGGCGACCTCTCTGGGCTCTCGGGCTGGAATGCGCTCACCCGCGACGAGGAGTACGCTCAGTCGTTTCTCGAGGACCACCACGAACAACTGGTCTTCGGGACCGACTACCTCTCGCCCGATCAGGAGATTCCTCACTTCGACCTCTTCGAGCGGTTCGACCTTGACCTCGAGGCCTGGGCGGATATTCGGTATCGGAATCTCGAGGGTGTGTTACGCTGAGCGAGAATCGGAGTTCGAACGGGATCGTTCATCGGAGTCGCCGGTACGCCCGAATCAGGAGCGAAACGGCGGTTCCGAATCCCGGAATCCGAGACGAGACCGCGGCAGCGCCGAGCAGCAGGGCTCCGCTCTTCCGTCGTCCCTTTGCGAACTCCATAGCGGCGTCGACCAGCGTCGTCACGACGCCGGCGTTTTTCAGCAGGTTCGAACGGTCGCGTACACCTTTCGTGGACATATCGGAGAAAACGGGAACCGGCGCGAAACGAGCGCCGCTTGCAGTCGCCGGGCGGTCGGTTGTGTGTGCCTCGAGTGTTCGATTGTCAGCCTCTGTTGGAACTCTCATCCAGTGATGCGTTTCAGCAGTTGTGCTGAATAGAGAGCGCGAATGTTGTACGAATTGAGGAGCGATCAACGCGGAAGGTCGAACGTTCAGCACAGGGTAAAGACATACTGAGTCCGTGCCGAACAGAAACGCGAAATCTGTCCGTGACTTAGTTGCACGGTCCTGTGGAGGGTATTTCCGCTTAGGGCACCACGGATTGGACGATGGCTACAGAGGCTACCTTCACGGTACCGTCGAACGAGTTCTCGCTGGGGACGGTGTTCAAGCAACTACCGGATGTGTCGGTCGAACTGGAGCGGATTATCCCCGCCCAAGACGTGGTGATCCCCTACTTTTGGGTTCGGGGGACCAGAGTTGACGACGTCGAGGGGGCGTTCTCGGAGCATCCGGGCGTGAAGGGAATCCAGTTCATCGACTCCGTCGAAGACGAGCATCTGTTGCGCGTTGAGTGGGCAATGGATCACGACGACGTGTTAACCACGCTGACGGAGACGGAGGTCGCGCTCATCGAAGCCATCGGGACGAACAAGCAGTGGACGTTCGATATTCGTGGAGACGCCCGTGGCGATATTGCTGATTTTCAATCCCGGTGTCGGGAGGTGGACATCCCGATCACGCTCACGGAGCTGCACGCGCTCACGCCGGTCGAGACGGCGACCGAGGCGGCGCTGACCGATACCCAGCAAGAGGCGCTGGTGCTGGCCTACGAGCGCGGCTACTTCGAATCCCCGCGCGAAACGACGATGAAAGAAATCGGCGACGAACTCGGGATCACACAACAGGCCGTCGCCTCCAGACTTCGGCGCGGAATCAAGCACATCCTCGGCAGTACGCTATCCGACGTCTCGGCTCCCTCTCGATAGCGGGGATAAAAGCGTATTGGGTACTAAAAAGTACGAGTAATCCGGGCAGGTCTCCGAAGAGGGTGTAATGAGCGAGAATCCTATCACGTTCGATACGGTGCTCAATCTGTGTGAAGATGAGCATCGCCGCATCATCCTCGCAGTACTCGCCGAGGAACAGCGTTCATTGACGGTGAGGGACCTCAGAGGTACGATTCTCACCTATAATCATCATACGCCAGTTATCGACGCTTCTGAAGAGATGCTAACGGAAATTCAGTCCTCACTATCCCACACGCACATTCCAAAGTTAGAATCGGCAGGCGTTATCGAATACGATTCGGCACGGCAACTCGTGGAACCAACGGAACAGTTCGACCAGCTACAGCCCCATCTATCCGCGATCATCGGTACCGACCCGGGTCTTGACGAACCAATTGAGTTGTAAGTTCGTGCAGGTTACTTTCTTTTCACGATCTGCCGCTTGATTACCTCTGCGGTGTCTGGAATCTCCTTGCTCGTGACCCCTTCATTCACCGTTCGCGCTTTCGAGGGCTCGTTCACTCGCCCTGCTCACGGGTCACATCCGTTCCCCGTTCGCTTTTGGGAGGCCTCGATCGCTACGCTCACTCGACCTCCCCTGCTCACGGGTCACATCCGTTCCCCGTTCGCATTTTCGAGAGTGACTCACTCGTTTCACTTATTCGCCACTCTCGCCTCTCTCACGGTTCACTTCGTTCACCGCTCGCTTTTCGGAGGTCTCGATCGCTACGCTCACTCGACCTCCCCCTTCTCTATCGGCGCACGAATCAAATTCCCCCACTCCGTCCAGGAGCCGTCGTAGTTGTGCACGTCCTCGTACTCGAGTAATTCGTGCAACGCGAACCACGCAATCGCCGACCGTTCCCCC
This sequence comes from Natronobacterium texcoconense, assembly GCF_900104065.1. Taxonomy (NCBI): domain Archaea; kingdom Methanobacteriati; phylum Methanobacteriota; class Halobacteria; order Halobacteriales; family Natrialbaceae; genus Natronobacterium; species Natronobacterium texcoconense. Next base: position 1,147,520 of record NZ_FNLC01000002.1, on the reverse strand, counting down.
ACGCGGCAGTAGGTGACGATCGATTCGTCGCCGTCGATTCCCTCGTCGCCATAGAGGTCCTCGAGTTCGTCGGGACCCTTGAACCGGCCGTCGTCGCGCAGGTTGGTCTTGACGGGGACGTTCGATGCGCCGGGGATGTGGCCGCCGCGCTGGGCGGTCTCCCGGAGCCCTTCGGGCGCGATAATCTCGCCGGAGAACTCCTCGGGCGAGCGGACGTCGACCATCGGGATGCCGGCTTCGCGGGCCTTGTCCACGTCGTCCTTGTACGCGCGGATGCTCTCGAAGGGCCCTTTCGCGGTGTACTCCTGGGACGGGAAGTCGGGTTCTTCGTCGGTCAGCGGATACTCCTCCTCGACCCAGTAGTCCTTCCCACCGTCGAGAACGCGGGCGTCGTCGTGACCGTAGTACTTGAACTCCCAGTAGGCGAAGAGCGCGAACCAGTTTGGAATCCAGCCGTCGCCGTAGAAGACCACCGTCGAGTCCTCGCTGATGCCGTGTTCGCCGACGACGTCCTCGAAGCCCTCCTTCTTGAGGATGTCGCGCTGATTCTGGTCGGAGAGATCCTCGTCCCACTGGAGTCCGATCGCACCGGGAATGTGACCCTCGTCGTACCGCGAGGGGAACTCACCCTCGTCCGGAGACTCGGGGCTGTTGACCTCGACCAGCCGGTAGTCGGGATCTTCCGACTGGAACTCTTCGAGGTGGTCTTCTACCCAGTCCGCCGAAACCAGAACGTCGGTGTCGTACTCCGTCATACGTTCGTGCGGCCCACGAGCGGATACAAATAGCTAACAGCAGGGGCCAATGTGGTCGGTCTCTCCGACGCCGGACCGGCACCGCTAACACCCTCGAGCGAGGAGCGGGAGCCAGAGCCTATGCGACTCGCACGACTGCTGACACCCGACGGACCGGTATCGGGACGGTACGAGGACGGCGTCGTCCACGCCGACGACGGAGAGTACGAGGTCGGTGCCGACGGCCGACTGCTGCCACCCTGCGAGCCGTCGGCGCTGTACTGCGTCGGGCGAAACTTCGCCGAGACGCTCGAGCAAATGGAGTACGAACGGCCCGAGGAACCGGACTTCTTCATCAAGCCGCCGACGTCGCTGCTGGCTCACGAGGAGCCGATTCTGTACCCGGAGTTTACGGACGAACTGACCTACGCCGGCGAACTCGCCGCGGTGATCGGCAAGCGCTGTCGCGACATCGCCGAAGACGAGGTTCCAGAGGTCGTCCGCGGCTACACCATCATGAACGACGTCGACGCGCTCGACCAGCAGGGCCGCACCGCGCGCAAGGCCTTCGACGGCTCCGGGCCGCTGGGGCCGTGGCTCGAGACCGATCTGGACCCCCGCGAAATCGACATGTACACCGACGTGGCGGGCGAGCGCCGCCAGGAGGCCAACACCGAACTGATGCTGTTCGACCCCTACGAAATCGTCTCCTACCTCTCGAGGCGCTTCACGCTTCGACCGGGCGACGTCGTCGCCTTTGGCAGCCCCGCCAATCCTGGACTCGTGGAACCCGGCGACAGCGTCGAGATCACCTACGAGGGAGTCGGAACGCTCCGGAACACGGTCGTCGACTCGAAGGACTGAGTGGAGAATTCTGCTTCCGGTAACGTAGCTTCTTGACGCTGGCGTCCGTTTATCTAACCAATGACCGAAACGATCTACGTCGAAAGGAAAGACCTCACTTCGAGGCAGATTCTCGAGAATCTCAACAGCGGCAACCGCGTGATCATCGAGGTCGACGTTCTCGGAAAGACGCTGCGGATGGCGCTGCGGAGACAGCAGGGGACGTACTACTGCGATACGCCGATGAAACTGCTCACGTTCGAGTCCGAGGAGGAGATGCAGGCCTGTCTCGAGCGGTACCGGCTCGCAAGGCCGGAGTCGGTCGAGGAGACGGAGGACGACGTTCGACCCTCCGCCAGCGAGTAACGGTCGCCGTCGACGACGGGGGCTCCGTCACCGAACGATCGCTGTCAGTGACGCGACGAAGCGTTTCGAGTCCAACTGCTTTTGTTTCGGCCTTGCTCCCAAACTATAGGTCGATTCCCGTCGGAAACAGGACGTATGTCCGACTCCGAACGGCGAATGGAGGACCTCATGCTCGTCGACAGTCCGGAGTTCGAGCGGATCATGGAGTGTGTATTCGGGATACAGCCCCACGAAACGCGTACGTACTTTCGGCTGTTCGAACTCCAGGGAAGTACGGTTTCCGAACTCGCGGACGACCTCGAGCGCGACAGGAGCAACGTGAATCGGTCGCTGTCGACGCTGTCGGAGAAGGGCCTGGTCGAGCGCGAACGTCGACTGCTCGACGGTGGCGGGTACGTCTACCAGTACTACGCGGTTCCGATCCCCGAGGCCCAGAAGCAGATGCACGAGGCGGTCGACGAGTGGGCCGAGACGGTTCACGAACGCATCGACGAGTTCGGTCCGTAGGCTCGCGTCGGTTACTATAGTAGCCACTGCAAGTTACTGCACACCTGACCGCACGACAGCTGTGCGATCAGTGTGTAACTAGTTGCAGTTGTTACTATTGGGCGATGTCGTCGTGGGACGGGCCGGTATCGACTTCGAAAATCGATTGCTACCGCCGCTCGGTACGGTTCCTTCGGCATATATCTACGCCCCAAGTGTGTTTGGTGTGCACAACCACCATAGCACCATCAGCAAGTCGCCCCTAGCGTAGTACGTATGTCACCCGACCGACTGCGGACGATAAACCGACGACGCGCGATACAACTACTGGGGGCCGGCGGTGCCGTCGCAGTCGCCGGCTGTCTCGGTGACGACGAGGCAGCGGCCGACGAGAACGGCGACGAAGAGCCCATAGACGAAACGGAGAACGGCGACGACGCGGACCTCGCGAGCCTCGAGCCGACTCCGGAGGGGGAGTCGCTCTCGGAGGACGACGTCGCCGCGCTGGTCGACGCCTTCGACGATCAGCCGATGAGCGAGGGACAACACGAGGTCGAAGGCGACGAACGAGTCTACACGCCACGACACGTCTGGAAGTGGGTTAGCGACGAGAACCTGATCGGCCTCCACTTCGACGATCCGAACCCGGAGGAAGCGACCGAACTCGACTACATCACGATCGGGCAGAAGGGACTGTTTACGGAGGAGAGCCAACCCAGCGAGGAGTTCACCCACTTCCATCAGCACACGGCCGATAGCTGGGAGGGTGGCCACGGCGGCGAGACGGGCGACGAGGGGTACTGGCTCACCCACATCGCGGTTCGAGAGATCGAGTACCCCTTCCACGACGAGCCGATCGAACCCCAGGTCGACTACGGCTTCATGCCGACGCCGCCCGAGGAGGGAAGCGAAGGTCACGACGTCGACTGGGAGGCCCCCGACGCCGGCGAAGGGGACCTCGAGGACGAGGACCGCGACGAACTCCTCGAGATATTCGACGATAGCTGGACGACCGGTCAGGACGACGCTCCACACGGCACGCCCGCACACGTCTGGAAGTGGGTCAGCGAGGAGACGTTCATCTTCCTCCACTGGGACGAGCCGGCCGTCGAGGAAGCCGAGAACCTCATCTACTTCGGAATGGGCGTCCGCGGCCAGTTCACCAGCGACGACGTTCCGGCGGGCCAGGAGGACGAGTTCACCCACTTCCACAAACACGAGGCCGACAGCTGGGAGGCCGGTCACGGCGGCCAGGACCCCGATCAGTGGGGCACGTGGCTCGTCCACCACGCGACGCGAGACCACGAGATGCCCTGGGGCGAGGTCGAGGTCGGGATCGATCGGGAGTTCATGCCGACGCCGCTGGAGTGACCGTGTCTCCGGACCGCTCGAGCCGAAGGCGGCTGCTGGCGATCGCCGGTGGTAGCCTCGCGATCACGGTCGCCGGCTGTCTCGGCGACGAGTCGATGGACGAAGACGGAAACGGCGCGGAGAACGAGGACGCCGACAGCGACGACGTCGTCGAGATCGAGACCCGCGAAGGCGAGGACGACGAACCCGACTTCGTCTTCGACCCCACGGTCGCCGAACTCGAGCCCGGGACTACCGTCCGCTGGGTCAACACCGACGGCGTCTTCCACACCGTGACTGCGACCGACTCGCTCGAGGAGCGGACGCCGAGCGAGGCGTTCGACGAGACGCTCGACTCGGAGGGGGAGACGTTCGAGTGGACGCCCGACGAGGCGGGCATCCAGCACTACTACTGCGAGCCCCACGTCGGGTTCATGATCGGTACTCTCGTCGTCGGCGACGTCGACGAGGCGGACCTCGAAGCGGTCGAGGAGATACACGAGGATCCCGCCGAGGTAGACGGCGAGGACGACGACGCACGCGACGAGGTCGACGAGGAGTTCGTCGACCTGACCGGCGAGGATCGCGTCGAGATCGAGACCCGTGAAGGCGAGGACGACGAACCTGACTTCGTCTTCGATCCCGCATTCGTCACGATCGAGGCGGGAACCACCGTGGAGTGGGTCAACACCGACGGCGTCTTCCATACGGTTACGTCGACGGACGACCTCGAGAATCGCTCCGGCGGCGGCGACGTGTTCGACGAGACGCTCGCGAGCGAGGGCGATACCGTCGAGTGGGAAGCCGACGAGTCCGGCCTCCAGCCGTACTACTGTTCGCCCCACGCAGGGTTCATGTACGGTGCTCTCGAGATCGAGTGACTCACTACAGGGAGAAAGGCACTTCCGACCCCGGCCCCTCCCCGCTGACGTGAGCACTGAGGTCCCCACACGCGTCGAAGTCTACCCCGATCGAGAGGTCGTCGTCGAGTTCGATCCGGACCTCACGTTCGAGTGCGTCGACGACTGTACCTGGTGTTGTCACCACGGCGTCTTGCTGTACGATCGAGACCTGCTCGAACTCGCCCAGCGAGCCAACCTCGCCGAGAACACGACCGACTTCCGCGGCGAGAAGTTCGTCACTCGCGAGGAGAAAGATCGGGACGATCACGTCGCCGAGGACGGCTGTGCCTGTGCCTTCCTGCGGGAGGACGGCCTCTGTTCGCTCCATCTCGAGGAAGACTGGAAACCGACGCGGTGTTCGGTCTTCCCGCTTGCAGTCTGGCTCGAGGACGGAGACCTCCACGTCGACATTCGAGATTCGGCCCACGATCACTGCGACGGACTGGACGTCAGCGACCGCAAGGTGATCGACAATCTCGAGGCGTTCCTGCCGGAACTCCTGTGGGAACTCGAGAATCCGGAGTCGGACCGGGAGCTGTGACGGTGACTGTGTCGTGCTACCACGACTCTCCGACCATTTAAACGTCTTCCGCTCGTAGGTAGATTGTGACAGAAGACTCCGGGCGACGGAACCTCCGTATGCCCAACAGCGATGAAGTATTCGCCGTCGTAACCGAACACCTCGGTGGCAACCACGTCCAGCTCCGCTGCGAGGACGGCGAGGAACGTCTCGGCCGCATTCCCGGCCGGATGAAATACCGAACCTGGATCGAGCAAGACGACATCGTCGTCGCCGAACCCTGGGACTGGCAGGACGAGAAGGCCACCATCGAGTGGCGCTACACCAGCCAGGACGCCGATCAGCTCCGGCGCGAAGGCCATATCGACTGATTTACATTTGCGGTCGAGTTCGCGGTAGTACTGTCGTACGAGAGACCATTCTTCTGAAGCGACGCTCGTAGCACCTGCCTCCCTCTCGAGCGACGGCTCCGATATGGCCAGTACCGATCCGGACGACGCTCCCCTCGATTTATATGTTATCGGTGTGACGTGTACCTGTCTATGAAGGACGACGAGGACCTTCGACAGGAAGTCCGCCGTCTCCGTGACGACGTCGACGCCCTCCACCGTCGACTCGAGTCCGTCGAGGAACGACTCGACTCGAGCGAGAGACGACCAGAGGAGCGTTCGACGGAAACGAGAGTGGAAGCGACGGCCGACTCGCCTGCCGAGGATGCACTGACCGCTGAGAGCGAGACTGACGGACAGGAACCGACGGTCGACGAGAGTCGCGACTGGGAACTCGCCGTCGGAATCCGCTGGCTCGGACTCGCGGGTGCGGCCGCCCTCGTAATCGGCGTCGCCTTTTTCGTCCAGTTGGCGATCGAAGCCGGACTGCTCGGCCCGCTCGGTCGCGTCGCGATCGGAACGCTCGGCGGCCTGGCGCTGTTCGGCGGCGGGCGGTACGCCGCGACGCGCCAGGGGTACGTCCGCTGGGGCCGGATCGCCGCCGGCGCGGGAATGGCGATCGCGTACCTCAGCATCTACGCCGCCTACGGCTTCGAGGGCTACCGCGAGGCGATCGGAACGCCGCTGTGGGCCGTCCTCCTGGCGTTGACGCTACTCGTCGCTGGAACGGCGCTGCTCTCGATCCGGGACGGCGCGCCGCTGGTCGTCGGCGAGGCGTTCCTGCTTGGCTACGTCACCGCCGCGTTGAGTACCGACGCCGCGACGCTCGTCCTGACGCCCGCCTACGTCCTGTTGCTCGCGGGCGGGCTGGTTGCAATCGCGACCGTCAAACCCTGGAGTCGGCTGGTTCTCTCGAGTACGTTCGCCACCTACGGCGTCCTGCTCCTGTGGCTCCTCGACCTCGAGCCGTCGGCGACTACCATCGCCGCCGTCGCCGTCCTCGCGCTCGTCGTCTACCAGACTGGCGACTACGTGTTACGCGGCGCCGACGATATCGAGAACCGCTGGTATCGTGCCCGGGTGATCGCTCTGCCGATCGTCAACGCCGCGTTCGGGACGCTCTTCCTCGAGAACGCCGTCGAGGACGTGGCTCCCGACGCACTGGGGCTCGGAGCAGTCGCCGTCGCAGTCCTCCTCGGGGGAACCTACGCCGTCACCGACCGTCGACCGGTGCGCACCGACGGCACCGCTGCGGCAGGCGCCGTCGTCTTCCTCGCTCTCGGCGTCGTCGTCGTCGCCGACACGTTCGCGGGCACGGTCGGCGCGCTCGCGATCGTCTGTGCCGGCGTCACGGCAGCGAACGTGCTCGAGGAACCCGGCTTCCGGTATGGAAGCCACGTCGTCGCCGGGGCGACGATCCTCAAACTGCTCGCCGTCGACGCGAGCGAACTGCCGGCGTTCGACGCTGCCGAGCCGCTGGCGACGCTAACTGGCCGTCCGGTCGCGTTCACCCTCACGATCGCGGCCTTCTACGGACTGGCGTGGTGGTTCGCAGGCGGGCGATCGACGCTCGCCGACGCCGAACAGCGGTTCCTGCCGCCGCTCGAGGGTGCCTACGCGACCGCGGCGACCGTGCTGGCCGTCCTCGTGCTTGCACTCGAGTTCTCGGGCGTCGGCGTCTCGATCGCCTGGGTGTTACTCGGACTTGCCTTGCTCGCGGCTGGCTTCGCACTCGAGGTTCGCGGGCTCCGGATGCTCGCGATCGGCGTGTTCGGCCTCGCGACCGCGAAAGTGTTTCTCGTCGACACCATGGACCTGGATACCGTCGCACGAACGCTGTCCTTCCTCGTTCTCGGGGTCGTCTTGCTCGTCGCGTCGTACGCCTACGCGCGGTCCCGGTCGGACGTCGATCTGGGACTGAACGAGGTGCTCGGACTCGAGGGAGACGAGAACGAGTAGCTCTCTCACCGGGTCGCTTTCTTCCACTCTTTCAGTCCGAGTACGTTCCCGTCCAGTTCGTCCGCGTCGGCGTCGGTCGCCGCCCAGAGGAACATCTCGGCGACGTCATCGGGATCCCGACCGTGGCCGCCCGAGAGGTCGGTCGCGACCCGTCCCGGCTCGAGACAGCCCACGACGTATTCGGTGTCGGCCGCGAACCCGCGGACCACGGCCTCTGCGGTCGCCTTCGAGATTGCGTACGATCCGTACCCCGGCTGAGCGTCACGGGCAACGGAACCCGTTGGGACGAGCACGCGCGCACCCTCGTTGAGATGGGGCAACGACTCCCGAATCGTCGCGAAGACGCCCCGGCCGTTGGTCCGCCAGTGATCGTCGAACGCCGTGTAGGAGTCGTCGTCGGTCGGCGTCCCGCCGGACTCGCCGTGGTAGACGCCCGCTGCAGCGACGACGACGTCGATTCCCTCGTCGCCGGTCCGCGAGGCGGTCTCGACCAGTCGCTCGACGTCGAACTCGTCGCGAACGTCGGTTCGAACGCCCGTCGCGGTCGCACCCGCCGACTCGAGTTCGTCGACGGTTTGCTCGACGTCGTTGCCGTCTCGAGCGCCGACGGCGACCGCTGCTCCGTCCGCGACGAACGCGTCGGCCACGGCACGTCCGATTCCTCGTGTTCCACCGGTGACGACGACTGTTCCGTCCATACAACCCAGTATGGGCGGGATATACAGGAAACCCTGGGCTGTCTCGCATCCCGGATACCTCTGTTAGGAAGTACGTTTTTCACTGCTGCAATATTCAATCGAGCTATGCAATCGCTGGCCGGTGACTCGGTCGTCGTAGTCGGTGGCGGTATCGGGGGGCTCTCGACGGCCTGCTACCTCGCCGACGCCGGTGCCGACGTTCGAGTCATCGAGAAGAACGAACAGCTGGGGGGTCGTGCGAGTCGCCTCGAGCAGGATGGGTTCGCGTTCGACATGGGGCCGTCGTGGTACCTGATGCCTGATGTCTTCGAGCGGTTCTTCGCGGACTTCGACCGATATCCGTCGGAGTACTACGAACTCACCCATCTCGATCCGCACTACCGAATCTTCTTCAAAGACGGGGATCAGGTCGACGTCACGCCCGATCTCGAGCGAACGAAGGAGGTCTTCGAGGAGTACGAACCAGGCGCGGGCGAGACCCTCGAGCGGTACCTCGAGACGTCACGGGAGAACTACGAGGTCGGGATGAAACACTTCGTCTACGAGGACCGGGAACGGCTCCGAGATTACCTGGACCTGGACGTCGCTCGACAGGCTCGGGGCCTCTCGCTGCTGGGATCGATGCAGGGCCACGTCGAGGGCTACTTCGACCACCCGAAGCTCCAGCAAGTCATGCAGTACACGCTGGTGTTTCTGGGTGGCTCGCCGAAGAATACGCCGGCGCTGTACAATCTGATGAGCCACGTCGACTTCAACCTCGGCGTCTGGTATCCCGAAGGTGGGATGGGGAGCGTCATCGACGGCATCGCCGACCTCGGGCGAGAACTGGGCGTCGAGTACGATACCGGCCGGCCGGCGACGGCGATCAAGGGTCGCGAGGGGGCCTTCCTCGTCGAGACACCCGACGGGTCGCTCCAGCCCGATCTGGTCGTCAGCAACACGGATTATGCACACACAGAGCAGGACCTGCTCGCGCCCGAACAACGCGGCTACGACGCCGACTACTGGGAGTCGCGGACGTACGCTCCCTCCGCGTTCCTGCTGTATCTCGGCGTCGAGGGCGACGTCGAGGAACTCGCCCACCACACCCTCGTCCTCCCCACCAACTGGGACGACCACTTCGATCAGATCTTCGAGGACCCGCAGTGGCCCGACGACCCCGCCTACTACGTCTGTGTCCCCTCCGAAACGGACGACGACGTCGCACCCGAGGGCCACAGCAACCTGTTCGTGCTGGTACCGATCGCACCCGGCCTCGAGGACACACCCGAAATCCGCGACCGGTATCGCGACGAGGTGCTGGCCGATCTCGCCGAGAACACCGGCACCGACCTCCGGGATCGCATAGTCCTCGAGGAACGGTTCTGTATCGAGGATTTCGCCAGTCGATACAACAGCTACGAGGGGACGGCGCTCGGTCTCGCCCACACGCTTCGCCAGACCGCGCTCTTTCGGCCACCGCATCGCTCGAAGGAGGTCGACGGACTCTACTTCGTCGGCGGCGACACGACGCCGGGCATCGGCGTCCCGATGTGTCTCATCAGCGGCGAGGTGACAGCCGAGAAGGTACTCGAGGACCACGGATGAATCGGGGCCCGACCGCTCGAGCGCGAGCGAGCTGATCATGACGGAAACCGCGTCTACGGAAGGTGACGTCCGACTGGTCGCCCACCTCCGGTACCTGTTGGTGTTGTCGCGGCCGCGGTTCTGGCTCTACCTTGCGGGACCGGTACTGGTCGGTGTCGCCTACGCCGCCGAGACCACTGCGGAGCTGTTCGTGCCCGCAGCCGTCGTCCTGTTCGCCTACTTTCTCGTCCCGGCGAACGTCTTCCTCTACGGCGTCAACGACGTCTACGACCGCGAGATCGACGCCGAAAACCCGAAGAAAGACGATCGGGAGACACGCTATCGAGGGCAGCGGTACGTCCCCGCCGTCGCCACGGTCTGTGGTGCGTTACCCTTGCTTTTCGTGCCAATCGTTCCGACGGCGGCCTGGCCGTGGATCGTCGTCTTCCTCGTTCTGGGGGCCGCCTACAGCGCGCCGCCGCTTCGGTTCAAGACGACGCCACTGCTGGATTCTGTCTCGAACGGGCTCTACGTCGCGCCCGGCGTGGCGGCCTACGCAGCCGTCGCCGGGACGCAGCCGCCAACGCTCGCAATCCTGGGTGGCTGGCTGTGGGCGATGGGAATGCACACCTTTTCGGCTATTCCCGACATCGAACCCGACCGTGCAACTGGGATCCGAACGACCGCGACGGTACTCGGCGAACGCCGGACGTACGCCTACTGTGGCGCGTGCTGGCTCGCGAGCGCCGTCGCGTTCGGCGCGCTCGACTACCGGCTCGGGGTCGTCATGCTCGTCTATCCCGTGCTCGTCGCGATTGTCGCCTCGAGCGTCGCCGTCGATCGTGCCTACTGGTGGTTCCCGGCGATCAACACCGTCGTCGGTGCCGTACTGACGATGGGTGGGCTCTGGAGGATCGTCCATGGATAATCCGAACACCGACGCGACTGACCACGAACAGCGGAACGTGAGCGAGCGGCGTGGGGCCGTACAGCGCCGCCTCGAGGAGATCATCCGGGAGAATCGGTTCACGATCGCCGTCGTCTTCCCGGTCATCGGCGCGGTGACGCTGGTTGCAAGCGCGGAGGGGTGGCTCCCGGAGCCGCTGGCGTACAACCCGCTGTTGATCCTGTTCGGGACGATGGTTATGCGCTCGCCGCTAATCGTGGGGCTCCTGCCCCGGATCGGCTGGTGGGCGCTGGGCTGTCTCGGCGTCCTGACCGCCTACACGTACGCGATCGAGATGATCGGCGTCCGGACCGACTGGCCCTACGGCGCTTTCGAGTACACGATCCAGCTTGGGCCGATGCTCTTCGGCGAGGTCCCGATCGCGCTCCCGCTGTTTTTCATTCCACTCGTGTTGAACGCCTACCTGCTCACGTTACTGGTATTCGGCGACTGGAGCGAGCGGCTCCTCGTCAGGGTCCCGGTCGCGATCGTCGCCGTCGTTGCGATCGACGTCGTGCTCGACCCCGCGGCTGTCGCGATCGGCTTCTGGGCGTTCGACTCCGGCGGCTTCTACGGCGTTCCTCTCTCGAACTACGGCGGCTGGGTGATCTCGGGCACCGTCGCCGTCGCGCTGGTCGACCTCGCCTTCGACCGGAAGGCCCTGCTCGAACGCGTCCGCGAGTGCGAGTTCGTCCTCGACGACCTGGTGAGCTTCGTGTTGCTGTGGGGGTCGATCAACGTCCTCTACGGCAACTGGCTCGCCGCGGCCGTCGCCGGGCTGTTCTGTCTCGGGCTGTTCAGCACGGATCGGTACGACAGGGAGATGGTGCTGACGGCGCTGCCCTGGAGCAACCAGGAGGCGTCGACAGTCGAAAATAGTTGAGGCTCTTTCTCCAGTTCTCGTCGGCTGTCTTCGTCCGAGTGCCGTTCGCTCCAGCAATCTGTTCTCGATCGAGGGAGCGACAACACCCTGTAGTGATCTCTCCACTACTGTCGTCGTCGAAACAATTAATATCTCGTAAACTGGTCTAGAGATCGTGGTTTACGAAACGAAGAATCGAGTGATCGACGACGCCGTGTCGCGCGTCCTCGACGGTGACTCGCTCGACCGTACCGACGGGCTGGCGTTGATCGCACAGCCGGTCGACGAACTCGCCGCAGCAGCGGATTACGTCCGCGCGCAGTTCGGCGACGACACGGTCGATGCCTGCTCGATCGTCAACGCAAAGGCGGGCAACTGTGCCGAAGACTGCGGCTTTTGTGCGCAGTCCGTACACTTCGACACAGGTATCGACACCCACGGATTTCTCGAACCCGAAGCGATCCTCGAGGCCGCAAAACGTGCCGAACGCGATGGTGCGCAGCGATTCGGTATCGTCGTCGCGGAGAAAGGCGTCTCCAGGGAGAAACGCCCCGACGAATGGCAGGACGTCATCCGGGCTATTCGGCTGGTTCGGGACGAAACCGACGTTGCGGTCGACGCATCGCTCGGCATCCTAACCCAGGAAGAGGCCACCATCCTCGCCGACGAAGGGATCAACCACTACAACCACAACATCGAAACCTCGCCACGCTTTTTTCCGGAGATCGTCGAGACGCACTCTTTCGAGGATCGCGTGAAGACGCTCGAGGTCGCCAAAAAAGCCGGCATGGACCTCTGTGCGGGCGTCATTCTCGGCATGGGAGAGACGCCGACCGACCGCGTCGAGGCGGCGATTGCACTGCAGGACATCGGAATTTCGTCGCTTCCCGTCAACGTCCTCAACCCCGTTTCGGGAACGCCACTTGCCGACCAACTGGACGGCTCGGCCGATATCTCGACCCCGGAACTCGTCAAGACTGTCGCAGTGTATCGACTGCTCCATCCGGAAGCGAGGGTCCGCCTGACGGGCGGCCGAGAGGCAAACCTCGAACCCGACGAACAGCACTTGCCACTCGAAGCCGGTGCCGACGGCATTCTCACCGGCGACTACCTCACGACCGACGGACAATCACCCGGCACCGACCTCGAGATCATCGAGCGCGCCGGCCTGAAGCCGAACATGGACGTAAACGAGTTCGATCCCGATGCGGTGCATGAACGAGCCGACGACTCTGCTCGTGAGCGTGACCGATCCGGTATCGACGCAGCGACGGAACCGAACGAAACGACTGATCCACTATGACGGACATCACCTTCGCAGTACTCGGCACCGGTGGTATCGGACGACGAACGCTCGAGGTCAGCCAGCACACTGACGGTCTCGTGCCGGTCGCAGCCTGCGACCGGAACGGGATCGCCGTCGATCACGACGGTCTCGACGTCGACGAACTACTCGAGGCGACGGAAGGAAATATCGCGGGCGACGGGCGCGGGGAGACTGGTAGCTCGGATGCGGCGACCGATGGCGGCGTCGCAGCGAGCAGCGGCGTCAAACAGACTGGAGACGACGCGGGCATCGTCGCATCGGCACAGGGCGAGCCGACCGAGACGCCGATCGACGACGTGATCGCCGAATCCGACGCCATCGATGCCGTCCTCATCGCGCTGCCGAATCTCGAGCACGACTTCATTCCTCGCGTCGCCGACCGCTTTGTCGAGGCCGATTATTCCGGTGTGCTCGTGGACGTGCTCAAACGTTCGCGAGTCATCGGCATGCTGGACGAGCGGGAGGAGGCGTTCGAGGATGCTGGCATTACGTTCGTATGTGGTGCCGGTGCGACGCCCGGTTTCCTGACGGGTACAGCGGCGCTCGCTGCCCAATCGTTTGTGGAGGTACAGGAGGTAGACATCTGGTGGGGTGTCGGCCTCAAGTCCGGCTACGAGGACAACCGTGGGACGGTCCGCGAGGACATCGCTCATCTCGACGGCTACGATATCGAAACTGCTCGATCCCTGAGTGAAACGGAAATCGAGGAGATAATCGACGAACACGACGGCGTACTGGAGTTTCAGGATATGGAGCACGCTGACGACGTCCTGCTCGAACGCGCAGGCGTCTGTGACGCCGACGACGTCACCGTCGGCGGAGTGCTCGACGTCCGTTCGGACGAGAAACCGACTACGACGACCGTCAGCGTGACAGGGACGACGTTCGATGGCGAGACGGCGACCAATACGTTCCAACTCGACGACGACACGAGCATGGCGGCCAACGTGAACGGTCCTGCACTGGGCTACATGAAAGCGGGCGTAATGCGTCACCGCGTCGGCGACGACGGCGTTTACGGTCCCACCGAGCTGCTGCCACGGTTCTGATCGTTCGACGAGTGCAATGAGTGAACACGGATTCGATCTCCGGCAGCGACTCGAAACGCGCGAGACGAACGATCTGCGCCGCACCCTCGAGCCAGCCGAGGCGGTCGACCCACGGACGCGGTTTGCACCCGATCCTCGCGGTGGGAGCGTCGATTTCGACGACGAGAAACTCGTCTTCGCCTCGAACAACTACCTCGGGCTGGCGAGGGATTCACGCGTCCAACGTGCCGCAGAACGAGCCACGCGAAGCGTCGGTACCGGTGCTGGAGCCAGCAGACTCGTAACCGGAGACACCCACCTGCATCGCGCGCTAGAACGCGACATTGCGGAGTGCAAGCGCACGGAACGGGCGCTCGTCTTTCCGTCCGGCTACGCCGCCAACGTCGGGACGATCGCTTCCCTCGAGCCCGATCGCATCTTTTCGGACGCACTCAATCACGCCAGTATCATCGACGGCTGTCGGCTTACGGACGCGGAGACGGTCGTCTACGATCACTGTGATCCCGACGACCTCGCCGCGAAGTGTGAATCGGCTGCCGCCGAGGCTGATCCTGACGAACAATGGCTCGTCGTCACCGATACGGTGTTCAGCATGGACGGAGACGTCGCGCCGCTCGAGTCGCTCTGTGCGATCGCAGAAACGTATGGAGCGTGGCTCATGGTCGACGAGGCTCACGCTACCGGCCTGTTCGACGACGGTGGTGGTGTCGTCCAGCGGGAGGGATTGAGCGACCGCGTCGACGTCCAAATGGGCACGCTCTCGAAGGCGCTTGCCAGCCAGGGTGGGTACGTCGCCGGAAGCGACGCTCTCGTGGAGTATCTCCTCAACGACGCACGTTCGTTCGTCTACTCCACCGGACTCGCCCCGCCAGCCGTCGGTGCGGCCCGCGAAGCGTTACGGATCGCTCGCGAAGACGACCGACGAAACGACCTCTGGGAGACGGTCGAAATCCTCCGTGACGGTCTCGAGGCGATGGGATACGAGGTACTCGGGAGTTCACAGATCCTTCCGGTCTTGATTGGAGAACGCGACTTGGCGATCGAACTCGCCGAACGCGTCCGCGAGCATGGCATCGTTGCGCCACCGATCCGGCCGCCGACCGTTCCCGAAGGAACCAGCAGAATTCGCATCGCGCCGATGGCAACCCACGACCGAGACGATGTCGACGCCTGCCTCGAGGCGTTCGAGGATGCCGGCCGATCAGTCGGGGTGTTGTCACGGTGAGCAGTCGGTTCGATCCTGGGGCCGGTGTCTTCGTCGCTGGTACCGGAACCGGCGTCGGCAAGACCGTCGTCACCGCCGGATTGACGGGCTGGCTTCGAAGCGAGGGTATCGATGCACACGCTATCAAGCCGGCACAGACGGGTGCACCGGACGACGACGACGCGCGCACGGTCGCAAACGTCTGTGGTGATCCGACTGCATCGACGTGTCTCCGGCGGCTGGAGCCACCGCTTGCACCTCGAGTTGCGGCGTCAGTAGCGGGTGAATCGCTCTCCTACGACGAAATCACGGCTGCGTGTCGCTCGGTCGCCGCGAACGAGGAAGTTGCGATCGTCGAGGGAATCGGCGGCGTTCGGGTACCTCTCGCCGATGACCGTGACGTACTGGATCTCGCCACCGACCTCGGTTTTCCCGTCATCGTCGTCGCCCGTTCGGGGCTCGGAACGCTGAACCACACCGCCCTGACGGTGGCTGCACTCGAGGATCGCGGTCTGTTGGTCGACGGGATCGTTCTCAACGAGTACGACGGAGCGACGCTGGCCGAGCGGACGAACCCTTCGGAACTGGAGCGGATGACGGGGACGCAGGTCGCGACGGTACCGCCGCTTGACGTTGACGACGGCAACGCGGTCGTCGACGGGATCAGGGAGAACGTTCCGTCGTCGATGCTGTCGGTTGGTTTCGAGTAGCTGTCGCGGTCGGCCGGCAAAAGCGGCGTGACGGCTGCCTATCGCGTCGGCACTCCTTCACCGGACTCGAGGCCGGGCCACTCGCGTTCGGCTGCCGGCACCGCCGAGACTCGCTGGAACACCGCTTCGGGGTCGCGGTTCCAGTGCCAGTGCCAGCGAGTCTTCGCGAGACACCACAGTTTTCGGGAGGTCGACAGCGACGGCTCCGCAGAGAGAACGTCGTACTCCTGGTCGCGGATGAGCGCGTGGTGTTCGGCGTACAGCACCGCCGCCAGGAGCACGGGCAGCTGGCAGTCCTCGGGGAGATACCGGATGCCCGCGACGCCTTCCCGGTAGAGTTCCTCGGCGCGCTCGAGTTCGGCCTTCATCGCCCGTGCGAACGCCTCCGAATACTCGAGGTTCTCGATTTCCTCGCTGTCGACGCCGTACTCACGAAGCGTCTCCTGTGGGAGGTAGATCCGGTCGCGCTCGAGGACGTCCTCCCGGACGTCGCGCAGGAAGTTCGTCAGCTGGAAGGCCTCGCCGAGTTTGACCGCGTGGGGAAGCGCCGTCTCCTCCATCTCGGGTTCCATGATCGCGGTCATCATGACGCCGACCGACGCGGCCGACCCGCGCATGTACGACTCGAGGTCGGCGTAGGTATCGTACCGACTCCGGGTGATGTCGGTCGCCATCGCGTCGACGAACTCGTTTACCTCCTCGTCGGTGATGTCGTACCGCGATTTCAGCTCCTGGAACGCCTCGAGGACGGGGTCCTCGGGTTCGGTTTCGCCGAGTGCCTGGGCGCGGAGCGACTCGAGTTCGGCCCGCTGGTCCGCCGGCGAGACGCCGTCTGCGTCGTCGACGACCTCGTCGGCGATCCGGAAGAACGCATAGAGGACGTGCGTGGCGTGACGGACTCGCTCCGGAAGGAACCTGGTCGCGAGGTAGAACGTCTTTCCGGTACGCTTCTGGATCGCCTTCCCTTCGTCTACGTGTTCCCGTTTCATTGCTAGCCCGGAGACGCCGCGTAGCGCCGTGGTGTCTGTCGTACAACAGATGCGTATATAACAGCTACCCCTCACTAGTAGGGTCGGCGGCAAACAGTTCCGCGAGCAGTTTCCCCTGGGCGGTCCGGAGGTGCTGGTGGAACGTCGACCGCGAGACGCCCATCGATTCGGCCAGTTCCTCGCCCGAAACGGTGCGTGGCCACTCGAAATAGCCTGCGTAGAAGGCCTTCTGGAGCGTCATCTGCTGTCGATCGGTTAGCTCCGAGTCGAGTTCCGCCAGGACGTCTCGCGGGGTCCGCGTCGGCTGGTCGGACTCGTGGTAGCTGAGCAGTTCGACCCGGTCGTACCGTTGCTCGAGGAGGTCGTAGATCGAACGGGTCGACTGGGAGTTTGGCAACTGAAGTGCCACATCCACGGTGCGACCGTTCGGCTCCGCATCGAATCGCTGGACGACGCCACCGTGGTCCGCGATAGCGACGACGACGTCGTCCGAAACCGAGAGTTCGAGCAGCGTCCCATCGTCGTACTCCGAAAGCACCGTCGCCGACTCGATACCGTCGAGACTGACTGCAGCATCGGCGACACTATCGGTTCGATCGACGTAGAAAAACACGAGTGCCGTTCCATCCCGATCGTACGTTAGGCCGCGGTAGGTCACGGCAGCCTCGAGGTCGTTCGCGAGTGCCTTCACGAACAGCGAGGGATCTTCGATCTCGACCTGAAGTTCGACGACTGTTTCGGTCGTCAGCATCTGCCGGGTTTCGATCGCGTTCATCGCCGTCGATACCGTTCCCGCGAGCGACTCGAGGACGAGCAGTTCCCGGTCGTCGAAGGCGTCGGCTTCATCGGCGAACAGTACGAGGACGCCGTAGGTAACGTCGCCGTACTCGATTGGAATCGCGGCGACCGACTGGAGCCACTCGTCCGCGCCGGTCGGCCACCACCGGTCGGCGTCCTCGAAGTCAGCAACGTTCTGAATAACACGGGATTCGCCCGCCTCGAGCGCGCTGACGGCGGGGTGACTCTCGTCCGAGGCGAGGACGAGTTCGTCGTTTTCCAGCGGCACGTCGTCCCGTCCGGCCCACTCGCGGGGCGAGATTCGGCGGGTCGTGACGTCGACCCGGCCGATCCAGGCGAGGACATAGGGGTCGGTCGCTGCGAGTCGTCGACAGACCTGCCGTTCGATCTCGTCGCGACTCGCCGCGCCGACGGCGGCGTCGGTCACGTCACGGACGAGTCCGTCGACTCGTTCGAGCACGTGCTCGAGGTTCCGCTGTTCCTCACGAAGGCGCTCTACTGCTTCGTCGGCCTCTATCTCGGCCAACTTTCGCTCGGTGATCTCGAGGTGGACGACGGACACCCGGACGTCCCCGTCGACGGCGAACCGACTCGCTCGCATCAGGAACCACTGTTTCTCGGAGGGGGTGTGACAGGGGTACTCCATCGCGAACGTGTCGCGGTCACCCTCGAGGACGGCCTCGAGCCCTTCGACCGCTCGTCGAGCGTAGTCGTCGTCGGCCATCCGTGCAGTCGCGACGTAGTTGACGCCGACGTGGTCGACGTCGAGGTCCGGAGCGAACTCCTTCCACGATTGGTTCGTCAGCAAGATTTCGCCGTCGCCGTCGAGGATGGCGACCGTAATCGGCAGTGTATCGAGGGCCGCCTCAGCGAGTGCGTCCCGAGTGACCATTACCGGCGCATAGGAATTGAAACGTAATAACGGACGGGATCGACCGACGACGATGGTGTCCGTCGGCTGTCATCGCGACTCCCTGTCGATGAGTGTTGTCCGATCGAAGCGACCAGATTCGATCGACAAAACCGGCAACAGCGACCGGATTCGGGCGCAGTAGAGGGTCGAAAAACGCAAGCAAGCGTCGGGGGAATCTGTTCAGGGAATCTGATATACCGGACAACACTTTTGTAGAGTGTCGTTGACAGCCATGACGGAGATCAGCCGTGAATCGCACCCAATTCAGTCCAACGAGCGTCGAGCTGTGGATCCGTTCGTTTTCCCCGGTTTCGACCGGCCCGACCCAGGAGCGCGCACTCGAGCACGTCGCCGTACTCGAAGAGCACACGGCGATAGACGCCGCAGTCCACGTCTGGGGAACGGAGATCGAGCGAAACGCGACCCGTCCCCTCCGGATTCCACAGCTCGAGCGCATCGAACGACGACTCGAGTCGTTCGAGGACTGGGCGCGAGACGTCGAACGGCAGCTCGAACCGTTTTTCCGCCGCCGTCGCGTCGAATCGACGATCACGGACGAGACACACGAAGTCTGGCGACCACCGACGGTCGCGCTTGCGGAGTTCGACGGCGAGAAGTTGTGCCACGTCGCTCCCTGTCGCGACGGAGAGCGAACGATCGACGTGTTCGACCGACTCGAGGCGCTTGCAGCCGATACGAACACGGTACTGCGATTCGACGGCGACCGTCGAACGGAAACTGATCCGGATGCGGGATCGAACGCAGCGATCTCCGACCAGCCGTCTCGTCGGACCAGGTCACTCGACGGCCAACTGGAGTCGTCGCCTGGTCCCGAGTGACGGCGTCCTCACACGTTCTGACTCTCGTTTCGCCGGGTGCGGGCAACATATATGACACACGGTAGCATAGGTGATTGCATGAGCAACGAACCAGTCACGACGGATCGCTCGCAGTGTCGAAACTGTGGTTTCGAAGCTCCCGGCGGCGACGACGAGTGGCTGCGACTCGAGGTGCCGAAACTGGGCCGGATGACGCAATGTCCGCAATGTGAGAGTACGGACATCATCACAGGACGATAACCCGACCGCCGCCGGACAGACTCTTGACGATCCCCACCATAGTGGGGGTATGGACCACGAGCCAGCCGAGACCGATCAGGATCTCCCCGAAACCGACGAGGAGTGGCGGGAGCAACTCGACGACGAGGAGTACCGAATTCTCCGTGAGGCAGGCACCGAACCGCCCTTTAGCGGCGAGTACGTCGACCACAAGGACGACGGCAGCTACGCCTGTGCCGGCTGTGGTGCCGAACTGTTCGACTCCGAGACCAAGTTCGACTCCGGCTGTGGCTGGCCCAGTTTCTACGACGTCGACGACGACCGCATCGAGACGCGACTCGACACCAGCCACGGGATGCGCCGGACCGAGATCCTGTGTGCCGAGTGTGACGGTCACCTCGGCCACGTCTTCGAGGACGGCCCCGAACCGACCGGGAAACGCTACTGTATCAACAGCGCCGCCCTCGAGTTCGACGAGGAGTGACGCACACTCGCGACGCGCCTGCAGGCAGCAATCTTTTCGACGCCACTGGCCCACCACCGTCTATGTCGAACGAACGACCGACCGCGGAAGAACTTCGCCAGGGGATCACCGTCGAGATCGTTCAGGGCGATCAGGACGTCCAGTCCGAGGACCGCGAACCGATCGTCGGCGAGGTCGCGACGATCTACGAGGACGACCCTCACGGTCCGGAGGTCGAACTGAAAAACGGCACCGTCGGCCACGTGAAATCGGTCGTCCACGACGAATAACGGGGTTCGTTTTCGCCGAAATCGACGCTGCCGGCCGAAGCTACTTCCCTCGCATCGTCGACGACGCTACACGCGATGTCCTCGACGAACTCGACGCTGGGGACGCTCCTCCGGGACGTCACGGCCGTCGCCCGCGAACGCCAGATCAGCGTCAAATCCGCCGGCCTCGCCTACCACGCGTTCAACACGCTCGTCCCGCTGGTCATCCTTGCACTCGTCGGGATCACGCTCGTCGACGCCCTCGAGCCACTGGTCGAGACGCTCGAGGGGGCGACCGGACTCGAGGGTGCGGTGACCGACGGTGGAATGGACGAGATGGCAGGCGGTACCGTCGATCGGCTGCGGGCGGCGCTGCTGGCGTTCGTCATCTTGCTGTGGAGCGCCACGAGACTGTTCCAGGCCGTAAACAGTGCCTTTACCGACGTCTACGACTCTCGGGAGGAACAGTCGTACGCGACGAACGCGGTGACGGTGGCGCTCGTGACGGGACTCGAGACAGTCCTCCTGACGGCGACGGTTGCCGTCGGAGTCGCGCTCGTGAGCGTCCTCGGGGTGAGCATCTCCGTTCTCGCCGACGGTCTCGCGGCGGCGGTCGTCAGCAGCGTCGTGCTCGTGGGCCTCCTGGTCGCGGTCTTTCTCCCGATGTATTACCTGTTCCCGCAGGCCGACGTTTCGATCCGGGAGGTGCTACCTGGGACTGCTTTCGCCGCGCTCGCCTGGACCGTCCTTGCCGTCGGCTTCCGGATCTACGTCGTCACCTCCGAAAGCGTCGCGCTGTTCGGAATCGCCGGTGCCGTCCTGTTGATTTTGACCTGGGTCTACCTGGGCGGGCTCTGTCTCCTGCTGGGTGCCGTCCTCAACGCCGTGCTAGCGGATCGGGTCGACCCCGAAGAGGAGTGGGTGCCGATGCACGAGGTGTGGTCGGAGTACGCCTGACGGACTTACAGATCCGCGATGCGGAACTGGTAGTAGCCGACGACGGTCGGAACGAGTAGCCACAGCACCAGAACGACCAGTCCGATCTCGGGGCTCGCGTAGAGGGTACCGGACTCCGTCGTCGCCTCGACGCCGACGCCGGCATCCATTCCGGGATCGGCCCCTACCTGACCGGCCAGGTCGGGCAACAGTGCGACGAGCGACGAGAAGTACGCCGAGGACGGCGAAATCTGCGTCACGGTGAACACCCAGTCCGGGATCTCCGCCGGGAACGAAAAGCCACTGACCACGTAGAGGAGGCCAACGGGGACGACGTCCCAGAGGAGTTCGAAGAGGACGAAGAAACCGAGCGCGAGCGTCGTCGCACGCGTGGTCGATCCCGTCGTCGCCGACAGTGAGACCACGATCGCGGCGTAGACAGCGGTGAACGCGAGCGTCAGGAGAACGAACGTCACGACGGCGGCAGTCTCGAGCGCGCCGAGGAGCGCCGCTCCGAAGCCGAGACCGACGACGACTCCGACGCCGAGTCCGGCAGCGAGGACGCCCGCTCGACCGACGACCTTCCCGACGAAGACGTCGCGTCGGGTCGTCGGCTGTGCGAGCAGCAGTTTGATGCTCCCGAGTTCGCGTTCGCCCGCGAGGCTCTTGTAGCAGACGACGACTGCCGTCAGCGGGACGAATAGCGCGAGTAGTCCGGAGGTGAAAAAGAGGAGTCCGGCGAACGTCGCGCCGCCCGGTTCGCCGAACAGCTCGGGCACTTCGACGTAGGCGTACGTCGAGAGCAGCGAGACGAGCACGAAGACGGTAACGATCGCCCACAGCGCACGCGACTGTACGGCGTCCCGGAAGTCCTTCTTCGCGATCGTTCCCCAGGTCATGCTTCCACCTCCCGGGGCTCGTTCGTGTAGCGGACGAACAGGTCCTCGAGCGAGGACTCGACGACGGAGAAGTCCTGGACCGGAACGACGTCGGAATCGATCGCGTGCAGAACCGCGAACTTGGAGACGCCGTCGACCGTCACCCGGAGTCGATCCTCGTCGAGCGACGCCGTGCCGACGCCCTCGAGTGCGGCCACCTCGTCGACGATGCCGTCCTCGAGCGTTTGCGTGTAGACGTACAGCGTCTCGCCCGTCTCGGATGCGTCGCGAAGCCCGTCGATCGTGTCGACGGCGACGAGTCGGCCGTCGTCGATGATCGCGACGCGGTCACAGACCGCCTCGACCTGCTCCATGACGTGACTCGAGAAGAAGACGGTCGTTCCGCGGGCGTTCTCCTCGCGGATGATCTCGCGCATCTCACGGGCACCGTTCGGGTCCAGTCCCGTGGAGGGTTCGTCGAGGATCAGCAGGTCGGGATCCCCCACGAGCGCCATCGCGAGGACGAGTCGCTGGGTCATCCCCTTCGAGTAGCCACCCGCCTTGCGGTCCGCGGCGTCGGCGATGCGAACCCGCTCGAGCAGGGCGTCGGGGTCGTCGTCGACGTCTTTCATCTCGATGGCGAACTCGAGGTGCTGGCGGCCCGTGAGTCGGTCGTAGACGTGGTAGCCGTCGGGGAGGACGCCAGTGCGTCGGCGGACGGCCTCGCCCTCTCGCTGTGCGTCGTGGCCGAGTACGGTGACGGTACCGTCGGTCGGTCGGATGAAGTCAAGCAGGACGTCGATCGTCGTCGACTTGCCCGCTCCGTTCGGGCCGAGAAAGCCGAAGATTTCGCCGTCCTCGACGGTCAGGTCGAGGTCGTCGACGGCGACGACGTCGCCGAACCGTTTCGTGAGGCCGTCGATCTCAATCGCGGCCATCGTCGCCCCTCCAGTCGATCGTGACGTCCTGTGGATTCGTTACGAAGAGCATGAACTCCCATAGACGGCGACCGACGATAAGTATTGTTTCTTTCCTAACATATTGACAGCGGCGTTACTCAAATTCGTTTGAGCGAAATCGAGCGAGGTCTCAGACCGGTACGACCGAGCCGGTTCCGTCGACCTCGAGCCGAAGCCTCTCGTCGTCGATTGTGAACGTGACGAGTACCTCGAACGGCTCGACGGAGACGGGATCAGTCGTCACGCGGCCGGAGACGACATACTCGAAGAACTCCCAGAGCGGAAGGTCGAATAGGTCGACACCGTGTCGCCACAGGAAGCCGACGGCCGCGGGGTGGAAGGCCGCGAGTACCTCGACTGGGAACGAGATCACGCGGTTACACTCTCGACAGGTGCTAACGGAGAGATAGGGCGGACGGTCGTCTTGCTCTATGGCCTCGACAGTCGTATCTACCGGCCCGTAACACTCGGGACAGACGTCGCCGCGGAGCATGACGTACGACCCCCAGATCCGGGTGCCGAAACTCGAGACGATCGCTGACGGCGTCCGGTCTCTCGCCTGACTTCGCGGGAAGAAGTCGGTCAGGAGCCGCGAGTCACACGTCTCACAGCGGACGACGAACTGTTCGTCGTCCAGCGTCGCGAGAAGCCCCGATTCCTCACAGAACACGCACGCGCCGGAGATTCGCTCGTCTTCGAACTCGGAGATCTCCTCGTAGAGCCCCGAGAGCACTGCTCGAACGATCTTGTCGCCGCTGTACGTGAGTCGATACCCGTCGTCGGTCTCCGCGACGAACTGGCCGACGAGTCGCTCGAGGTGATAGGAGAACTGCGAGGAACTCCCGACCTCGACCGCGTCGTACAGTTCGGTAAACGACATCGAATTTCCCCGTACTTGCAGCTCGTGTTCCCGCTCGGCCAGCGCGAGCAGTATCTCGAGGCGTTGCCGGTTGCCGAGCGACGCGATGGCGTCGACCGCCTCCTCGTCGATCCCTCTGAAAGTCATCCCGTAACCGACCGTTGGTACGCTACGGTAAAGTCGCGTTCGAGACTGTCGGTCGAACCACCCGCGACCGAAGATTGAACAGGTCACGCCAGAGACACGTATTATGGTAGAGAAAGACGGCGTGCGCCGAGGGTACGACGAACTGGCGCCCGCCTA
This sequence comes from Natronobacterium texcoconense, assembly GCF_900104065.1. Lineage (NCBI taxonomy): Archaea > Methanobacteriati > Methanobacteriota > Halobacteria > Halobacteriales > Natrialbaceae > Natronobacterium > Natronobacterium texcoconense. The sequence continues at coordinate 1,123,184 of NZ_FNLC01000002.1, read as the reverse complement.
CGCCGACCGCCGGGAAGAGGACGACCGCGGAACGGAACTTCTCGAGAGCGTTCTCGCTTCCTTGCCGGAGTCCCCGCGAGTGCTCGACGCCGGCTGTGGCGGCGGACAACCGGTCCTGGAACGATTGGACGCGGGACGAGCCACGCCGATCGGCCTCGACTTCTCGCGCGAACAGCTTCGGCTGGCAACCGACGCGGTTCCAGAAGCTGCGCTGGCCCAGGGAGACATGACGTCGCTCCCGTTCGCCGATGACTCGTTCGACGGCGTCGTCGCCTACTGGTCGCTGATCCACGTGCCGCTCGAGGATCACCGGACGGTGATCGACGAGTTCGCGCGCGTGGTACGCCCAGGCGGGCGCGTACTGCTGTGTGAGGGGACGGACGAGTGGTGTGGCGAGAACCCCGACTGGCTCGAGACGGGCGTCAGGATGGAGTGGAACATCGCCGGCGCGGAACGAACCCGATCGCAGTTGCAGGCGGCCGGCTTCGACGTCGTCGAAAGCTGGGGCGTCCCGGCGGAGTCACTGCGCGAGAACGAGGATGTGTCCCACGAGGACGACGCTGACGACGACGAAGAATCGAACGACGAAGAACCCTGGGCGTTCTTCGAGGCGCGACTCGAGCCGTAATCCGGTGTCGACTGCATCGCAACTTTCGACGGCAGAAATGACTGGATAGTGATAAGCACACTAATCTTACTATCCATATTATTCCTAAATGCTAACTGAGGCATCCCGGTCATGAAAGACGTCCAGCTCGATCCCGGCGAGAAATCGACGTACGAGTGTTTCAACTGCGGGACGATCGTGACTGCGGCCGCTCCGGGTCGGTGTCCGGACTGCGGGACGGACATGCGGAACCGCGGAACGCCGATCGAGTAACGAGATTCTGGATTTCGACGGATCGAACCGAACAGTAGCAACAGAAATCGCGCTCAGACGGGCCGAAGGTGCTCGCAATCACCCGCAGTTACCGACGTCCGCTCCCCGTCGTCCGTCTCGACGACGAGCGCCCCACTCTCCGTCACGTCGACCGCCTCGCCGACGACCTCACCGTCCGGTCGATCGACTCGGACGCGCTGGCCGAGCGTCACCGACAGTTCACGCCAGGCCGGGACGATCGCCTCGAGGTCGTTCCGGTACCGGTCGAACTCCTCCAAGAGCCGCTGGACGAACCGCCGTCGGTCGACGTCGCCCGCCTCGGCACGGATGCTGGTCGCGCCGTCCGGGAGGTCATCGGCGTCGATATTCGCGTTGACGCCGATCCCGGGGACGAGCCACGAAATCCGGTCCGTCTCTCCCTCCATCTCGGTGAGGATACCGGCGAGCTTTCGGTACTCGCTCGGCTCGTCGCCGGGAACGATCACGTCGTTCGGCCACTTGATTCCGGCGTCGACGCCCGCTTCGCGGACCGCTCGAGCGATCGCGACCGCCGCGGCCAGCGTGTACAGCGGTGCCCGCGCGGGCGTGATCGACGGCCGGATGACGACGCTGGCCCAGACGCCACCCGGCGGTGCCGCCCACGCCCGCTCGAGGCGGCCGCGACCACCGGTCTGTTCGTCGGCGAGGACGACGACGTCCTCGGCACCCTCTGTCGCGAGTTCCCGTGCACGGTCGTTCGTACTTCCGACAGAATCGTGGTAGTCGACCTCGAACGGTGCCTCGAGCCCGAACTCGACGGCAGGGCCGCTGTAGGCCGAAATTTCCTCGAGCCGGTAGCCAGTCGGCTCGCTCTCGATGTCGAAGCCGGCGTCGCGGAGTTCCTCGACGTGTTTCCAGATGGCTGCCCGCGAGACTGAAAGCGAATCGGCGAGTTCCGGCCCCGAGGCCGGGCCGTCGGAGAGTTCCTCGAGGATCGCGCGTCGCGTCTCGTTCATACGTACTCGAGGGGAGCACTCGCACTTCAAGCTGATTACAGTGATCTCGAGGGCTTACGGAACGCCGAGCAGCGACAGTCCACCGACCGTACCGGCGACGAGCGCGACCGTCCAGGCCGCGAGTCCGACGGTGAGCCACGCGATCGTGACGCGGTTGTTCGACCCGACGGCCGTCGCCAGGAGCGCCGTAAGGTGGATGCCCGCGAGTATCGGGCCGGCGAAGGCGAGTCCGGGGAGCCCGTATCGTTTCCAGATCCGGCGTGCTCGGCTGTACCGGTCGCTCGAGTTCGTCGGATCGGCGCCCGTCCGTCGTCGCCACCACGCGGTGATATGCTGGTGAGCGACGACGATCGCCGCGACCGCCGTGACGCTGCCGGCGAACGCGGCGATACCCGTGAGAATCGGATCGAGACCGAGCCCGATCGCCACCGGGATCACGATAAAGGGTTCGATCGCCGGAATCATCGCGAGCAGAAAGACCAGCAGGTATCGTCCGAACCCGGTCGCGTTCTCGAGCGTCGTTCCGACGTCGACGAGTGCTAGTACGAGCGTCATGGAGGGACTGTCCGCCGTCCGGCGGACCTATTGACTAATCGAAACGAACGAGTGTGTAAAACGGTTTTCGGTCCGTTCGCGATCAGTCCCGGATCTCTCGCAGTTTCTCGCGGCCCGGTTCGATCAGTTCGTCGAGGTAGGTCGCGAGCGTACTCTTTGCGTCCGCAGGGTGGAGTTCGCCAGACTCGAGGTCTTCGGCTAGCGTCTCGTACTCCTCGTAGGTGAGGTCGCCGCCGTACTTCTCGGGGCGTTCGACGACGATCTCCTCGAACCGCGGGAAGACGTGGTACTCGAACAGTTCGAGAACGGGATTCTCGAGGTCGTCCTCGGGATCCCGCGTCGGCGGGCAGAACGCCGAGTTGACCTTCTCCTCGAGTTCTTCCGTCGAATCCTCCATCGAGATGGTGACGCCCTCGCTCGAGGACATCTTCCCCTCGCCGCTGGTGAGGTCGGCGACGATAGGCGTGTGGAGCGCGGGGCGAACGTCGTAGCCCAGTTCAGGCAGTTCCTCGCGGGCGAGCATGTGGACCTTGCGCTGGTCGAGGCCGCCGACCGCCAGATCCAGGTCGAGGTACTCGATGTCCAGCGTCTGCATCAGCGGGTAGACGACGTGACTCACCTTCGCGGTCTCGTTGCCGGCGATTTCGGCCATCGCGCGCTGGGCGCGATTGAGCGTCGTCGACACCTGCAGTTCCTGCAGATCGAGGGTGTACTCCTCGTCGAGTTGGAACTCGGAGCCGTAGACGAACTCGGTGTTGTCCTCCTCTAAGCCGTACGCGATGAACTGGGCTTTCATCTGTTCGGCCGTCTCGCGGATCTCCTCGAAGGTGCCTTTTCCGTTGAGGTAGGCGTGGACGTCGGCGAGCAGGACGACGACCTCCATGCCGGCCTCTTGGAGGTCGATGAGTTTGTTCGCCGTCAGCAGGTGTCCGAGGTGGAGCACGCCGGAGGGCTCGTAGCCGACGTAGACCCGCTTTCCGTCGGGATCGTCGGCCAGTTCGCGCACCTCCTCCTCGGTGACGACCTCCTCGGCGTTTCGCGTAATCAGGTCGTAGGTATCCATCGCTGTTCGTGTGGAATCAACGAACGGATTTATGCGTTTGTGAATGCCGTTCGGGATGCGACAGACTCTCTCTGTTATCGACCGATCGTCCCCTGTCGCGTCACCGGTGCGTCCGGATCGACGAGGAAGGCGACGAGCGTCGTCTCCTCGAGCGCGGTAGCCGTCACCTCGCCGCCGTCGACGATCAGTCCCTGTTCTCGTTCGTCGAATCGGGTGCCGTCGGCCTCGATCGCTCCCTCGAAGACGTAGAAGTAGACGTCTCGTCCGTCGGCGCGAGGGAAGTCGACGCTCGAGTCGGCGTCGAGACGGACGTCGAAGAAGTCGACCTCGTTCCGGACGGCAAACGGGGCGTCGCCGCCTTCGGGACCGAAGAGGTGTCGCCACTCGTTGGTCGTGGATTCGGGAATCGGGCCGTGCTGGATGGTCGGCTCGAGGTCGAGGCTGTGCGGGCGGACGAATATCTGGAGCATCCGAAGCGGTGGGTCGTCCGCATCTGTTCGCTCTTCGTGCCAGAAGCCGCTCCCGGAGTTCATCACGAGCAGGTGTTCGGGGTCGGTCACCAGTTTGTTGTCCTCTCGGTCGTCGTGGCGCATCACGCCGTCCGGTACCCAGGAGACGATCTCGTCGTTCTGGTGGGGGTGCATCGAGATCAGCGTATCCGGGTCCATGAACGACTCGACGACCGTCGCGAGCGGTCCGTAGCCGTGATCGTCGTGATCGGGGTGGAGCCGTCCGGGGAAGTTGAAGTAGGTTCGAAAGGAGCCCTGATCCTGGAAGACGTTCGTCGGCGGAGCCTCGTAGAGCGTCGTCTCGGTGCCAACGGTCATGATGGCTTCTAGGGCCGTCCCACGTTTAGGCTCGCGGTATCACCCTCGACAGCGGGTGACACCGATGGCCCCGGCAGCTCTACGGTGGGCGACGTGCTCAAAACGGTTTCAGTACGGACTCGACGCGGTCTCTGGCCGTCCCCGCGAGGTAGCCCGTCGCCGCACCGACGCCGGCACCGACCGCACCGCCAGCGGGACCGGCGACGCCGCCGACTTTCCCGCCCAGTTTCGCTCCTTCGGCCGCTCCCTTGGAGGCATGTTCCGATCGCAGACACGGTGGCTCGAGCGATGGCATACCTCCGAATTCGAGGTGGCGCGAAATAATCGTTGGGACGACAGACTGGAGTGGCACCTGCTTGCCCAACGCTCAATCGGTTACGTCCCGTGGACGTACCCAGTTATGGGGTACACAGAGGACTTCGTCAACGCCGTCCGGCGGAGCTTCATCCCGCAGCTACACTACCTGATCGAGGGGAGTTTCGGGGGCTACGCCGTCAGCCACACGACGGAAGACGAGTATGCACTGACGGCTCACTGCTCCGAGGACCGACTCGAGGAGATCCTCGCCGATCTCGGCTTCTCGCGGAACCCGATCGCCTCGCTGAAGGTCCGGATGGATGGTAACACCTCCGAGGGGTCGTGGGTGTGGCGCGAGTCGCCGCTTTCCGACGACCAGCTACACATCGTGATTCACGAACTCGACGACGCCGAGAAGGTCGACGTCTACGCTCACTGGGAGTGTTCGTGGATCCGACATCCCTACAAACACTACGTCGCACGGGGGTACGACGCCGAGAAGGGCGTCGAACTGGCACGCCGAGTACTGGTCAACTACGACGACGAGAAACTGAACGGCTCACGCGGGATCAGCTACGAAATCGACGCGACCGCGAGTCGCAAGTTGAGCGAGTATCTCTCGCTGTCCTACTATCGGGTAGAAGAACTGCTCGAGAACGTCAAATCCCGGCTTCCGTCTGTCGGCATCGACGAGTCTCTGACAGTCGACCGAAACGGTGAACGAGACACGGTCTCGCCGCGGATCACGGACTAACCGACGCCCTCCCACTGTTTGCTGCATCGAGTGACAGTTCACGATAGTCCAGACCGTTACGACGCCTGAACCGACCGCTACTTATTTACGTCATATTTAACGATTAGTATAGCATGGAATTGCTGAATAGATCGACGTACGACCACGGCGTCCTTACCGTCCTCGAGGCTATCGCCGTCCCTCTCTCGATACTGGCGACAGTCGCCATACTGCTCTTTGGCGCGGCCGCTCACAGTATGGTGCAGTCGGTGGGCGTACTCGCGGGGGCAAGCGAGATCGGCCTCGAAGCCGGGCGGATCGCCGTGGCGGTCGCTACTGGGCTCGTGGTCGTCTCCGGGGGCGCGCTCGCGGTGGTCGGCTACCGTCGCGTTCTCGAGTCGCGATTCGAGGACGTTCGTCCGCTGTCGCTGGCCGTCGTCCCGGTGGTCGCTATCGTCGCTCCGGTCGGCTACGTGGTGGCGACGACCGAGGCGCTGGCGCTTCCGCTGTGGGCGTTCGTCCTCGTCGTGGTCGCAGCACACGCACTCGCGTTCCGAACGATCGCCGTCGGATCGCTGCGAGGGAACCGGATCCGGACGAACATGCTGGCCGGCGCGATTACGGGGCTACCTGCCTTCGCGGTCGTCGTCGCCCTCGCGAGCGACTACCCTGTCGTGGGAGCGGGACCGCTCAGTCAGCTCCTGCTCGCCGTCGTTCCCGAGACCGGCATGCCGTTCGACCGCGCGTTCCTCGTCGCCGCTCCGCTGCTGGTTACGACCGCTTACGGGCTCGCGTTCCTGCAGGCAGGCCGCGAGACGTCGGACTCGCCGGCGCTTGGCGAACGACTCGCCAGTATCGTCCCGTCGATCCGGAGCGACGAGGAGGATACTCGAGCGTCCGAGTCGGAGACGAGCCAGACCGAGCCGTCGACGGACGACTCCGAGAAAGCGGTAGCGAAGTCGAAACGCGCTCCGAGCGGAGCGGCGACAGTCAACAGACGGCCGCGACGGAAAGGGCCGGTCGTCCCCTCGAGCCCCTCCGGTAGCGGATCGCGCTCGCCCCGAGCGACCGACTCCGACGTCAGTGACTCGATCGATACCGAACGCGAGGACGACTCGAGCGAGCATACCAGCGACTCGGCGGCCGACGGGAGCGAGTCCGACCAAGACAACCAGGAGGAGACGGCTGATTCCGACGAGAGCGAGGGCCAGCCAGCGGTCGTCTCGACTTCACACGGCCAGGGAGAGACGGACGACGTCGAATCTACCGAAGAGTTCGCATCCGATACGCGCATCTTCGCCGGCGACTTCGGCGGGTACGACGCGGACGCCGATCCTGCAGAGGTGTGTCCCGACTGTGGGGAGGACATCCCGTCAGACGGCGCCTACACCTTCTGCCCGCTCTGTGGCTGTGAACTCTAAACGCCACCGGACACCGAATTTTCCGCCGAAAACCAGATTCCGTGGGTTCCGCTCGAGACGCTCGTGAGATCCGACTACGATCGGAATCGCTCGAGGAGACTCTCGTTCGCCGATTCGTCTTCTCCCGTCGGCTCCTGGGCCAGTTCGACGCCGCCGAAAAAGCGAAACGCGATCGGATCGGTCTCGCGTGGGTCCTCGAGCGTGAACGTCGTGCCGTCCCGAAGCCGGTGTGCTTCGGGGCCGTCACTGACGAACCGGGCGTCGTCGGGGTCGTACGTCTCGTCGTCGCTCGTGTCGTCCGTCGACCGGAGATGGATCCACTCGCCGTCGTCTTCTACGAACGTACCGGCGTCGCTGGTATCGCGGAGCCACCAGTCGCCACTCTCGTCGCGTTCGATACGGGTGTGGTGTCGTTCGACGGCCTCGTCGTCGACGACGAGACAGATGTTCGGTCCGGCGCCCTCGGCCTCGTCGTCGTCTCGGCCGATCGTGACGCCGTCGACGATCTCGTAGATCGTCTCCGTCCCTGCGATCTTGATCGCCGCAGTAGCCAGTTCGGGCTCGGTCGCCGAGACGACGTCTGGAGACGCCGTCGACTCGCGGCGGTCGGTCGCCGCTTGCTCCGGATCCCGATCGGATTCGGCCCCGGACTCGAGGTTCGATCCCGGCGTCTCGATGACCGTCTCCTGGTCGGCCAGACCGTCGGGTTCGGTCGCCGAGAGCCGATCCGCAACCGTCTCCGGCGATGGGTCGGCGTTCGGGTCCTGTGCGAGCGTAATCGAGAGGTTGTCCTTCCCACCGCGATCGTTGGCGAACGCAATGAGGTCCTCGACGCCCGTCTGGAGGTCCGCGGCCTCGAGGACGATGTCCCTGATCTCGTCGTCGGTGACCAGGGTCTCGAGGATCTCTTCGCGCACCGTGTCGGCGTCGTCGGCCCGTTCGTACTCGTCACGGAGGGGTGCGACGTCGGGATAGGCGTCGATCAGGCCGTCGCTGGTCAGCAAGAGAACGTCGTCCCGGTAGACGTCGACGGAGCCGAACTCGACGTCGACGGTCGGTTTGCCGTGTGGCGAGCCACCGACGGCGTTCGTGATCGCCGTGTTGCGCGTGTGGATGCGTGCGCCGACCTCGTCCTCGATCTCACCTCGCTCGAGCAGTTCGTTGGTGACTGCATGATCCGTCGTGAGTTGCTGGATCTCCTCGTGGCGTTCGTTGACGAGGTAGATGCGGCTGTCACCGACCCAGCCGTAGTGGAGTCGGCCGTCGACGTAGACGCCGACGACGAGCGTGGTCGCGGGCTGGCCGTCGATTTCGCGGGCGTACTCCTGGACGTACTGATGGGCGTCGTCGATCCCCTCCTGGATGGCCGTGCGGATGCGACGGGGCGACAGCGCGGACGCCGCGCGTTCCGAAGCGGTCGGCGGCGGTCCATCGTAGGCGTCGACCTCGAATCGTTCCAGAAGATCGGTTCCGGCGCCCAACAGCGCCTCCGTGAGTCGCTTGCGAACCACGGTCGTCGCAAGGAAAGAGGCGACGTCGCCGCTCGTCTCGCCGCCGACGCCGTCGCCGAGAACGAAGATACCCACCGGTCGGCTCTCCGATCGGTGGTGGTTCTCGAACACCGCCGTCGCGATACTGTCCTCGTTGATGCCGCCACTCCGTCGCTTTCGTTCGCCGATGTCGACTGTACTAGCGTGTTCCATTGGTCTCTGTGTGCTGCGTGCTAAACTGGAAGTAGAATCGCTCCGGATAGCTCGGGCTGACCAGTGCGATGGTGTCCCCGACCTCCAGACGGGCCCGGGTCTCGACGTCGTCGGGAACCGACTCGCCGGCCTGCTGCTGGCGCCCCTGGCCGGCTTCCGAGAGCAGGAAGCGCCACTTCCGTTCGTCGTGTTTGCTGATGTAGGTCCCGTTGAGGCTGGTGTCGACCACGTACCAGTTGCCGTCGTCGTCCACGTCGAACCGGCAGTGGACTGCCGACAGCGCCTTGTGGCGGTCGTCGGACAGCATCAGCGACGGCCGAGGGCCGTCCTCGGTCCGCCGTCCGATGGTGTCTCCGGGACTGATCGTCCACTGTTCGTCGCGGCCGAGCCAGGTGATCGCCGCCTGGGTCGGCATCGTCGCGTCCCGATCCTCCAGGGCGCGCCGTAACACCGACGCGTTCGGATACCGATCCGACCGATCGTGCTGGGTCGCCGTCTCGACGATCTCGTTCAGATAGTCGTCGCTCTCGACGCCGAAATCAGCCGGCGAGACGCCGTGATCCTTCGGAACCCAGCCGACCAGGAGATAACAGAGGATCTTCCCGATCGAGTAGACGTCGCTCCAGGGTCCCTGTCGCTGTTCGGAGCCGCGGTTCAGTTCCGGCGGTTTGAACTCGCCGGGAACGGTCGAATCGCCGCCCGAGGAGGAACTCTCGCCCTCTCCGGTCGTAAACTGGGGTGCGCCTCGTTCGGGAACGAACCCCTTGGCCGTGGTGAAGTCGATAATCTTCGGCTCGCGAGCGCCGTCGATCATGATGTTGTCGGGCTTGAGGTCCCGGTAGATGATGTCGTGATCGTGCAGGAACGAGATCGCATCACAGATCCCGATACCGATCTCGCGAACCTCGTCCGGATCGCCGATGGGATCCTCGTTCTCGACGACCTCGCCGAGTTCGTCGCCGTCGATCAACTCCACGTCGAGAAACGACGTCCCGTTCGCACGCGCCTGGCCGTGATAGGCCATGATGTTCGGATGACCGCCCGCCTCGCGAATGTCCTCGAGGACGTCCTGTTCGCGTTCGAAGTACTTGTCGACGAGGTCGTCGGGTGCCTGGCCGCCGTAGTTGGGGTGTTTCAGTGCGACGAGTCGGTCTCGATCGTCGTCTTTCGCCGCCCAGACGACGCCGAACCCGCCTTTCCCGACTTCCTCGCGGAGGGTGTACCGATCCGCGAGTGTGGTTCCGGTTTCCCACTCGGTCATGTGATGGACTGGGACGTGTTACGCCGACAGCCGTTCGACCGCCCGACTCGACGCTGTCGGATCCACATGGTCAGTCGAATCGACCGCCGTCGTAGACGACCGTCGTGTTCTCCTGTACCTTGCGAACCTTCTCCTCGTCGCCGCCCTCGATCCGGGTCACGTCCTGTCGCAGGTCGTCGACGACCGACGTCTCCTCGGTGATAACTTCGGTCTCGTCGATCAGCTCTTTGACCTCCTCGAGTTCGGACTCCGAGTCGGCCTGTGCGAGCTGGCTCCGGATCTTCGTGTCGCGATAGGCGAGGAACGTGTCGGGTTGCTGCTGGGCGAGTTTCTCCTCGTCGTCGGTGTAACTGACTTCGACGGCGGTCGAGACGGTCTCGGAGAGCCCCTGTAACTCGACGTCGGCGACCGCTTCCGTCGTCCCGACGTCGTGGCCGGGCGCGTCCATCTTCAGTACGATCTTCTGTTCCTCGTGGTTCTGGAGGTCCGGCAGCCGAACGACGACGGAGTCACCGTCGTACTCGAGGTCGACCTGCTGGACCTGTGGTCGTCGCCGGTAGGCTTCGGCGATTTCACAGCCGGGGATCGGATCGATCACCAGCCGCGGGTTGTTCGCGATCACGGTCGAGGCCTCCTCGACGACGTCGCCGAAGAAGGACCTGATGTCGACCGGTTTGTCCACGTGCGTCCACCGCCCCTGGGAGTGTTCGCCCAGCGTGCGGATGATGTCCTGGTCGTAGTTGGTCCCGATACCCGCGGAGTAGATGGAGATGCCGCCGTCGGCGACCGCCTTCGCCAGCGGCTCGAACTCCGGAGACTTTCGATTGAGGTCGCGACCGTCCGAAAGCAGCAGGATCCGCTTCGATATCTGGTCGCCCTCGGGGAGTTCCCGCAGCGTCTTCTTCGCGGTCTCGACGCCGGCGTAGATGTCGGTGCCGCCACGGGTCTCGACTGCGTCCAGTCGTTCGTGGACTTCCTCGCGGTCGATATCGCCCCAGCGGGTCGCGTCCATTACGACTTCGACTTCGTTGTCGAAGGTCACGATGCTCAGGTAGTCGTCGTCGTTCAGCAGACCGAAGACCAGCCCCGCCGCATCGCGGACCTGGCGCATCTTCCCGTAGCCCATCGAGCCACTGCTGTCGACGCACATCGAGATGTGGCGTTCGGCAGTCTCGTCGCTCTCCTCCGGCTCGATGACGAACTCGCAGGAGATGCCACCTCCTCGTTCGGGTACGTACGGCCTGTTTATCGTCTGTGAGATTGTCGTCGTCATGTGATCAGTTGGATTGTGTGTTCAGATTCGTTCGAGTGAGTGCACGAGACAGCGGTGACAGGACGCCGACCGCCTGACGGATCGTCGCCGATCCGCAACGCTCGCCATCCGTCCGCCCCCTCGTATCGAGTTGCCGGACGGTCGAGCGTCGGATCGTGCGTCCGACCAGACCGCTCTCCGTCCGTCGATCTAGAGGCTCACCTCGAGTTCCGCACGATCGGCGAGTTCGAGCGAGTCTCCGTCCTCGAGTTTCGCCGACGTGCCGTCGATCTCCGTTCCGTTGTGTCTGGTCCCGTTGGTGCTGACGTCGACCGCGTAGATGCCGTCGTCCTCGACGGAAAATTCGAGGTGTTCGCTCGAGACGTAGGTTACCTCGTCGCGGCCGCCGCTTGCCTCGACGAGATCCTCGAGCCACTCGCCGTCCTGCCGGCCGAACGTGTCGCCGTCGCCGAAGGTGTACTCCTCGCCGTTGATGACGAGCGTGACTTCCTCGGGGACGTCCGCCGTGGACGCGTCGTCCGCGGACTCCTCGCCCTCCCGGATCGGGTCGAGATGCAGTCCACAGCTCGGGCAGTACGCCTCGTCGTCGACCGGGTTCTCGCAGCTCGGACAGGCAGTGAGCTCCGGCTCGTCGTCCTCCTCGAGTTCGGCTCCGCAGTCGGGACAGAACGCCATCGACGCGTCGACCTCCGCGCCACACGAGTGGCAGGTCTCGTCGGCCGTGGGTTCGTCCTCGTCCGCCGCTGTTTCGTCAGCCTGGTCCGGTTCGGACTCGTCGTCGACCTGGCTCTCGTCTACGTCGGGTTCGGCGGCCTCTTCTTCCAATTCGTCTTCGTCAGCATCGTCTTCGACCGTCTCCGCTTCCGGTTCGGCGGCTTCTTCTTCGAGTTCGTCGTCTTCGGCGGACTCGCCGTCCGGTTCGGCCCCCTCGACGGCTTCTTCCTGTTCGTCCGCGTCAGAGTCGTCGTCGACCTTGCTCTCGTCCGTTTCCGCTTCGTCGACTACGTCTTCCGACTCGTCGTCCTCCACTCCCGTCGACTCGGAGTCGTCTTCCGTCGCTTCCTCGTCCCCATCTCCGTCGCTACCCGCGTAGTCCGGGTGCGGCGTGTCACAGCTCGGACAAAAGCCGCCGTTCGGTCCCGGTTCGAACGATGTGTCACACGAAACGCATTTTAGGGTTACTTGTTCTTGCATGTCGTTCAGGATAGTTTCTCATTCACGATAGAAAAAACTATGGCAAAATGTATGAATCGTTGATATGCGTCACTGGCCGTCTGTGGACGGGCCGTGTCCTCGAGTTAGTCCCTACTCGACCCGCGGAGTTACGGCGCAACTGGGACACGTTCGAATCGGGCACTCGAGGTGATTCGATCGGTCGTGACACCCTCCATCTGGCCTGACGCGCCAGGTTTACCGTTCGAGTAACGACTTTTCGTCACGACGGAGGATCGCTCACGTTTCCAGCGTTCTCTATCGATATCGGCCGACACTGCCGTAGAATATACGCGACCCTCATTTTATTTTATCTATGCTGTATTGATACGTTCTCGGGGTTCGATTTTACATTCTGGACATATATCGAATTTCGCTTGGTGGTCGTACGGTCACCGGGCCGGAAAACAGGTACAGCAATCGAGAAGCAGTCTTAGGGGGTCGAACGCAACCGTCTCGGCCGACAACCGGCTAGAACCCGTTTCGAATCCGTTCTTCGGCCGTCTCGAGTGCTCGCTCGCGGTCGAACTCGTCGACGATCTCCCGGAGCATCTCCTCGTCGGCGTCGGCCAGTTCCCGGGCGTGGTCGGTCATGTTCGGTACCGCGCGGATGATGTTGTCGACGATCGGGACGTCGGCGACCTGAGGCGACCGCGAGAGCGGGTTGAGGTCGATGACGATCTCGGTCTTGCCCATCTCCTCTAAGGCTTCCGCACGGTCGCCGTCCTCGAGGGGAACGAGCACGACGTCTGCCTCGTAGATCCCGTTCTCGTCGACTTTCGCGCGCTGATGGTCGAGGTTCGGAATGCGCGCGTCGGCCTCGAGTCCCTTCACGTCCTCGGCGCCGTGCTCGCGGAGGTGGTCGGCGATCGCTTGCATTCGTTCGGGCGTTCGGTTGAAGAGGTTGACCTCGAGGTCGGCACCCGTCGCGTCTGCGAGGTCGGCCATCTCGCCGGGGACGAGCGCCGCAACGTTGCCGTTGATCGAGAGCACGGGGTGGTCCGCCAGCAGGAGGTGTGCAGCGGCGGCGCGTTCGGCGGCGTCGGCGGACGGGATCGTCTCTTCGCCCAGCAGGTAGTCGAAAGCACTGCCGCGACCTTCAGCGTGCATTCCCTGCAGGTGGGTGATCCCCTTCTCGACGCCGTTCTCGATCCGGTGGCGAGTCAGCAGATCCTGGTACCGGGGATGGTCCTCCGGGATCTCCTCCTCGTGTTCGACGTCGGCCGAGACGGTGTCGTAGTCGCTCACGATCGATCACTCGCGGTGACCGATAAAAAGGGGACCGATCTCCACGTGTCGAGTGAACAGACGACGACTGTGAGCACACCGACACACCAGTTGATAAATTTATTTAAAATAAGGGTAGTTATCGGCCAACGAATGAACGAGAAACGCACGGTCGTTGCCCTGTTCGGGGTCGGCGTCGCCGCTGTTACCGCCTACGTCGCCTATCGCTTCGTTGCCGCGCTCACGGTCGCGATCTTTCTCTACTACTCCACGCGACGGTTTTACCACTTCCTCGAGCGGTTCAAACTCCCGGATCGAGTTCGGGCAGTACTGGTCCTCTCGCTGTTGGCACTGCCGTTGCTCGGCTTGCTCAGTTACACGGTTCTGTTGCTCGCGGTCGAACTGCAGAATTTCGTCGAGACGTACCAGGTCACCGATTCCGTCCCCGAGGACGCCGAGTGGATCGAGGCGCTCGATAACCCACCCGAGTTGACTCTCCAGGGGCTGTTCGCCGCCTACGAGTCCGGAACGTTCGACCCACTCATCGACTACGCCGTCGACCACACCGGCTTCCTAGCCGACCTCGTAGCAGGGTTTCTGCTTAACCTCCTGATCACCGTCGTCGTTACTTACTACCTGCTGATCGACGGTTCGAACGTCCACGAGTGGCTCCTGCGGTTCGACGACGACGCGATCGTCCGCGAGTATCTGGAGGCCGTCGACGAGGAACTCGAGGCCGTCCTCTTCGGAAACTTGCTGAACGTGATCCTCATCTCCGTCGTCGCAGTGGTGACGTTCATGGGGTACAACGTGGCCGCTCCGTCAGCGGTCGAGATCCCGTACCCCGCGCTCGCGGGCGCACTTACCGGGATCGCGAGTCTGATTCCGGTCGTTGGAATGAAGATCGTCTACGTCCCGGTCGCGATCGCCGCGGCAGTCCCGGTCGCGATGAACGGCGACCTCGGAATGCTCGCCTACGTCGCCGGTTTCCTCCTGCTTGCGGTCGTCGTCGTCGACACCATCCCGGACCTCGTCGTCCGACCGTACCTGAGCGGCAAGCGCACTCACGTCGGACTGTTGATGCTCGCGTACATCTTCGGCCCCGTCGTCTTCGGCTTCCACGGCCTGTTTCTCGCCCCGATCATCCTCGTCGTCGGGCTGACGTTCGCCGACACTGCCCTCCCGCGACTGCTCGGTGCGGACGAGCCGGCCCCCGCACTCGAGGATCTTCCCACTCTCGACGAGGAGTCTTCCGAACCTGTCGTTGGAACTGGCGACCAGTCCGTCGAATTCGACGGCGAGTCGGACGGGGGCGACCCGCCAGCACGCGAGACGGCACCCGACGGAGACGGCGACTCCGGGACTGATCCGGATACAGCGGCGACCGCGCCGGAACTCGAAGAGCGATCGGATACTGAAGAGGAGTCAGACCCCGAAGGTGACTCTCGATCCTAGCCCAACACGGAATCCAACACCGAACATTGACCTCCTCCCGCGCCTGAAGACGCGGGAATCCCGCCACGGGATTTCAGGTCGAGTGCAGCGACCCTGTGGTTTCAAGACGCATACGTTCCAAGCGTCTCCTGCTGGATTTCAGCATCGGCTTGGCTGTCTTGTGGCGCGGTCAAACGCGCCCCATCCTCAGCCGAGTCATCGTCGTTCTTGTGTTCTCTGGAACGACTCTCTCCGCTGAGGTAGCGGTCTGCGATGTTTATCGCCCCGTTCACGTCCGCTTGGTATTCGCCCATCCAACAGTCATCGTTCGTGCATTTGAACGTCGCCTGCTTTGGACGATACCCCACTTTACCACACGCATGGCACTCTTTCGAGGTGTTGCGTGGATTCACCGTCTTGACGGGAATCCCCTTCTCGACGGCCTTGTACCGTATCTGCGCGTGGAGTTTGGCGAATCCCCACCCGTGAAGACGGCGATTCATGTATTCGCCGTAGTCCATCGACTCCCGAATGTACGTCAGGTCTTCCAGAACGAGAACGGGGTTCTCGACGGATTCGGCGTACTCCACGACTTCGCGGGTGACACGGTGGAACACGTCGTCTATCTGGGTCCACAGGTGGTCACCGAACGACTCGGCGAGACGCTCGCTTCCGCGTTCCTGAAGCCGTCGCGTGGCGGTGAAGTAGGTTTTGCGTAGCTGGCGAACGGTCTTGCCTTCGTCGGCCCACAGTTCGGGGCGGGTTGGAGAACCGTAGTCGTCGCGGTGACACACCGTGACGAGTGACGCTTCCCCAATGTCCACTCCGATAGGCATCTGTTCATCGACGGACGCCTCGGAACAGTCCTCCACGTCGCGGGTGGCGGTGACGTGGAGATACCACGTTCCGTTCCGCTGTAACAGCCGACTCTCTCCCATCTCGGCGTCACCAGCGTTTAACGCTTCCAGCCAGTCCCGTTGGTCGGGATTCGGTTGTGCTGGCATCCAGAGATGATAGTCTTCATGATGCGGGATTTTGACGTACCACTCGATTGCGTTCTCGGGCTTGTGGTCGAGGCGTAGCCCCTCGTTGGTGAACCGAACGGGGTGGTCGTCGTGTAGGTCGCCTGCATTGTACGTCGTCGTCAACTGCGGGACGTACTTCTTGAGGGCGTTCTTCGCGTACCCCGACAAGTCGTAATTGACCACTACATCGTTCGCTTCGGTTTGGGTGGTACAACCAGCGTCGAACGCATCCTGAAGGGCCTGTTGGTAGGCGTCCCGAGTTTCGCGGAGTTTCTTCCGCTTGTGGGCGTTCGGGTCTACCAGTTTCAGTTCCAGCGTTTTGGTGAGTTCCGTCATGTGTCTCCCCCCTCGTGACGCTGGATGTAGTCCTGAACCGTTTCGCTGGAAACGTGGCCCGCCGTTCCTGCGTAGTAGCCCCGCGCCCATCGAATCTTCTCGCCGTCGTTGTTGGCGTAGCGATGGTTGTATTTGCGCGAGGAGATGCCTTTGAACCAGTTGGCGAGAAGGGATGGGGCGTGTTTCGGTGGACTACTGACGAACAGGTGGATGTGGTCGGGTTGAACGGTCAGGTCGATTATCTCTAAGCCCTTGTCGTCGGCGATTTCGTGGAGGATGTCTCGCACACGGTCGGCGACCTCGTTGACGAGTACCGACTGACGGCACTTCGGCAACCACACTATGTGGTAGTTGAGGTTGTAGGTCGCATGCCGTGTGGTCTTCATCCGTATTGTACACTATTGTTCGTCAGTGTTTTAATGCCTTCGTTAAGGTGTGGGAAATCCAGTAATAGCGGGATTCATGGATTGATACACTATGCCTATCGCTTGACCTCCGCCTGAAGACGGAGGTATGCGCTATCGGTCTGTATCACCACACTGAAACCGATTCGTCGGCGTTGACCTGAAGTCTCCTGCATGGGCCACACGGTTGCACTCGCAGCCGCTTCGAACCGGCGTCCTGCGGCCGCCCGCCGCGACCAGTTCCCCCCTGATCGTGCCACGGACGACGACGGTCAGTCCGTTGCTGTCTCTTTCCGACAGAGCACGACGTAGTTGAACCCACCGAGGTGCGTCTCGACGACGTCGCTCTCCTCGAAAACGGCCTCGAGCGACTCGAGGACGTCGTTCTCCGGATTCCAGTTCGCGTACCACTGCAGGAACCGGCGGACGAACGGATTCACGATTCGCCCCGGTCCCTCGGGAAATGGCCGCACGTCCAGGACGCCCAACGGTGCCTCCGCGTCGAGCGACCCGTACACGTTCTCGACCGTCGCCCGTGCGTCGGGCATGACGCTCAGCGAGAGCGACGCGAGCGCCGCATCGAACGGTTCGTCGAACGTCGCCGTCGTCGCGTCCTCACACCGGACGGTCACGTTCTCCCAGCCGCCGTCCTCGATCCGCTCTCTGGCTTTCCCGACCATCTCCGGGCTGTAATCGACGGCGACGACTTCGCCAGCCTCGCCGACGTCGTTCCGAAGGCGCTCGAGGTTCACGCCGGGTCCACAGCCGACCTCGAGGACCCGGTCGCCAGGCTGAATCTCGAGCCGATCGATCAGGTCCTCGCGCATCGGTTCGAAGTCCCGTTCGCTCATCCCGTAGTAATCGCTCCAGCGATTCCACATCGTCCGACTCCGCTCGAGATGACGCTCGTACGCCCCGTCGTTCGGCGTCTCGTTCGTTTCCCCGGACACCGTCTCGCGTGACTGACGTTCCATACGCTGACTCGAGTTGCCACCGACGAGGTACTTCTCGCGAAGCCTATCGGCTTTTTATATATCGTGGTTCGATACGACCGACGGTATCCAGCCGCTCTGCGTCTACATCTCCAAAAAACGGTAGTCGGTAGTCGGCAGTCGTTGCGATCGAGGCGTCGCCGATTACTCGGTGAAGGTGAGCCAGCCGTCGGGGGCGTGAGACTTCACCGCGTTCATCGCTTCGCGAGCCTCGGTACGGTTCTCGTAGGTCTGGGTACTCTCGGCCATCGTCGAGCCGAACTCGTCGACAAGCCGCCACACCCAGCCGTCCTCGTCGGTGTGGAGTTCGAACGAGACGCTGTCGATTTCGAGGATGCTCGCGTTCCCGATGAGCGTCCGGACGTCGTCGAGCGCCTCTCGAGCAGCCTCGCTCGACTCGTAGGTCTCGGTACCCGTCGCGACCGGTCGGCCGTCCTCGTCGATCAGCCGCCACTGCCAGCGGTCGTCGTCGTTCGCGATCAGTTCGAAGGACGCAACGTCGAAGTCGACCCGGCCCGCCATCGGAGCGAGCTGGCGAATCTCGTCGATCTCGTCCAGTTCGTCCGCTTTCGTGTCGGCGACCGTGCCGCCGCTCGCGTAGACCGTCCGTTCGTCGTCGACGAGATCCCAGCACCAGCCGTCGTCGTCTCCATCCTCGAGGCGGATCGCGGCCTCCTCGATGGTGAAAATCGGTGCGTCGGTCGCGTGAGTACGACACTCGTCGACCTGCTCGAGCGCGCCGTCTCGGTCGGCATAGGAGACGGCAGCGTCGGCGATCTCTTCGCGGTCGCGATCGAGCAAGCGCCACGACCAGGAGCCGTTGTCGTAGAGCTGTACTGCTGCGTCGCCGATCGTCGACTGCCGGGCCGCCGACGCTGCCTGTCGGATCGACTCGAGTTCGTCCACGAGATCGTCACGCGTCGGGGACGGCTCGTCGTCGACCGCGACCGTCTCGCCCGACGGAAGGACGAACCGCCAGTGCCAGTCCTCGTCGGCGTAGGTCTGGAAGGCAGCGTCCTCCATCGTCCGGACGTCCGAGTCGAGGTGCTCGAGCAGCCGGTTCATCGCGTCCCGTGCCGCGTCGCGAGTCGGGTGCGTCGCCGGGTCCTCGGCGACGAGCTGGCCACCCTCGTCGATCAGCCGCCAGCCCCACTCGTCGTCCTCGTTGACGAACAGTTCGAACGCGGCAGTCTCGATCTCGAGCAGTTCGGCGTCGGGTGCTCGCTCTTTCAGCGTCATCATCGCCTCGGCAGCCTCGCCACGAGAGGTGTGCTCCTCGCCGCTGTCGGCCAGTACGTTGCCGTCCTCGTCGATCAGCCGCCAGCGCCACTCGCCGGAGTCGGCCTCGTAGACCTGGAACGCCGACTGCTCGAACTCGATCAGGTCGGCCTCGTTCGCCTGCTCGCGCACGCGTTCGATCGCCGACGTCGCGGTATCGGCGTCGGGGTGTGGCTCGGTACTCGCGGCGACGATATCGCGGTCTTCGGTGACGAGCCGCCAGTGCCAATCCGGCCCCTCCGGTTCGTCCGGCCCCTCGCCCTCGTCGAACGTGACGGACGTTCCGCCGTCGGTGGCCGCAGCCGGCTCGTCGACCGCTTTCGGCAGGTGGTCGTCCTCGCTCGAGGAGGCGTCGGCGCTCTCGTCGGATGGATAGACCTCGTACTCGGCTGCCTCGATTTCGATGATGTCGGCATCGTCGGCGTGGTCGCCGAACTGTGTGGTCTCCCACTCGATCCGTTCCTCGTCGGTCTCCGTTCCGGGCGTCCGTGCGACGACGTCTTCGGCTTCGTCGACGAGTCGCCAGCGCCACTCCTCGCCGGACTCGTAGAGTTCGTAGGTCGGTTCGCCGGCGACGGTGACGGACGCGGACTCGAGTGCCGGCAACAGTGCTTCGGCGGCTTCCTCGGCGTCGCGTCGCGTGTCGTAGGTGTCGGCGGCATCGGCGACGACGTCGTCCGCATCGTCGACGAATCGCCAGGTCCACTCGCCGTCTGTTTCGTAGAGTTCGACGCCGAAGTGGTCGATATCGAGCAGTCGGGCGTCCGCGAACCGTTCGGCGAACGTCCGGGCAGCCTCCTCCGCGTCGTCCTGTTCGGTGTGGCCGACCTCGTCGACGGCCAGCGTCGCGTGGTCGTCGTCGACGAGTTTCCAGTACCACTTCCCGCGCTCTTCGGTGTAGGTGAACGCGGCCCCTTCGATCTCGATGACGTCTGCGTCCGGCCCTCGATCCTTGAGGAAACTCACCGACTTCTCTGCGCCGTCGCGTCGATCGAACTCGCGGCCGCAGTCAGCGACGACGCTCCCGTCGTCGCGCGCGAGCGTCCACTGCCAGGACCCGTCTCGGTCCTCGTAGAGTCGGAACGCCGAGGTCGTCAGTTCCATCAGGCCTGCAGAACTGATCTGGGACTTGACCCGGTCGATTCCTTCCCGTGCTTCGGGACGAGTAACTGCACTACTGTTGCTCTCGGCCAGCGCCTCACGGTGGAGGACGTGCCACTTCCAGTCGCCGTGTTCGTCCCGGAAGACCGCGAACTGGGCGTCCTCGAGGGCGTTACCGGTGAGGATCGGCGCTTCCTCGCTTTCTTTTTCCTCCTCGACGAACATTCCTTTCCGGCCGGTCAACACGGGGACGAGGACCGCAACGCCGGCGATAATCGCGATTCCGGCGGCGTAGACCGAAATCACTTCGACGTCGAGTTGCATTCCCCGCTCTCGCCAGTCCTGGGGGTAGGCCACTCCAAACATCGCGACTCCGACTAATGAAATCATCAGCCCGACCACGCTCGCCTGAATCCCTCGTTTTCGTACCGGCAGCATCAACCCGATTCCGAACAAACAGAGCGCGAGACCGACCGAGGCCGTAACACCCGAGATGTGGATCATCTCCGTCTCGGCGATATTCCCACCGTAGCCGACGATGAACGCGACGATGCCCGCAGCCCCGATAGCGTAACCGAGGATGAACAACCAGTAGCCGTAGACGTCTTTCCCCGAATCCGGTTCCCCCACGTATCGTTCGTACAGCCGATATAGGCTTCGATGAATTTCGCTTGGCGCTGACATTCGTAACTCGGACGCATAACTATGATGTGATATAATAAACCTTCGGCCAACTATTTTATTTTTTATGTGTGCTGTATAATATGTGGGTGACAAGATAGTTCACGACTGTCTGCCGTCGGCTAACTATCTCGAGAAGTTCCGAATTCGAACGCATTAGGGCTCCAAGACACCATTTCCAACCCAATGAGAAATGACATCTATATGGCTGGTTCGCGTAATTCGTCCCGTAGATGGAAAATTCAGAACATATTTTCACGAACCAAGGCGTGATGAATCCGAGCGCAGTCAGCTATGTAATGTTCGTTATATGAACGCTATTTCAGTACCGCTCCGGCCGGATGTGTCGAACAAACAGAAGGTTCGTAGCCGGCGTCGGACAGCCCCGTTCCGAGCGCGAACACCGTCTCCCCGAGCATCGCCATCGACGCCTGCCCGTCGACTGCGGCCACGTCCTCGATCGCCTCCTGGACTCGGCCGGTCAACAGTCCGGCTTCGCGAGCGAACAGCCGCGAGGCGTAGATAAAGGACGGCAACGTCGGCTCCTCGACGACCCGGGAGAGCGCCTCCTGACCGGCATCGGTCAGCCTGTCCGTCTCCCCCGAGAGAACGTCGGCCGTCGACAGTTCGCCGAAGGAAACGTACTCGACGCGAGCGCGTGCAGGGATCGAGTCGAGTACGTTCTCGTGCGGTCCGCCAGGCTCGAGTCGGATCGGAATCCCACCGTGAGCCTGAGCGACGACGTCGCCCAGTCCCGTCCCGGCCTGAACCTCGGCCCCGTGTGCGATCGTCACGAGTTCGTTCGTCGAGAGTCGCCGCCCGAAGACGTCGTTTGCCGCCAGTGCCGTTCCGAGCGCCATCGCACCCGAGATGCCGAAGCCTGAACCGAGCGGCAGCTCCGACTCCGCCTCGACGCGTGCGGAGACCTCGAGCGTCTCGAGCACGGTCGTCACTGGCTCGACTGCTATCTCCTCGCCGTCGAGGACGACCGTCGATTCCGACGCGGGTTCGACCGTCACCTCGACGCCGTCGGTAAGCGTCAAACCCGCTCCGCGTGAGCCCGCCTTCGTCGGGTCCTCGTGTGGGTGTGCACTGAAAAAGCCCGTAATGTGACCGGGGACGAACGCTGTCGCCTCGTCGCGCATTACCCGGAGTTTCGGGCCGACGGGTAAAACGTTGAAGATTTTCGGCTTCGACGACCTGATGGTGTCACACTCGCTTACGTTCGCGGGGTGGGAGGTGGGCTGTGCCCACCGGAACGCCGATCACTCGCCGGGCGTTCGCCGCTCGATCATCGCCAGCGAAATCCAGGAGACGACGACCTCGTCGTCCTGGTTGAGTCCCTCGAAACGGACGTCGACGTAGCCGCGCCGAGGGTCGCTCTCGGAAACGCGCTTGTCGAGTACTTCTGTCCGGGCCGAGAGCGTGTCACCGGGTTTGACCGGCTTCTTCCACCGGAGTTCGTCGACGCCGCGAGCACCCATGCTGGCCTGCTCGCCGAGCGGCCCGTCGACGAGCATGCGCATACACATCGACGCCGTGTGCCAGCCCGACGCGACCAGTTCGCCGAACGCGGACTCCTCGGCTGCCTCCTCGTCGATGTGAAACGGCTGTGGATCGTACTGCTCCGCGAACTCGACGATCTCCTCTCCGGTGACGTGGTACTCGCCGAACTCCTGGGTATCGCCGACCTCGAGGTCCTCGTAGTACTGCATACCCCAGGTTGGGAGGTCAATAGTCAAGAAATTGTGGTCCGCGGTAGTGCTCTCGTCGGCGACCCTGATCTTCCCGACGACCTGATCGTCATCAGCCACTGAATGTCACGGGAGGGTATTTGTAGCGTCTCGTGGACGTCCGACTATGTCCCCGAACACCGACCCGTCTCCGGCGGAGCCGATTCAGGCGACGGTGAGTACCGACACTGACGAGCGAGAGCCACGACTCGAAGGGGTCGACGATCCCGCTCGCGTCGTCGAGTCCGTTCCCGACGCGATTTCGTGTGTCACCTGTGGGGCCACGATCGGCCCGAGCGACTACCGGATTAGCTGGGTTGTCGAGGACCGGGACCGGACCCTCGAGCGCCACTACTGTAGCGAGGAGTGTTTCCCTGAAGAGAAGCCGGGCAGCACCGGCAACGACTCGCGTTCCGCTCCCCGGGACTGGTCGCACTGTCGGTGACCGACCGACGTCGCGTCAGCGTCGATACCTGACTCGATCCGCCCCTCTCCTGGTCCGGCCTCGAGGAAGTCGGGCCACATTGCACTCGAGAGCGTCGCGATCAGTGCCGAGCGATCGGTCGCGGTCGGCGGGGAAGGAACCACCGTCGACCGACGATAACCCAGCGGGGTCGGCGACCGATTCGAGAACGAGGCGAAACGCGGGACAGTCGAAGACTCGAGTCCGAGCGACGAGACACTCGATTGGCGGCGATCAATTGGTACAATAGACGCCCGACTACGACCGAGAGGAACGGTCCGAGACGGTCTCGGTAACGAGAGTCGACTCGATGCGACGGAGGATCTGGCCGACCGAACTCGCGGAACAGTCCAGATCGGCTGCGATGTCCTCGTAGGTCGCTTCGCGAGGATCCTCATAGTAGCCGTGTTCGTAGGCCGTCACGAGCACGTCCTGCTGGCGTTGGGTGAGATCATCGAATTGCTGGTTCACCGACGGTGAACCGGTCGTGACGGTTTCGACGGTGAGATCGCCGAGTGCCCGCGTCTCGCGAACCAGATTCTGGACCGCCGTCTCGGAGCCGACGACGGTCACCCGAAGCGTCGACCGATCGGGATCGACGACCGTCATCGGATACCGGACGATCACGCCGTACGTACGGTGTGGTTCGAGGAACTTTCGGTTGCGCTCGGTCGGCTCGTATCGGAGTTGAACCATCGTCGTCTCTCCGCCCGCGCTGATCTCGCAATCGACGAGTCGTTGTGGGTCATCGGGGAAACTCGTCAAAATCTGTGACCGCGTGCTCACCACCTCGAGGAGGACGTTTACCGTTCCGTCGGCGAGGATATCGGCCTCGTGGATAGCCCTGAGTTCGACGTCGTGCTCCCGGAATCGGTGCTCCGTCGGATCGAAGCAACCTCCATGAGGGGTGATAACGTAGGTCACTCTCTTCATATTACCATTAGGTGTTATCCATGGTGAAAAAATTTCCGCTAAAACGAATGCTGGACTGAACGCCGTTATCGTGACAATATCGCAAACTCACCCCGGCTGAGACCGGAATCAAATTACAATCCACACGATCAGTCGCCTCTAATAATTGTCACGGTAACATGTTACCGGCCCTCAAATAAATAAATTCACAACTGAAGAATCGAATATATTCTCTGCAGCGTCCGTAGCTACGGCCGCAAATGGTAGACAATAACAGACAATGGCCGGCAGAATCGGACGACTCACTGACGACGCGGCGAACGATGCTGAAAGCCGCCGGAGCAACGATCGTCGGCGGTGCGGGGATGGCTTCGACCACCGGCTCTGCGTCCGCACAGTGGTTCAGCGACGTCGAGGTCATCGAGATCGACGACGGCGGTCTCGTCGGCGGCTGGGAAGCCGACGACAGTCTCCCCGTCGCCGACGAACTGTTCGTTTTCATCCACGGCTGGTTCGGCGACACCACCGTGGAGAGCCAGGCCGAGGACGTCCTCGAGTCGGTCGAAGATGGCGGTTACGAACCCGACGAGGCCGTCGCACTCGAGTGGCCCGCGACGACGATCAACTTCTTCGGTGCCGAAGGCGATACCGAAGACGTCGGCGAAGTGACAGCCGGGCTTGTCGAGGACTTCTACGACGACGGCGGTGGAAACATTCGGCTGGTCGGCCACTCGCTCGGTGGCCGCTGCGTGCTGTGGGCGGCGAACAAGATCGACTCGGATTACGAGATCGATACGATCGCACCCCTGGGTGCGGCCGCCGATGGCGACATGGTCTGTGACGGCAGTTTCATCGGCAGCGGCGAGTGGTACGACGGCATCGCCGAGGGCGCCGGCGTCGTGCGCAACTACCACTCCGAGAACGACTCGACCGTTGGCAGCGCCTACGGCGGTATCGGTGGTGCCGCACTCGGTACCGACGGCTCGGGCTGTCCCGACGACACGCCCGAAAACTACGTCGACGTCGACGTCACCGACAGCGTCAGCAGCCACCTCGGATTCCTCGGCGACGACGTCGTCGGCGAGAACCTCGCCGAGAACCTCGACTCGACGGAGGAAGGCGATACCGACGACGGTATCTTCTGACCCAATCCGACCGACGAGTGGTCGGTGACCACGTCTCCGGTAGCGTCGGTCCATCGCTGGCTGCTCGACGTCGGGTACGACTGCGTTTTCCGGCCACCTGGAACTCGCTTCGTCCCCAGTTTTCGATCGGTACCCGGCTCGAGACGTTCCTCCGCGAATAGGTAGGTGGTGAGGATCGATTTCCCGAACCTCGTCGAATCCGATCGTGTAAATACGCTCACCACCAGAGCGGCGGGTACTGGAGAGCCTCCGCTACCGTCACAGAGGGAAATAAACTGTCAGGTACAGTATACTGTTGAACAGTCCGTGAACGAGGATCGGTACGGTGAGGTTTTCGGTTCGTTCGTAACAGAGCCCGAACACTGCCCCGCATCCGGTGTGATAGACGACTGAGTGTGCGACGTACGCCCAGGTGATCTCGGGACCCTGCAGTAATTGTCCTACAAACCAGTAAACGTGGAAGACACCAAAATAACGCTGGCCAGTGCGATTGCGACTCCTGGACCGAACGCTATCCTGAGCCGTCCCTGCAAGACGCCGCGGAAGAAGTATTCTTCCGCTGGTGCGACGATGAACAGCGAGTATACGATCATCACGATCGGCCACGTTATCGAAATCGAGGATTCACCGGCAAACGTGGGCAATAACTCTCCAGAAGGGAGAAACGCGAGGGCGTAGACGAGGAGTGTACTGAGGAAACCGAGACCGACGATCACCCCCTCGCGGGCGTTTGGAACGTCTATCGATACGTCGACAGCGTCCGTCACCAGAACGTACGCCAATCCGACTGTAACAAGTGTCAGGAGGCTAGCGATCGCTTCGAACGGTATCAACGGAGCGGGGCCCGCCGTGACGTCGACCGCTTGCAAGACGATACGCCGTACAAAAGCCGCTAGCGCGAACCCGACTACAGTCAGTGCGAGGACGACTCCGAGTGCGATGACGGCCCGATTCGAAAACCTTCCAGAACCGTCCGCAAACGGGGAGGTGCTTGAATCGTCGAGGGTCACGAATACAGAACTGTGTTCTATCCAAACATATATTATTACCTGGCTGTAGTATGTGAGAAAATATCGGTTCTGACTGAGGTCCTGTTCTCCCGATCGGTGACTGTACCGTTATCAATCGCGTTTTCGAGGGTGCAATCGTAGGAAGAATTTCGCCTACGGAGACAGGTGCTGCCGGTTCCTCGGGAACAGCGAGAGACTCACTTCGTTCGTCTCTCTGGCTCTCGATCGACAACGGCGACCTCGCCTACGGGCTCAGCCGCTGACGCTCCTGCGAGACTCGTTTCCTCGTCTCGCTGGCCCCCAGCGTCTTCGTCAGGGACTCAGACGTTGACGGTCCTGCAAGACGTGGCTCGCACGCTCGCCACGCCTTGCTGGCTCCCAGGTCTGTCGCCTAGGGCGACAGACGCTGGCGATCTCGAGGAAACGCACTCGCGCTACGCGCTCGTGGTTTCCACGCGCTCTCAACGTCTTCGCCTACGGGCTCAGACGTTGACGATCTCGCGGGAAGAGAACCGCTTCCCGAATGTTGTCCAGTCCGAGGATCGTCATGATCAGGCGCTCGCCGCCGAGACCGAAGCCGGCGTGGGGCGGCATGCCGTACTTGAACATCTTCGTGTAGTACTCGAACTGTTCGGGGTCGAGCCCCTGCTGTTCGAAGCCTTCGATGAGGTGTTCGTTGCGGTGTTCGCGCTGGCCGCCCGAGACCAGTTCCATGCGCGGGTGCATCAGGTCGAAGCCGGTCGAGAGCTGTTCGTCGTCGTCGTGGTCTTTGATGTAGAACGGCTTGATCTCGCTCGGCCAGTCCGTGATGAAGTAGTGGCCGCCGACGTCGTCGCCGAGCGCCTTCTCAGCCTCGGTCGGGAGGTCGTCGCCCCAGACCAGCTGCTCGTCGAGTTCGCCCGTCGCGTTGATGCGCTCGATGGCCTCCTCGTAGCTGATGCGCGGGAAGTCGCCCTCGGGAACTTCGAACTCGTCTTCGAGTCCGAGCGCCTCGAGTTCCTCGCTGCAGTTCTCGTTGACTGCTTCGTAGGCCGCCTTCACGATGCCTTCCGCGACGTCCATCGCGTCGTGGGCGTCACAGAACGCGCCCTCGAAGTCGATCGAGGTCGCCTCGTTGAGGTGACGCGGCGTGTTGTGCTCTTCGGCGCGGAAGATCGGACCGATCTCGAAGACGCGTTCGACGTTCGAGCCCGCGATCAGCTGCTTGAACAGTTGTGGGCTCTGGTTCATGAACGCCTCCTCGCCGAAGTAGGTGATCGGGAAGAGTTCGGTGCCGCCCTCGGTTCCGGTGGCGACGATCTTCGGCGTGGTGATCTCGGTCGCGCGGAACGCGCGGAACTCCTTGCGAACGGCTCGCAGGATCTCGGCGCGAATCTCGAAGATGGCCTGGACTTCCCCCTTGCGGAGGTCCAGCGTCCGGTTGTCCAGTCGCGTCGAGAGTTCGGCGTCGACCTTGCCGGAGGGGTCGAGTGGCAGTTCCGGGTCGGCCTCCGAGACGACCTCGAGTTCCTCGGGCGTGACCTCGACGCCCGTCGGCGCGCGCGGCTCTTCCTCGACGCTACCGGAGACGCGGATGACGCTCTCTCGAGCGACGTCGAGACCGGTCTCGACGAGGTCGTCGTCCATCTCGTCTTTCTCGAACTTGACCTGGATCTTGCCGGTTGCGTCCCGCAGAATCAAGAATGCGATGCCGCCGAGGTCACGGACCTCGTGGACCCAGCCGGCAACGGTAACGTCGTCGCCCGGCTCGGCGTCTTCAGTGTAGGTTCTGTCCTGCATACCTCCCGATTCACGTAGCCGGAACTTAAGCGCAATCGTTCGCGGCCGGAAGGAGAAAGCGGTGGTGACTGTCCGGTTAGAACAACTCGTCGAGCGTCCGATCACCGTCTCCGCCCTCGTTCAGCACGGCCGGATCGGCAGGGGCGGCATCGGCGTAGAACGTCTCCTCGCGAAGGTCCGCGGCGTCTGGCCTGGTCTCGTCGGAAGCACCGGGATCGGACGGATCGGTCATCCTAGAACGTCCTACCGAACCCAGCCCAGTAAGTGTTTGCGTCACCGCTCGTACACCGTCATCGGAATCTCCTCTTTCGGCCGTGCGGTGATCGTCGCCCGCAGATCCAGCCCCGTCCCGGGGACGAGTTCGAGATGATAGTTCTGGTAGATGGTCGCCAGCAGGAGCCGCGCCTCGAGCATCGCGAAGCGGTCGCCGATACAGCGCCGGGGTCCCGCGGCGAACGGGAAGTAGGCGAGTTTCGGTAGCTCCGATTCCATCTCGTCGGTCCAGCGCGCTGGTCGGAAGGCGAGCGGGTCGTCGTACCACCGCGGATCGCGGTGGACGACCCACTGGTGCATGCGGACGGTCGCTCCCGGCGGAATCTCGTAGCCGCCGATAATGTCGGGCTTGACCGGCTCGCGGACGATTCCCGGCACCGGGGGGTAGAGTCGCATCGACTCCTTGACGACCTTCTCGGTGTAGGTCAGCTTCGAGAGGTCCTCCATCGTCGGCGTCTCGCCGTCGAGGACCTCCTCGAGTTCGTCGACCAGTCGCTGTTCGGCCTGCGGGTTCTTCGAGAGGAGATAGAAGGTAAGCGTCAACGCGAGCGCCGTCGTCTCGTGGCCGGCCAGCAGGAGTGTAACGACCTCGTCTCTGATCTGGTCGGGTGCCATCGCCGTCTTCGCCGGGTCGTCGCTGTTCCCGTCGCCCTCGAGTAGCTTCGAGATGACGTCCTGATCCGTCGGGTTCCGTTTCCGTTGCTCGATCAGTCCGTAGACGACCTCGTCGAGGTCCTCGCGTGCACGCTCGATACGTCGTCGTGCAGGCGTCGGGATTCCCGCTGGCAGGATCAGATGCGGGAGGTTCTCGGTCGCGGCCATGAACTCCTCTAAGGCCGCACCGACGGTGTCGACGTGGTCGTCGACGTCCGCGCCGAACAGCGCTCGCGCGACGATCCGAAGCGTTACCTCCATCATGTCTTCGTGGACGAGTCGGGTCTCGCCGTCGGTCCAATCCTCGAGGGCTTCGCCGGTGAAGTCGGTCATCATCGACGCGTACTCCTGGATTCGGTCGGGCCGGAAGGCCGGCTGGATCAGGTGGCGGTTGCGCCGCCAGACGGCACCTTCGCTGTTCAGGATGCCGTTGCCCGTAATCGGTCGGAGAATGTGCTGGAACCGGTCGCCCTTGACGTAGTTCTCGTTGTTCTGGACCAGCACCTGCTCGATGTAGTCGGGATGGTTGAGCTGGTAGACGGGACCGGTCGGGTCCTCCCAGTGGGCGATGTCACCGTACTCGCGGGCAGTTTCCGTCATAAATCCGTAAGGATCACGGAGGAAGGCAAGCTGGTTACCGAGCACCGGCAGTCCGTCGGGACCTGACGGTCGATCCTCGTTCGCGGGAACGTCGGCCATGTGTCGCTGTCACCATCTCCAGACGCGTTCTTCTGTACCCGAGCATGCTAGCCGTATTTATCAACACGATCCCCTACTTGCAGAATACGAGGATGAGATACGTAACCGTCGTGTTGTGCTGGTCCGAAGGGGAACTCACCACGAGGGACGCGACCTTCGCCCGGAGCGATGCGGTCTTCATCGAGGCGATTCGCCACCTGAACCCCCTCGACGAGGATCGGTACGCCGAACTGCTCGAGTTACGAGGCGACCTCGAGTGTGCCCGCTCGCTACTCGCGGACGCGCCCGACGTGACCGAATACGACGTCGCCGGCGACGACGGTCACGGTATCGCCTACGTTCAGTGTCGGACCGTCGACCCTGTCGACGACCTCCTCTCGATCCTTCACGAACACGATATCGTCGTCGACTGGCCGATGGAGTACGTCGACACGGGACGAGAAGGGTACGGCGACCGTGGTCTCGAGGTGACGATCGTCGGCCCCGACCGGTCGATCCAGCGGGCGGTCGCGGCGCTTCCCGAGGCGGTCGGCTTCGATCTCCGACGGACGGGCGAGTACGAACCCGGTTCGGATCCGACTGCACCTGCGCTGACGCCTCGCCAGCGGGAACTGTTCGAACTGGCAGTTCGCGAGGGATACTACGAGGTGCCCCGGGGAACGACCCATCGCGAACTCGCGAGTCAGCTCGGTCTCGCGCCGGGGACCGTCAGCGAACACCTCCAGCGAATCGAGGCGAAGCTGGCCGACGCGTACGCGTCGTCGGTCCGGTGACGGTCCTCGTCGCTTTTGTCTATCGAACGCCTCGGTATCGGTATGGACGACCTCGAGCGACTCGCGGCAGAGATCGATCGGGACGCGACGGTCGTCGCTCTCACGGGCGCGGGAATTTCGGCTCCGTCCGGCGTTCCGACCTTCCGTGGCGACGACGGCGTCTGGGACCGGTTCGACGAGGGACAGTTCACCTACGGCCGGTTCCAGCGCGATCCGGACGGGTTCTGGGCCGACCGGATCGAGCTACAGCAGGCGATGTTCGGCGACGACTACGAGCCAAACGCCGCCCACGACGCGCTGGCCGCGATGAGTCGTGAAGGATACCTCGACGCCATCCTCACACAGAATACGGACGGGTTACACGAGGACGCGGCGGACACCGTTGGCGACTCGGACGACGACGCCACGATTCTCGAACTCCACGGCAACGCCCGCCGGGTCCGCTGTGTCGACTGCGGGAAGCGACGCGACGGCGATCCGATCTTCGAACGCGCCGCCGAGGGCGAGCGCCCGCCGACCTGTGACTGTGGCGGAATCTACAAACCCGACGTCGTCCTCTTCGGCGAACAGCTTCCGGGTGCGGCCATCCAGCGTGCCCGGTCGCTGGCCCAGGAGAGCGACGTCTTTCTCGCAATCGGCTCCTCGCTGGTCGTCGAACCCGCCGCGTCGCTGCCCCGTCAGGCCGCCTCGAGCGGGGCGACCGTCGGCGTCGTCAACCTCGAGTCGACGCCCGTCGACGACGTCGCGGACGTGATTCAGCGCGAGGACGTCACCGAGACGGTGCCACGGCTCCGAGAGCTGTTATCGTAGCCGCTGACACTCGATGCACATCCGATCGGTGTGCAACTCGTTTCAGCTGGTACTACCGAATAGCTGTTCTTCGACCAGTCGCGCCTGTCCCCGGCGCAACCGTTCGCTGACTGCCTGACTCGAGACGCCGAGATCGTGTGCGATCGTCGCGAGGTCCGTCTCCCGAGGTACCTCGAAGAAACCGTACTCGAACGCGAGTTCGATCGCTTCCCGCTGGGAGTCGGTGAGAACGCGGTCGTCGCGGCGGGACGCGGGTACGTCCTCGGCGTCGGCGAGCCGATGGAGAGTGAACTCGACCTCTTCGTCCTCGAGAAACTCGTGATAGCGAGCGAACGCGTCCCGGTCGGGAAACCGCATCTCGATCTCCCAGTGGCCGTTCGAGCCGCGACACTCGAGGAGTTCGCCGCCGACCGAAACCCAGCGACGGTAGGCGTGGACGACGTTCGAGTCGCTGCGCTGAATCCGGTACAGCGATCGGCCGTCTCCGCGGTCGATCTGTTCGAACTCTGCGACCGTTCGGTCCGTCGACAGCGCACGCTCGAACTGCTCGAAGTTCCTACAGCGAGCCCAGCAGAACGCGATCGGCTGTGCCGGATCGATCGCGTACTGGCGTTCGAGTTCCACGTCGAGTGACGGCATCGCCTCGAGGGTGGGTCCGAGGACCAGCCTCGGCGACGCCGCTTGGAACTCGGCGAGGAGAGCCATAGTATCCGGAGGTGACCGGAGACGCAAAACAGTTTAGGCCAACTGGCCTTTTTCAGCCTCGAAGCGCCCTAATTCCAACGATTAGGCGTCCGAAGCACCCTCGACGGTCTTCCGTACTGCCTCGACGCCTTCGTCGTGTGCGAGGTCACCGACGACCACGACGTCCGCGTACTGGGCCATCGTCCGCGCCGAGTCGTAGTCGTGGATACCGCCACCGTAGAACAGCGTCGACTCGGTGGTTGCCTCGCCTGCTGCCTCGACGATCTCCTCGTCGCCGAACGTCCCGGAGTACTCGACGTAGACGATCTCCTGGCCGAACATCCGTTCGGCGACGGTCGCGTAGGCGGCGACGTCGTCGGCGTCCAGGTCACAGTCGGCCTCGGTGTAGGTCGCGACGTCGGCCTCGGGGTTCATCACGATGTAGGCCTCCGTCGTCGTCCGCTCCCAGTCGAAGTCGCCATCGAGTCGGACCCACTCCTTGTGTGCGCCGGTGATCCAGAACGGTGACCCGGCGTTGAGCACGGTCGGGATGAGGTAGCCCTCGAGCGCGTCGTCTCGGAGGACGACGTCGGGACTCGAGGGTTCCTGGTAGAGCGGCACGTCGTGTTCGGCACAGGCCTCGATGACGTCGGCCATGTTCTCCTCGGTGATCCCCATCGTGCCACCGATCTCGATAGCGTCGGTCCCGGTCGCACAGAGATCGCCGTAGGTGACGCCCTCCGGCAGTTCCTTGTCGGGGTCGATCTTGAGAACGTGATCCCAGTCTTCCCACGGAGTAGAGGTAGTCATACCCCTCCGTTTCCCGACAGACGGCAAAAACGCTACGAATGTTCGGCGTGCGTATTCCCCGCTCGAGTAGCGGTCGAATTTCGGGGTGTTACACCACTCATCGTCTGATTTATTTCTTCGAGAACCTCGGATCGAGACGTTCGTTTCGACACATGTCAGTCTGGTACACCAGACAGAAGTCATCTGACTGTGACGAGCGTCCATGGAGATCCGTCGACTCCCTGCCGACGAGAAACCGGTCCGTCGCTACCTCGAAGAACTCTGGCTTCCGTACAACCGCGAACTCGGCGAACTGCTGGATGACTTTTCGCTCGCCGACGACGTCGACATCGTCTCCGAGGAACTCGAATACCGACTTGAGCGCCACGAAACCGATGGGTACCGGGTATGGGTTGCCGTTGACGGATCGAACGGCGCAGAGAGCAGCGGTGACTTTGTGGGGTTCGTCGCGACCGAGGTGGACGAGGCACCGGCCGTCTTCGATCGACCCGACCGACTCGTCGTTTGTGATATTTACGTCACGGAACCGTACCGTGGTACTGGTCTCGCCGGCGAACTGATCGAGCGTGCCGAAAGACAGGCTCGTGAGGCTGGCTGTGACGAACTCAAACTCAAGGTTGACGTGGAGAACGAACGCGCCCTCGCGTTCTACGACAAACTCGGCTTCGAACACTCCAGACACACGATGGTCGCCCCCGTCGCGGAGGAGTGAGACGGACTGCTGTCCGCCAGTACCGACACAACTGCAGGAGAGGTACGCTTGCGCAGTAGATCGTCCGAGTCGTCCACCGGAGTATCTCGTTCTCGTCGTGGCGTTCCGGCGTCGACTGCTGCTCGGTCTCCCTTAGACGCCCTGACTCATCAGGTGGCTCCGCAGCACGTCCGCTTCCTTGTTCCCGGTCCCCGTGTTCATGATGACGATCGTCTCGTCGCCGTCGAACTCGCCTCGATCGGCGAGTTCCCACGCGCCGCTCGCCGCGGCCGCAGAGCTTGGAACCATCTCGAGGCCCTCGTGCTTCGCGACCTGAACGCCCGCCTCTAAGATGTCCGGGTCGTCGGTCGCGACCGCGCCGCCGTCGGTCTCGCGGAGCGCCTCGAGGACCCACGGACTGGCGCCGGGGTCGGGAATCTCGAGACCCCCGCAGATGGTGTCGGGGGTTTCGACGGGGTCGTGTTCGTCCCACCCTTCTTCGTAGGCCTCGACGATGGGGGCACAGCCCGAGGCCTGGGCTGCGTACAGTCCCGGGAGGTCGTCGATCAGTCCCAGATTACGGAACTCCGTCGCGGCCTTGTACATCCCGATCAGGCCGACGCCGCCGCCGGTCGGATAGGTGATCGCGTCGGGGACCTCCCAGTCGAGCTGTTCGACGATTTCGTAGAACATCGTCTTCTTCCCCTCGTGGCGGTAGGGTGTGACGAACGTCTGCAGCGGGTACCAGTCGTCGTTCTCTTCGCGGGCTTCCTCGTAGGCTGCACCC
Source organism: Natronobacterium texcoconense (assembly GCF_900104065.1). Lineage (NCBI taxonomy): Archaea > Methanobacteriati > Methanobacteriota > Halobacteria > Halobacteriales > Natrialbaceae > Natronobacterium > Natronobacterium texcoconense. The sequence continues at coordinate 1,089,263 of NZ_FNLC01000002.1, read as the reverse complement.
GCGTCGCCGATCCGTCCGCCGACGACGGTCATGTCGCCGCCGTGGACGTTGACCATCGCCTTGTTCGTAAAGCCCGAACGCGATGGCAGGTAGACGTGCGAGTCCAGTCCTGCACGTCCTGCGTAGGCAGAGGCGGCCTGACCCGCGTTGCCGGCCGAGGCGAGGACGACGTCGCTCGCGCCGTGCTGGGTCGCCGCCGTCACCGCGACCGTCTGTCCGCGGTCCTTGAACGTCCCCGTCGGGTTCCGTCCCTCGTCTTTGATCAGTACGCGCCCGACGCCCATCTCGTCGGCCAGGTTCGGACACTCCACCAGCGGCGTCGTCCCCTCGTCCATCGTGACCGCCGACTCCCGCTCGAACGGCAGCAGTTCCTCGTAACGCCACATCGAGTCGAACGGCCGCGATGCGAGCGTCTCGCGGTCGAGGTCAATCGCGTCGTAGTCGTAGGTCGGATCGAGAATCCCACTACACTCGGGACACCGATGGGTCTCCTCGGCGGCGTCGAACGTCGTTCCGCAGTCGACGCACTCGAGGCCCTCGAAAGCGGCTGTCGTCTCCATACTCGAGTGTTCGCGGCGCGGGACTAATGGTTGTCCATCGGGAAACGGTCGGGATACGAGCGCCAGAAGCGGTTAGTTACTTGTCAGTACGGCTGGAACCACGTCGCATGTCGCTAGCTGAAGCGATCGCGCTGGCCCTGATCGTCGTGGTCGGTGTGATCTTCGCCGTCATCAAAGTGTTACAGATCAGGTACCTGAATCGGTATCAGCCCGACGACGAGTGAATACCGGACGTGAACGTACGGTTTTCGACGACTGAACTCTACTGGAGTAACTGTATTCGGACGAGAACAGAAGTACCGATCAAATCGCGGGTCGCTCGCCCGACGGTTCCGGATCGCCCTCGTCGACGACGATCGACCGGCAGTCGTCCCAGGTGTGGCCGACGACGTAGTAGGCCGCGACCAGGGCGTAGAAGCCGACGATCGCACCGAGGACGGGACCGAGGAACGGTATCGGCGAGAGGATCCCGGAGACGAACGAACCCACGACGACGATCCCGACCGCCAGTAGCCAGCCAGCCGCGTACCGGCCACTCGAGAGCACCGGACGTAGCGTCTCGAGGTGGAAGCCGGCACGGATCCGGCGCTCGGACGCGAAGTTGGCCAGTCCCGCTGGTACGACGTAGGCCGCGCCGACGGCGACGGCGAGCGTGACGAGGCCGGCGAGTACCAGTGCAGCCGCGCCCGCGGAGCCGGGTTCTCCGCCGGTAACTCCCGCGACGGCGGCGACGAGGACGATACCGACGACGATGGGAATTAGCGCGTACGCGAGCAGGATTACGGACGCTTTTGCCCCGTCGACCGTCAGTTCGCTCCAGTCGTCGAACACCGGCGGCTCGTCGTTTCCGTTCGCCGTTCGGTCCAGCACGCGGACGACGTATCCCCAGACGAAAAACAGGGGGATCAGGAGGAAGCTAAATAACAGGAAGACGCCACCCAGGATGGTCGTCTTCCAGACGTCGTCGCTCTCTTTCAGATAGTTGATCGCTTCGGATAGCATGGTGACTCCTCGACCGACTGCCGTTGCTCCCGGCGTGGTCTACATACTGTACGCTCGATCCGGGTATAAGCGTTCCTCGAGCCCAATTTCTGACGTATGTGGCTATCGAGAGTCAGGCCCGTGGTCGGCTCAGTGCCTTCCGGAGTCTGCGACGATAAGAACAGTTTTCGTTCACAGAAGATACTTGAACTATCCCACGACATTCTTCTGAAATGAAACGACGAGCCCTCCTCGCTACGACAGGCCCTGCAGTTCTCGGTTCGATCGCTGGTTGTGCTGATTTTGTTTCCAGCGTCGAACCATCGGCCGCCAGTGGCGATACCGACGATCGAGACGCAGTCGACGACTCCGATCTCGAGTTCGAAATCCCCGAGTCGCCGGACGACGTTCCGATCAACGATTTCGGAAACCAGGAGATTTCCGACTTCTCTGGTGCGGAAACACGCGAGGAAATCGAGATCGGGAGTGGGGACGGCGTCGACGAGAAATACGGCCCGCACACGGTTCTGGTGTCGAACTTCGGGAGCGACCCCGAACTCGAGATCGGCGTAATCGACGTCCTGAGTAAGACCGTCGTTCACGGCAACCGCCACCGAATTCCCGACGACGAGCGACTCGCCATCGAACTGTTGACGCCGTCGAAGTACGTCGTGAACGTACGCTCGCCCGAGTCGGAGTTAGAACACGCCGTGAGAGTTCCGTGTTGGGCGTTCGACTGTAATCTGTCGTCGACCAGTATCGGCGTGTTCGACGACGACGAGATTGCCTCGTATCTAATGACTAACCTCGCAGGCTGTGGAAACTATTCCTGCTAAGACGGGACACTACCCAGCCGCCAGTGTATCGAAACGCTGCCAGCTAATCGCTCGCGTCGGCCGATCACTGGCCTGTCGGACCCTACTCGAAAACAGTGGTCACGAAGACGCGTTGCTCGAGAGACCGAAGACGGACAGTGAGAAGATCGGTCGAGACCGACTCGCAGTAAGGAGTTGCGTTAGTTGTCGCCGGCCTTCGACTGCCACTCGTAGTCGCGTCGCTTCGACGACTTGCCGAAGCCACACGACGAGCAGACCTTCTTCTTGGTGTGGTAGGATTTCTCTCCGCAGCGACGACACTTGGTGTGGGTCGTCGTGTTCTTCTTTCCTTGGCTCGGGGTTCCTGCACCAGTCATGGAGTGATCGAAACGACGTTATCGCCGCGTATAATGGTTGTGTCTTCGATCGGCTCCTCGTCTTCGACGGATCCGTCGGCTGCGCTCGTCACGTCCTCCAGCACGAGATTCATGTGCTGATCGTAGCCGGCGAGATCGCCGACGTACTCGTCGCCACTCTTGAGCCGTACGGAAACCCGTTCACCCAGCGACGCCTCGAGGACGTCCAGCGGTCGTCCACTCATACGAAAGACGGCTGTTGACGGCTACTTAATCGTACCGGTCCCTGCCGCCGCCGACCGGGGTTCAATTCGAGGCTAATCGTCGGACGGGCCCGGGGGAAGTTACACTCGAGGACGACCAAAACCCCCAGCCGCAGGAATGTAAGCCGAACCAAACGGCTAAGTGGCCGGTCGTTGACCCCGCGAATATGGGAGAGAAGAAGTTTACTTTCATCGAATTGCACCTGGACGGCGACACACAGTTCGGTCCCCGAACGCTCGACGCCCTTCCGTTCCCCGAGACGGGAACCGGTTCCGAGACCGAGTCGGTCGAAGACGAGGAGACGGATTTCGACCTCGAGGACGACGAAGAGGAAGAGAGCGGCGGTGGCAAGGCGATCGGCGCAGTGATCGCACTCGCCGTCCTCGTCGCTGCCGGCGTCGCGGTCCGGAAGTATCGTGGCGGCGACGAGGAGGAGGCCGAAGCGCACGAGGAAGAGCCGGACGTCATCGTCAACTAATACCGTTCCAGGCGTCGACCGGTGGGTGAACCGTACAACCGGGTTCACCCAGCAAATCGGGCCTGGATCGCCACTACCCCGACCGAACGCTTTTGCGTCCGCTTCTCGTACCTACGTCCGTGAATCTCTATCGTAGCGCTCGGGCAGTTGCCGGGGCGTCCGGTGACGATATGATCGACTGGCGGTCGGCAGCCGAGGCAGCGAAAGCCGCGACCGATCCCGGATCGATCACCCTCGAGGCCGGCGAGCGGGAAGCCTACGCTCGCGACGTTCGCGACGCCCGCGACGGCGTCCGTTCGGTCTCCGGCCTCGAGTTCGACGTGCCGACGACGGTCGAGATCCAGAACCGCCACCACTGGATCGACGCCAACGTCGCGACGTTCGAACGCGTGATGGGAACGCTCGAGAAACACGCCCACTCCGGCGCGTTTCCGGGCGTCGCCCAGACGATCAACACTGGAACGATGACCGTCTTGCTGTCGTTTCTGGGTCGGAACGTCCTCGGGCAGTACGATCCGCTGTTACTCGCCGACGCCCCCGACGAAGACCACGCGCTGTATTTCGTCCGGCCGAACATCCTCAAGGCTGCGGACTCGCTTGCGGTCGATCCCGATCGGTTCCGCCGCTGGATCGCCTTCCACGAAGTGACTCACGCCGCGGAGTTCGGGGCCGCTCCGTGGCTCTCGGACCACCTGGAACAGCGCATGGAGAAAGGTATCGCGGCGCTGTCCGAGGGGTCGTTCGACCGGGCGGCCTTCCGGGAACTGGACGCGGCGATGACCGTCGTCGAGGGGTACGCCGAACTGCTGATGGACCACGCCTTCGACGACGAGTACGAGGACCTGCGGCGCAAACTCGACGAGCGCCGACAGGGACGGGGGCCGCTCCAGCAGCTACTCCGTCGACTGCTCGGCCTCGGCCTGAAGAAACGCCAGTACGAACGCGGAAAACACTTCTTCGAGACGGTCGTCGAGGTCCAGGACCTCGAGACGGCGAGTCTGGTCTGGGAGGGGCCGGAGTATCTCCCGAGTCACGACGAACTCGACGCGCCGAGGGCGTGGATCCGTCGCGTCGACCGCTGACCGTCAACTGACGATCCAGGCGAGATACCACGCAAGCACGCCGCCGGCGAGCAGACTGCCGATCGTCGCCAGTCCGACCATCGACATCGACGCATCACCCTGTAGTGCCATCGTTCCGCCGGAGAGTCCAACCAGTGCTACGAACGCAGCACCGATCCGTCTGTAGTTTCCGTTCTCGTCGCTCGAGTTGCGTGTTCGTCGTCTACTCATCGTCTCAGATCTCGTGGGCTGTGCTGACGTGCATGGACGCGAACAACCACGCTGGCATCTCGTCGTTTTCGGCCGGCACGAGTGTCCCGCTCCAGCGAGTGTCGAACGACTTCTCGTCGCCGCCGTCGGTCGTCCACGCCATCCGTACCTCGTCCGCGAACGTCGCGAACGACTCGTGCTCCGAAACCTGCAGATTCTCGCTCTCGACGGTCCACTCTCGAGTCGTCTCCTGCTGGCTCCGGAGCGCCGTTTCCACCTCGTCGTACCCGAACGCCGACTCGCTGATCCCGAACTTCACGGTCGACTCGTCCTCGAGGAAGTACGGCTCGAGGGGGTCGTTCCGGCGAAGCGTCTCGTAGTACTCGCGGACGACCGTCTCGGCAGCTTCGCTCATGCTCGTACTGGCATCTCGAACGGCTATAGGTCCACCGGACGCGAACGCAGGTCACATGAAGCCGCGATCGACTTCGTCGGTCTCGATCAGGTCCTCGAGTTCTGCGTTCAGCAGGTCCTCGGCCTCCTCGAACCGATCGGCGAGTTCCTCGAGTTCGTCGGGGCGATCGTACTGGTCGTACTCCATCGGCCCGAACGCGGGGCTCTCCATGGCCTCCATGACGTCGTCGAACAGATCCTGGGGTGTCGTCGGAGCATCGGCGTGGGTCTCGAGAACAGTTTCGAGGCGCTTCGAGACGGATTCGGCGTGGTCCTCGTCCTCTGGCGGGGACTGGACCGCGAAGCGGCCGGCCTCCCGGTCGTGGGGCAAGAACGAGCCGATCTCGTCGTCGAGTTTGCGCGCGACCTGTGTGCCGACGCCTCGCACTTCGAAGGGGTTCTTCGCGTACGTCTTCAGGAAGTAGACGCCGCCACGGGGATGCGCGAGGTACATATCCTCACCGACGCCGCCGGCCCGATCACCGGCGACGGCGCGCCAGTCCTCCGGATCGACGTCCTGCTCGGTGACGTCCTCGAGTATGTCCTGCCACTCGCGAATCCGCATGTTCTGTGGTTGGATCGTGGTCGGAAAGAACGTATCGGTTGCCACGAACGAGACCGCCGAACCAAAAGGAATACGACGACCCCGCCGACATTACACGTAACCGTCTCTTTCCCCATGTCTGTCCGCCAATCACTCCCGCTCGTCGAACTGTTTCGCGCGACGCCGGCGACCAGTTGTCTGCTTACCCTCGGGCCGCTGGCGCTTGCGCTCGGACAGTTGCTCAACAGCTATCTCAACGGCGTCTCTCCGGTCGTGGCGATCGGCTTCGCCGTCGTTATGCTCGGCTTTGCAGCCGTGGCGATGAGCCATCACGCCGCCGAGTACCGACTCGAGCGACTCGAGTCGGAGTGGTAAGCGAGGTCGTTGAACTGGTCGGCTCAGGCGCTCGTTTCGGGTTCGGTTGCGACCGAGCGCGCTTCGCGGGCTTCGTAGGCGTTGTATCCCGACAGTCCGGCGATGAGGAATCCGGAGACGAGCGTACTCCAGAACGGACTGTCGGCCAGTCCTGCTCCAGCAGGCATCTCCAGGAGCGCGGCGGAGATGATCAGCCAGATACCGAGTACTGCCACCAGCGATGCGACGCCGGCGCTGAGCGGGATGTCGTTTGCCAGCCGGTAGTAGTTGTAGCCGGCCGCGACGAAGACGGTGGCCCCGACCAGAACGTTGTTCCACAGTATCGCACCGCTGACCCCGTAGAACAACACCGAGAGAGCGACCCACGCACCGATGATGGCGACGATCGCGCTGACGACCGACGTCTTCCGTCGGCGTTCTTCGGATGCGATCTGGGTGGCTTCGTTGCCCGGATCGCGGTCGTCGACGCGGGGATTGTCCCCGACGCCGGTTCCGGAGTTGACGTCGGCCGCCGCTTCCTCCTCGTGGTTGGTCGGACCATCGCTGGCGTCCGTCCCCGTGTCCCTCCTTCGGCGGTCGTCGTTCGGATCACTCATGCGGGTTCCAGTACCCCTCGAGTTCGTAAAAGCGACCGCGACCGTTTCGATCGTCCTCGGCTGGAGGACGGGAGTAATCGACAATTACAGGGAGTAAGGTGAGGTAGCGTGAACTCGCGGTGTGTGTCACCGCTTCGAGCGTCGATCGATACCGTTTTTGATCGTTCGGCCCGTGACCAGTAGTCGTGCACGTACGCGGAACCGTCGCGGGCGAAGTCGAGGTGCGGTCGGTGTCGACGAGCTACGGCGAGAGCGACCTGGCCGAAGTGCCGCTTCGACGCGAGGACGACGGCGACGAGACCACGACCGTCACGCTCTGGAACAAGTGGACCGAATCCGCCGAACTGCTCGAGCCCGGGATGGAACTGCTGGTGACGAACGCCGAGGAAGACGAGTACAGAGGCGAGACGCAGTACAAGACGACCGGCGATTCCTACGTCGTCGTCGAGCCGAGTTTCCTCGTCAACGTGACGTCGATCCGCAACTGGGTCGAGTGTCCGCGTCTCTACTACCTGAACAAACTCTCCGGAATCCCGCTGAACTACCCCGTCGTGAAAGGGACCATCGTCCACGAGGTCTTCGGGGACCTGCTGCGGGGTCGCGATCTCGAGGCGTCGATCGACGACCGCGTCGAGGAACGCGGGCTCGAACTCGGCCTGCTGGGTGAAACTCGCGAGAGCGTGGCCGAGGACGTCCGGGAGAACGCTGCGGCAATCGAGGGCTGGCTCGAGCAAGGCCGACTCACGGACGAAGATAGCTGGCGCTCCGAACAACTCCTCATTAGCGAGACCTTCGGCATCCGTGGCCGCGCCGACGCCATTCGGCGAGGTGCGCCGGTCGAACTCAAGACGGGCAAGAACCTGAAGAAGGAACCCCGGTTCAAGGACAAGGTACAGGCTGCCTGCTACGCGCTGTTGCTCGAGGAACACGGCGGCGACGTCGACACCGGCACCCTGCTGTACACGAAGAACTCCGCGCTGGACCGCAACGAAGAGACGGGCGACCTCACCCCCGCGAAGGACTTCTCGATGGGCAACGGCCTCCTGAAGTTCGTTGTTCGGCTTCGCAACGAGATCGCCGCGATGGAGATGCAGGGAGAGATCCCGACGGGGTACGAGGGCGACGCCAAGTGCGAGTACTGCTTCGAGCAGGACACCTGTATGGTCGTCTCCGGCCGACTCGATCAGGAGTCGAAAGCCGGAAAGATCGGCACGCCTCTGCCGGAGGACGAACGCGAGTACTTCGAACGATTCTACCGCGCGATCGAGGAGGAACGCCGCGAGGTCCACCGCGAGTACGCCAAACTCTGGGAGCAAACGCCCGAAGAACGGGCCGACGACGACCGCGCGCTGATCGACCTCGAGTTCGCCGAGATGCGGGAACTCGAGGGCGGCCGCTGGGAACTCCGGGCGTGCCGCGAGGGAGGTGCGACCTCGAAGCTCCGGGAGGGTGATCTGGTGCTTGCAAGCGACGGCGATCCGGTCTCCGGAAATTCGGAACTGGCACGGATCGAGCGGTTAGGGGAGGAAGTCGTTCTGACGGCCGACGAACCGGTCGAGGTCACCAGACTCGACGTTTATCCCTCCGAACTGACTACCGATCGCCTGCTCGCAGCGCTTCACGATTCCCTACTGAAAGGTGACGAACGGCGCAAAGACGTTCTCTTTGGCCGGAAAGAGCCTGCGTTCGACCTCCCCGACGAGACGTTCATCGGCAACAACGACGCCCAGAACGAGGCAGTACAGATGGCAGTGGGTGCCGAGGACTTCGCGCTGATCCACGGGCCGCCGGGGACCGGCAAAACCTACACCATCGCCCGCGCCGTCCGTGCGATGGTCGAACGCGGCGAACGCGTCCTGCTGTCGGCCTTCACGAATCGAGCCGTCGACAACGTCCTCGAGGCCTTGCTCGAGCAACTCGAGGACGTCGTCGACCCCGAGCGGATCGTCCGCGTCGGCTCCGAGAGCGGCGTCCGCGAGGACATGCAGCCGTATCGACTCGAGCGGGCGGGCGAACCCAGCGACCGCGTCGGGAAACTCCAGGAGGCACAGGTGGTCGCGGCGACGACCGCGACCTGTGGTTCGCGGGTGATGAAAGAGCAGGCGTTCGACGTCGCGCTCGTGGACGAGGCGGCCCAGTTGACGGAGCCGGGAACGTGTGCGGCGGTCAACCTCGCTGACCGGTTCGTTCTCGTCGGCGACCACGAACAGTTGCCGCCGGTCGTTCGCGCGGAGAACGATCTCACAGAATCGCTGTTCGAACGCCTCGTGGAGCTCCACCCTGACGCCGGCATCATGCTCGACCGCCAGTACCGGATGAACCAGCGCATCCAGGCCTTCGCCTCCCGGGAGTTCTACGACGGGAAACTCAGGCCAGCAAAACCCGAAGTGGCGAGTCGAACGCTCGACGACCTCGAGGGCGTCGCCCGAACCGACCTGCCGGAGCACCTGCAAGATTCCGTCTCGTTCGTCCCCGTCGAGGGCGACGGCGGCCAGTACACCGACAGTGAGGAGGCCGCCCGGATCGCCGAACTGGTCGAGTCCTACGAGGCCGCCGGCCTCGAGCGCTCGGAGATCGGCATCATCGCGCCGTTCCGCGCGCAGGTGTCCGAAATATCGAACCACGTCCCCGACGACGTCGCCGTCGACACCGTCGACCGGTTCCAGGGCTCGAGCCAGGAGGTGATCGTCGTCTCCTTCACCGCGACGGGATCGCTCGAGGGACCGATCTTCGAGGACTACCGGCGGATCAACGTCGCGCTGACCCGGCCCAAACGGGGACTGGTGCTGGTCGGCGATCCGGCGGCGCTCGAGTCGGATCCGGTGTATCGTCGCATGCTCGAGTGGGCGCGTCAGTGAGCGGTCGTGGTGAACGCATCGATCGGAAACCTCTACGTCTTCCCCGACCTCTTCCCGATCCTCGTCTGGCCGCCCACGATCGCCACACTGATCGTCGTGAGTCTGCTGACCTACGAGAGCCATCAGCAGTACGCCGACGAACGAACCGTCGTCACCGAGTAACGCCGTCTCTGTAACCGTCCATCCGCTTCTCTTTCCACTTTCGCTACTCGGCTTGCGTGAGCAACATTATATACCTGGTCTCACAAGAGCCGATATGTCCCAGGCGACTCCGGGCGACGACGTTCCGGTTTACCCGAAGGACCTCGTCGCACTCTTCGTCGTATCGCTGTTCTTTGGACTACTGATCGCAGCCTGGCTTCGACCGATCGAAGCCTCGGCCGAGTTCGTCTTTTCGGTCTCCTCAGGTGCCGTGCTGTTGATGTTTTTCCTCTTCGTTCCGGTAATGGGGATCCGTCTCTTCTTCGAAGACTGGAAAGACGACGAGAACGAAGACTGACCTCCTCCCACGACTGAAGTCGTGGGGTTCCCGTCACGGACGGGGGTCCCACAAGTGGGGAGGTTCGCAAGTCCGTTCGAGTGCTCAAACGACTTGCGTTCTGAGTCGGGTCAGTACGACCCCCGGTCGAGATAGCGGGCTTCATCTACCCCATATGGGTGCGTATCCTTACCTCGACCTCGGCACGTGGTAGTATTGTACAAAGTCTGGTTAAAGCTTACGTGCTTCATCCCACAAGTAAACTCGTGGGCTTTCGCGCTGTTACCGTGTAACTATCATTGGTGGTCTGTCAACAGATCGTCGACCGGCAGTTCGCCGCCGTGTCGGTCGACTCCACTCCGGACGAGGGATCGACGTTCTCGTTTCCCCTGCCGGCGGCGGAGTGACTTACTCTCCTGCGTCAAACGACTCCCACAGCGGGTAGAGATCGTCCGCGATCGGTTCCGTGATCGACTCACCGTCGAGTGTGAGTTTTGGCTCTCCCTCGGCCACGGTCCCGATCGTCGCCGCCTCGAGTCCGGCTGCTTCGAGTGCCTCGAGTGCGTCCTCCCGGTCCTCCGAAGGGACGGTCGCGAGCAGGGCACCCGAACCGAAGATCCGCAGCGGATCGACGTCGGCCGCGTCGCACAGGCGCTCGGTCTCCTCGCGGACGGGGACGGCCTCGCGGTCGACCTCGATCCGGACGCTGGACGCGCGGGCGAGTTCGAGCAATCCAGCGGCGACGCCGCCCTCGGTCGGGTCGTGCATCGCGGTAGCGTACTCCCGGACGGCTCGGGCGTCGGGGACGACGCTGATCTCCTCGAGGAATCCCGTCGCCCGGTCGACGACGTCGGCTTCGACCTCGAGGTCGTCGCCGAAGTCGGCCGCGAGGATCGCCGTCCCCTCGACGCCTGCCGCTTTGGTGAGCAAGACTGTGTCTCCCGGTTCCGCGCCGCCGGTCGGGACGAACCCTTCGGTCGCGCCCATCGCGGTTAGCGAGACGAGCGGCCGCTCGAGCTGGTCGACGTACTCGGAGTGGCCGCCGACGATCGACGCGCCGACCTCGCTGGCTGCGGCGTCGAGGTCGCGGGTGATCATCTCGAGGTCGGCCTCCTCGTCGGGGAGCAAGACGACGACGGTGAGCCACCGGGGGTCGGCACCCGACGCGGCGACGTCGTTGCAGGCGACGTGGACGCCGAGGTTGCCGACCTGCGAGGCTGCAAGCGAGATGGGATCGGAACTGACGACGAGATCCCCGCCGGGCCAGTCGATTGCGGCGGCGTCCTCCCCGTCCGCGGGTCCCTGGAGGACGGTCTCGTCGACGTCGGCGTCCCCCGTTCGCTCGAAGACGTGTGCGAACAACTCGTCGGGTGGTACCTTCCCGGGCATACGAACTACTGGAACGATGTGTGGTTTGTAGCTGTCGACGTCGTTCGCTGTGACGAACTCGTTTCCAATCGAAACACTGTTGCCAGTTGATGTTCACTGACCCAGTGAACAAATGTCGAGTACCCGTTCTATGACGTCCCAGTTTCTCCCCGGCGACGACGGTAACTCGCTTCTCGTGGCCCTGATCGTCGGCTGTGTACTGATCCCTGGGCTTGGTATCGCCGGTGCGTACCTGTTTTCCGGCCCCGATCAGGCAGAACTGGCGTTCAGACTGACGGTCGCGCTGGTGTTGCCGACCCTGCTTATGGTCGCGCTGCTCTTCGCTGCCGGCGTGTACTCGGGGTCCAGTGACGACGAGCGGTAACCTGTCCTGATTCGGTTTGGTCGTTGACGCCCGCTTTTGAGGCGATCCAGACGCCAGACCAGTTTCGTATCTGGACCGTTCTCCGATCTGTTAGACCTCCGGCGATTCCATGACGTCCGGCACGCCTCTCGCCGTAATCGTCTCGCCGACGATATAGGACGACGCTGGACTGGCGAGAAACTGCGTGAGGTCGGCGATTTCCTCGACGGTCCCCATCCGACGTTCGACCTCGGATCGGTCGACGTCGTCGGCAGAGATCCCCATCTGGCTCTCGACGCCCTCGGTGGCGACGAAACCGGGGGCGATGCAGTTGACGCGGACGTCGTCGCCGGCCCACTCGTGGGCAAGCGTCGTCGTGAGGTTGACGACCGCTGCCTTGGCCGCCCCGTAGTGGCTCATGTACGGTGCTCCCTGCTGGCCGGCAACGCTCGCGAAGTTGATCACGGTGCCGCCGCCGTCTTTGAGGTGATCGGAAGCCGCCTGAATGCAGTTGTACGTGCCGTGGAGGTTGATGTCGACGATCGTCTTCCAGCCGTTTTCGGAGATGTCGTCGAAGCCGGCCATGAACGACGCGCCGGCGTTGTTGACCAGTACGTCGAGGCCGCCGAACTCCTCGACGGTCGCCTCGATCAGGGCGTCGACTGCCTCCCGGTCGGTGACGTCACACTCGACCGCAAGCGCCTCGCCCGGTCGGTCGCTCTCCGCGATGTGGTCGGCGACCGGATCGACGTTCTCCTGCTCGCGCGAACAGACCACGACGTCGACGCCGTCGTCGGCGAACGTCTTCGCGATCGATTCCCCGATTCCGCTCGAGGCACCGGTGACGACGGCGACGTTGCCGTCGACGCTGAACTGGGCCGTACTCATGCAGAGTCACCCGTTTCGGATCGATATACTACCATCGTTAGTTATACACGACCATACGAACACATCGTTAATAAAAATGTGCGTCAGTAACGGTATCCGGAAGGTCCGACGAGAGTCGCACCGAACGCGACGAGGGAAGCGATGAACGGCGGTAAGCCCGCTGAACGTGGCCAGCCCGGGTTCGAAGCCGTCTTCTGGGACATCGGCGGCGTGATCCTCGAACTCGAGTCCGTCCAGCGCGCTCACGCGGCGTTCGTCGGGGAGTTACTCGAGCAGTACGACCTCGACCACGACCGCGAGGAGGCGGTCGATATCTGGCGGACGACCGTCGGGGATCACTTCCGGGAACGCGAGGGAACCGCGTTCCGGTCCGCCCGCGAGGGGTACGCGAAAGGCGTCGCCAAACTGGTTGGCGAACGCGTTCCCGAGTCGGAGTGGAAGCCGACGTTCGACGAGTACGTCGAAGAAGCGATCGAACCCGTTCCGGGCGCGGTCGAGACTGTCGAGCGACTCGCCGACGCTGACCTCCACGTCGGCGTCGTCAGTGACGTCGACGACCGCGCGGGCAAGCGGATGCTCGAGTCGTTCGGCATACGTGGGGCGTTCGATTCGATCACGACCTCCGAGGAGGTCGGCCGGACGAAGCCGGATCCCGAAATATTCGAGACCGCCCTCGAGAAGGCAGACGTCGCTCCGGAACGAGCGGTGATGATCGGCGACCGCTACGACCACGACGTCCGAGGGGCTGACGAGGTCGGGATACACGGCGTCGCGTTCGGGGCCGACGACGGGCCAGCGGTGGCCTATCGGATCGAGTCACCGCCCGAAGTGCTCGATATCGTCGGCGAACGCTAACCGACGGCGGTCGCTGTTCTCGCCATTATGCCCATACATTGTAAGGGATATATTCGTCGTAACTATTTTCGTTAAGGGCGAGTCAGTGTGTCGTATCGAGTATGCCGACCGCTAGCTACGCGCCCTCGAGTTCGATGGTATCGTCCGCCCGCGTTCGGGCCGAAACTGCCCAGCACGACGAGCGAGAACGATGAGCGAGGACTACTACGAGCGACTCGTCGACGAGGAGGCGCTGGCCGACTATCTGCGCGAGCACCTCGGCGACGTCGACAACTACGCCGTCGACCGTCATCAGGAGGGCCACTCCAACGAGACGCTGTTCGTCACGTGGGGCGACCGCGAACTCGTCGTTCGCCGCCCACCGCCGGGCGAGACGGCCGACACCGCTCACGACGTCCTCCGGGAGTACCGGGTGACGAACGCCTTGGCCGAGACGGCGGTGCCCGTCCCCGAACCGATCCTCGCCTGTGACGACCACGACGTCATCGGCAGCGACTTCTACGTGATGGACCGACTCGAGGGAGCGGTCTTGCGCGAGTCCGAACCCGACGAGTTTGGCGACCCGGACTCGCGCCAGCGGATCGGCGAGGAACTCGTCGACACCCTGGCCGCGATTCACGACGTCGACTACGAGGCGGTCGGGCTAGAGGACTTCGGCCACCCGCCCGGCTACACCGAGCGACAGGTCGAACGCTGGGGCCAGCAGCTCATGTGGGCGTTCGACGTCACGACCGAGGAACGCGAAGTGTCGGACCTCTACGACGTCGGCGCGTGGCTCCAGGAGAACGTCCCGGAGGACCACCCCCACACCCTCGTCCACGGGGACTACAAGCTCGACAACGTCATGTACGCCGCCGACGCGGACGGCCTCCCCGAACTCGTCGGCGTCTTCGACTGGGAGATGGCGACGCTTGGCGACCCGCGGGCCGACCTGGGCTGGATGCTCTCGTACTGGCGCGATTCGAAGGATCCCGAGCCCGTCATTCCCGAACTGACCACCACGTTCATGGAAGGAGACGGCTATCCGGCCCGTCGCGAACTGGTCGACCGCTGGGAGTCCCAGACCGGCTTCACGTTCGAACACGACCGGTTCTACCGCGCGCTCGCCGTCTACAAACTTGCCGCACTCGGCGAGATGTTCTTCCGGCGCTACCTCGAGGGTAACAGCGACGATCCGATGTATCCGCTGATGGAAGACCGCGTGCCGGCGCTGGCTGCGCGAGCGAAACGGATCATCGACGGCGACGAACCGCTGTAGCTGACGCTGTCTTAACAGTGGTAAACGCTTAACTCGCTCCCGCGAGAGTGTGCGACTATGTCACAGCTACCAGGGGTGAACTGAGATGGCACCGACGTTCGACGAACTCGAGGTCGGCCACGAGGTCGTCACCCACTCGCGGACGATCACGGAGGCCGACGTCCGCAACTTCGCGGGCGTTAGCGGCGACTTCAACCCACTACATCTGAGCGAGGAGTACACGGCGGACACCCAGTTCGGCGAACCGATCGCTCACGGCGCGCTCCTGTTCGCGGTCACGTCCGGCTTGCTCTGGCAGTATCGCCACGAACGTCCCGATGTGGTCGCGTTCTACGGGGTCGACTCGCTCCGGTTCACCGAACCCGTGACGATGGGGACGACCGTCCACGCGGAGTCGGAACTGCTCGAGAAAGAGCCTCGTGACCATCCCGTCGCAGGCGGCGTCGTTCGGTACGATACGCGACTGATCACCGACGACGGCGATGACGCACTCTCGTGTGAGATGTTGACGCTCGTTCGCTGATCGGGGCCACTCGAGTGCGAATTGAGTCGCTACCGCCCAGCACAATCCTTTTGCCCGGTCCGGGCACACGCTCTCGCATGCGCGTCACCTTTCTCGGCACCGGGAGTGCGATGCCGACCGGCGAGCGGTTCCAGACCGGTATCCTCGTCCAGGAGGAGGGCCGGAACCTGCTGATCGACTGCGGTTCGGGTGTGTTGCACCGACTTCAGCAGTCCGGCGTCGGCTACGAGAACGTCTCGACGGTCCTGCTGACTCACCACCACCTCGACCACGTGGCGGACCTGCTGCCGCTGATGAAGGCTCGATGGCTCGCCGGCGAGGAACACCTCGAGATCGTCGGCCCGCAGGGAACCAAGGGGCTGGTCGACGACCTGCTCTCTGTCCACGACTACATGCAGGGTCGGATCGACCTGCAGATTCGGGAGATAGTCGCCGGCGAGTTCGCCGTCGCCGGATTCGACGTCTCGGCCTACGAGACGCGTCACTCGCTGCCGTGTCTGGCCTACCGATTCGACGACCGCTTTACCTTCAGCGGCGACAGCGAGGCCTTCGACGGCCTGGCGAACTTCGCCGACGAGTCGGCGATCCTCGCTCACGACTGTTCGTTCCCTGACGACGTCGACGTCTCGAACCACCCGACGCCCGAGACGCTCGGAAAGGCTCTTTCGGGCCGCGACATCGGCCGCGTCTACCTCACGCACCTCTATCCACACACGGACGATCGCCACGAGGAGATGCTCGAGTCGATCGGCACCCACTACGACGGCGACGTCCGGTTCGCGGAGGACCTGAAGACGATCAGTATCGAATGACGACCGTACGCTTTCTTGACGTGTTTCCGATCGCGTAGTGCCTCGAGAAACCATCCTCGATTCCTTCTCTTGCTTTCGGTTTTGGTCGGTTCGTTGGCGATCTAACTGGTTACGACCGACGACGTTCACAAAAGTATAAACCTCCTAACACGTATAAGCGCGGGGATTTTGTAGGATCATAACAACAGCATGGTCCCCACGACAGCAGACGGACAGCCGGTGGTGACGGTCGAATGAGCGTTCCGGAACGGATCGCCGACGTCGTCACGGGTCGGTCACGGATCGTGCTCGTCGTCCTCCTGCTTGCGACCGCGCTGGTCGGTGCCGGCGCGCCGATGGTCGACGACGACTCCTCGCTCGAGCAGTTCGAGACCGACTCGCCCGAAGCCGAGGCGCTCGAGGACATCGAGGATCGGTTCGGCACCGACGACGACGAGAACACGACGAGCGTTCAACTGATAACCAGAGGCGAGAACGTCCTCACCCAGGAGTCGCTGATCGAGTCACTCGAGTTCCAGCAGGAGATCAGGGACAACGAGTCGATAAACGAGACGTTAGTCGACGAGGAGGCGATTACCGGCGTCGAGAACCTCGTCGCGATGACGGCGGAGACGAACGAGGAAATAGAGGCACTCGAGGAACGCGGCGACGACCTCGAGGAGCGTGGTGAGGAACTCGAGGAACGCGCTGACGAACTCGAAGAGCGTGGCGAGGAACTCGGGGAGCGCGAGGCCGAACTGAACGCGACCAGCGCGCAACTCGAGACCGGAATCGACGAAGCGCGCGACCTCCAGCGCGAATACGAGGAGTTGAGCGCGGAGTACGACGAGGACGACCCCGAGTACCAGGAAGGAACCGCCGAACTCGAGGCCGAGTACGACGCGCTCCTCGAGGAGGTCACTGCCGGTCTCGACGACGAACAGGCCGCCGAGTACGAGGAGCTTGCGGGCCAGGCCCAGGAGATCGAGTCTCAGCTATTCGAGATAGAGCAGACGACCGATGACCCCGAGGACGTTCCCGAGTATCAGGAACTGAACGAACAACTCGAGGGTATCTACACCGGCGCGACGATGGGCGTCCTCGAGGACGAATACGAACAACTCGAGGACGACTCCGCGGAGTTAGCGGACGACCAGGAGCAACTCGAAGACGAGTTCGACGAACTCGAGGCCGATCAGGAGCGACTCGAGGACGACTGGACGGAACTCGAGGAGGACGACGAGCGACCATCGGTCGACGAACAGATCGAGATCCTCGAGGGGCTGGACGATGACGAGTTCGAGGACGCCCTCGAGGACACCCTGTCGGACGACGACGGTGGGGCCGGACTCGCGTTCATGCCGTCGGAGTACGATCCGGGCTCGACCGAAGCCGACGCTCGAATGACCGCGGTCAGCCAGGATGCGGGTGAAGAGGGTCTCGAGATGGGGGCGGGCGACGACGCGGTGATCGAGGCACAGCTGGATCTGCGCGATCTCGCGTCCGCACACGACCACGATCAGATCGTCTTCGGGGCCGGGATTATCACCGACGAGATCGACCGGTCGATGGGTGACAGTCTGGCGATCGTCGGACCGCTGGCGCTTGCGTTCGTCGTCGCGGCGTTGCTGATCGCCTACCGCGATCCGCTGGACATCGTTCTCGGGGTCACCGGTATCGTCGCGGTGTTGATCTGGACGTTCGGCTTCATGGGCTGGGCGGATATCGCGTTCAACCAGATGTTCGTCGCGGTTCCCGTCTTACTGATCGGGCTCTCGATCGACTACGCGATACACGTGTTCATGCGCCACCGGGAACAGAGGCAGGACCGATCAGATGCGGACGGGGATTCGGCAGGACTCGCGACGAGAAACGGCGTCAGAGGTTCGATGGCCATCGCACTCGCCGGCGTCGGCGTCGCCCTGGTCTGGGTGACGGCGACGACGGCGATCGGCTTCCTCGCGAATCTCGTCAGTCCGATCGGTCCGATCCAGGAGTTCGGCGTCGTCAGCGCCGTCGGTATCCTCTCGGCACTGATCGTCTTCGGCGGACTGATTCCCGCGGCCAAAGTCGAGATCGACGCGTTCCTCGAGTCCCGTGGGTTCGACCGTCACAGGCGGGCGTTCGGGACTGGCGGTGGTCGCCTCGCCAGCGTCCTCACAATCGGCTCCGGTGCCGCGCGACGAATCCCGATCGTCCTCCTCGTGGCCGTCCTGTTGTTGACCGCCGGCGGCGTCTACGGCGCGAGCCAGATCGACACCAGCTTCGAGGAAGAGGACTTCCTCGCGGAGAGTCCACCCGACTGGACGAACTCCCTGCCCGGACCGATGGCTCCCGGCGAGTACCAGGCAGCCGACAACCTGGACTACGTCAACGAGAACTTCCAGCGTGACGACCTCCAGGTACAGCTACTCGTCGAGGGGCCGGTCGCCGAAAACGGGACGTTAGAGCGCCTCGAGGCCGCACAGGACGAAGCCGCAGAGAGCGACGTCGTCTACACGCTCCCCGACGGCGAGGCCGACGTCGAGGGACCGATTTCGGTGATGGAAGAGACGGCGGCCCAGAACGAGTCGTTCAACGAATCGTTCACTGACGCGGATACGACGGGTAACGACGTCCCGGACCAGAACGTCGAGGAGTTATACGACGAACTGTTCGACGTCAACGAAGACGCTGCACGCGACGTCATCCACCGTACCGACGATGGCGAGTACGACTCCGTTCGACTGCTCGTCGCTACCCAGGGCGACGCGGATTTCGACGAGACGACCACCGAGATGAGAGACATTGCAGCGACGATCGACGACGGCGACGTGGGCGACGACCGCGAGCACGAGGACGACGGACTCGTCGCGATCGCGACCGGCGATCCGATCGTCAACTACATCGTCGAACAGGATCTGTTCGACACCGTCCTCCAGAGCCTCATGGTCACGCTCGTGGCCGTCTTCACGTTCCTGACGGGAGCCTACTGGCTGACGGGCAACAGCGCCACGCTCGGAGCCGTCACCCTGCTGCCCGTCGCGTTCGCGACCAGCTGGATCCTCGGGACGATGTACCTCATCGGCATGCCGTTCAACGTGTTGACCGGGATGATCACCAGCCTCACGATCGGCCTCGGCGTCGCCTACAGCATCCATATCAGCGCCCGCTACACGCTCGAACTCGAGCGTCAGGGCAACGTCTGGTCGGCGCTGCATACGACGGTCACCGGTACCGGCGGTGCACTCCTGGGAAGTGCCGCGACGACCATCGGCGGATTCGGCACCCTCGCGTTCGCGATCTTGCCCGTTCTCCGACAGTTCGGGATCATCACCGGGCTAACGATCGCGTACGCGTTCCTGGCGAGCGTCGTCGTACTCCCGACGCTTCTGGTGCTGTGGACGCGCTACTTCGGGCCGGACGTTTCCTTCGCTCGCCAGCGAACGAGACCGCCGGCGACGACCGCGAGCGACGGTGGAACGCCCGAGGTCACCGGCGAGCCCGGCGACACTCCCGAGACCGACGACACGGACCGCATCGACAACGAGGGTGATCGACGATGACCGTCGACGAAAACGAGGCCGTCGAAGCCTTCGAACGCCTCGGACTCACCAGTTACGAGGCCAAGGTGTTCATCGCGCTTCACCGGCTGGGAACCGGGACTGCACGCGACGTCGCTCGCATCGCCGACGTACCCCGTTCCCAGGTATATAGCGTCGCCGAGAGCCTGGAAGACCGGGGCTTGCTCGAACTCCAGCAGTCGAGTCCGATCCGGTATCGGCCGGTGAGTCTCGAGGAGGCCCAGAAAACGCTGCAGGAGCGGTTCGAGTGCGAACGCGACCGTGCCTTCGAGTACGTCGACGACGTCCGGCAGGAATCGACCGTCGAGGAAACTCAGGAAGATATCTGGACGGTTCGCGGTCGTGATCGCGTCGACGACCGCGTCGTCGACCTGCTCTCGGGAGCCGAGGACCGGATCGTCTTCGGGACGCGACTCCCCCAACTCGTCACGGAACGAATCGAACGGACGCTCGAGGAGCGTGCGACCGACGACGTCACGGTGACCGCGGTTAGTCGCGCTGCTCGGGTCCGAAATCGGCTCGGCGCGCTCGAGGGAGTGACGATCGATTCACCGCCTGTCTACCGGGAGAGCGACCAGCGTTCGGGTCGGATCGTGATCGCGGACGACGACAGCATTTTGTTGAGCGTGGTCGGTGACGACGGGACGGAGACGGCAATCTGGAGTTCGGGGTCGCTGTTCGCGTCGGTGCTGGTTCAGTTGATCGAAGCAGGAGAGGAAGTGACCGACGAGTAGCGGGGGACCGACAGTCAGCTATCGTCGTCGATACTGGCCAACACTTTCTCGACGAGGGGGTCGCGATGATACTCAACCGCTCCACTGTGGGGATCGAACGTGACGAGAGACGCGTTCTCCAGCGCCGGCAACGTGGCGTGATGCAGGCGTATCGTCGCTCGTTCTGGGGTTCGGTGTTTCGAACTCTCGGCAGCAACGTACTCCGCGATTTCCTCGATCGACGCGACTCCGTCCGTTGCCCCTTCCAGGTATCGGAGCGTCAGTCGTCGGTGCTGTTCGGCTACCGCCTCGAGAACGGAATCGACTGAATCGGCGTCAGATTCGGGCATACTTTTTCGGGAGGTGTCCGATAGTCGTCCTGGCCATACCCCTGTGATAATACTTCACACAGTGATTTATTAGTTTCGCAACTATCGGTTAGAAACTTTCTCTTTATCCAGCTGGATTTGCTAATTTAGTATATTTTCATTCGCGTATGCTGTTTTAGCTTCTGATGGTCGTATCATTGCGAAAAAGATAACAGAACGCCGTTCAATTTCGGATTATGGAATTGGACGGCACGGACAAAGGAATCCTCTATTTACTCCAGCGCGATGCCCGCGGTCTCACTACCCAGGAGATGGCGGAGCAGGTGGGCGTCTCGGCGAGCACCGTCCGCAACCGTATCAATCGAATGGAAAAGAAAGGGATCATCCGTGGCTACTATCCCGACGTCGATTACGACAAGGCGGGGCTCCAACTGTACGTCGAAATAATCTGTAGTGCTCCCAACCCCGAACGAGAACGGCTCGTCAAGGAGGGGCGGAACGTAAACGGCGTCATCGCTCTACGAGAAGTACTCAACGGACAGGAGAACGTACAGATCGACGCGGTCGGGACGGAATCCGACGACGTCGCCCGTATCACCGACGAACTCAGCGACATCGGGTTAGAAGTCATCAATACGAAAATCATCAAGGAGACCTATACACAGCCGTTCAGCCACTTCGGACAGCATCTCGTAGAGAGGGATGATCTTGACTAGAGACGGCAGCACGACGGTTTCGGTCGAGTACGATCGGGAGACGAACACGTACAAAGCGACGTTCGACAGCACGGAACTCGCTCCCAGCGTCGCGGTCGTCGAAGCGGTAGCCGCAATACGCGGCGTCGAGCCACTGGACGTCGAGCCATCGCTCTACGAGGCCATCGATCCGGGGGCACTCGATGCTCTAGTACGAACCCAGATCACCAGCCACAGAACAGGTGACTGCGTCGTCGCATTCCAGTATCTCGAGTACGAGATCACCGTCAAGAGCTACGGGATCATCGAGATCGATCCGCTCGAGACCGACGAAGAACGAGCAGCGGGAAGATAGACGATCTCGGCTACCGATTCACTACTCCGAGAATCGCGCGACCGTTGCGATACACGACGTACAGTCCGATCACGGCGATGCCAGCCGGAACCACGACTCGGTATCGGACACCCTCGAGCGCGACGTATCCGAGATAGAACCCGCCCAGTAGCCCGGCTTTGAACGCTCCGAAGAGAGCGAACCGCCAGAGTGTGGGCGACTCACCGAGTATTCGCTGGACGAACGGCTGTCCCTCCGCCAGTCCCAGCCGAATCCCGACGGCCGTCGTCACGAGGTCGCCGACGCCGTAGAACCCGATTGCGAGCAGCCACAGGAGCGTCGCCTCGGGGGTCACACTATCACTCGAGTCGGTACCGCAACAGCGCCGCGATGCCGCCGAGATTGGAGAGTTGCTGGCCCGGCGGGAACTCGCTCGAGAAGACGGTTACCTCGCCGCCTTTCTGCTCGGTTGTGCGAACGATTTCGTCGACGTTGATAGCCCACTCGCCGTCGGGACCGCGTTCCTTGCGGAGTCGGTCGTCGAGGATCAGCAACTGGTCGATCGCACCGTATTCGGCGGCTTTCTGGACCTCGTCGGGACCGTAAGCTGCCTTCGCACCCTGGGCGATGCGTTCGGTGAGTTCGTCGATGTACTCGGCCTCGCTCTCGATGCGTGTCTCCTGCTGGACGTCCGCGACGGCGCCGCGTTTGAGCACCTCGTGGACGCCGCGGTCGCCGACGCTTGCCGTATCGACCATCGTGATCTTCTCGGCGACCTCTGGGTACTCGTCCTCGACGTACTTGTGGGCGTCCTGTTTGGTGAATCCGGGGCCGGCGAGGATGATCGCGTCCGCGTCCTGGCGTTTCAACACGTCGGCCAGTTCCGCGAACAGCTCCGAACGCTCGCGGGCGTACTCGCCCTTTCCGGTCGGGCCCGTGATCGACGCTCGCTCCTCGGCGCCGTACTGGGCGACCGTGTGGACGTGAGCCTTCCCCTCCTCGACGGTCGCGATGACGACGTCGGGGTTTTCGGTGGCTTCTTCGGCCTCCTCGAGGCGAGCCTCCTGGTCGGGCTTGAACCACTTCTCGATGGAAATCTCGTCGCGTTCCTCGACGTTGAGCGTGTGATGGAAGCCGAGTTGATCCTCGCGCGAGCAGGCGACGATCTCGCCGCCGACCCGCAGCCGGTTGGCGAACCGGTGGAACTCGATGTCCTCGGCGGCGATGGCGACCCACATGTGTTCGCGCTCGCCGCCCGTATCCCGCATCTGGTCGTCGTTGCGCTGGATCCGTCGGGTCGTATCGCCCGCGACGCGGTCACCGGGCTCGAGGACGTACTGGAGGTGCCAGAGGTCGTCGACGCTCTCGGGGACGACGGTGACCCGTTCGCGCCCGCCCTCGAGCTGCTCCCGGTCTTTGATCTGCATGAGAACGGGTTCGAACGGTGTCGGTAAGTGGGCTGCGATCCTCCAGCAGCTACTGACTCGCCTCGGACGACTTATCGGATACCGGATCGTTCTGTCCGTGTCGTATCCAGTAGACTACCGCTCCGCCCGGTCCGAACGCACCGAAGAGGATCGCCCGCAGGAACGGCCGTGCGATTCCACGCCGGCGCGCATGGGCGTAAATACCGACGATAAATGGTCCCCAGAACAGGGCTATATACAGTGCATTGACCCCGAGGTTTGCTATTTCCATTTACATTCAGAATGAAATATGGTTACGAAAGAGTTTTCCGGTATATTCGACCAGAATATATGATGCAATTTAACTGGCGGTCGCCCAAGATATTTATTCTAAATTGATATTGAGCACAAATGGAATGTCGAACGAAACGGACAATGAGGTTGATCGACGAACAGTACTGAAAGCGGCGAGTGCAGGTGTCCCAGCGGCTTCAGTCGGCGGGTTTGCCAGCGGTGTGGGTGCTGCAGCGGAGGGAGACGTTCGGATTCGTGCGAACGACGCTTCCGGCCGTTTAATCAGCCGAGCGTTGCGTTCAGAACCAGTCAAGGCGATTAAACGCGAACTGAAGCGGCCACAGCTTGGAAACGGTGGCAACAGTGAAGCCGGAGTGAAATTCAATCCGAGTCCCCAAGATGCGACGCAGACGACTGTACGGAATGCAAATGGCGAACTACTCATAGAGTATGTTAGCTTCTCGGCGTCGGAAGGAACGGTTCACTACGAACGGGAACACGACGAAGCGTACCTCCTCTTCGACGACGACTCGGCGTATCCGGAACTGATCCACGACATCTCTCCGGAGCTCGATCCGGTGCTGATCGCGGCTGATGGGGAGACGGTGTTCTCCCACAGCGTCACCGCCGACGAGCGTAGAGAAATTGCAGCCGTCATTGATGTGCGTCCGGATGCCGTTATAGCGACGTCCGATACTCGCACCGAGGGCTACAGGGTAGTGCACAGAGAGGACGACGAGGCCGACGATGGAAGTCGTACCCACGCCGAAGCAGAAGGTGAGGCAAATCCGACCACCCGTTATCAGGTTGACTCCGACATCACTGAGGCGAGGGAAGTCGTCGAAACGCAAATCGCCGGACCCTGCCCGACGCTCTGTTTGAACTGTGTCTCGACAGCGACGATCTGCGGGGCCTGCGCTGGAATGTGCGTTGGCGTCATCGGGACGGGTATCGGTGTCACAGGCTGTGTACTTTGTTTAGTTCACACTTGCGGGACGCCGTCTGTCATCTGTGGCACGTGCGTTAGCGAGTGTACCTGAGTCGGGCCGTTCCACAACTGCTGGGCGACAACCTTCGTGAACTCACTGTTGTCGGCCCAATCACCGGACTCGGTGGTGTATCGATACTGCAGGATCGTCGACGCTCTCGGGGACGGCGGTGATCCGTTCGCGCCCACCCTCGAGCTGTTCCCGGTCTTTGATCTGCATACCCCACCCAGACCGGGCGGCCCGCTAAAAGGTGCTGTTATTCGCGGACTACACCGCGGGGACTACCCGTTTCAGGCGTGGGTCAGGTACTGCTCGACACACCAGACCCACTCGTTGTAACTCGGGAAGTGAATTCCCCACCAGGTGTAGCCGTCGCTGGTTTCCGGCCCGTTCATGATCTCTCCGGTCGTCCCGGTCGGATAGGTCCGAACGACGTCGTAGTGCAGTCCCGGCCCCTCGCGGCCGTTGAGATCGACCGTCGTCTCGACGGTATCCCCGTCCTCGAACCCGTTGCCACCGCCGCCGCCGTCGCCGTCGCGAACCAGATCCGCGAAGTGGTCCATGTCCCAATCGGGGTATGGACAGGTCCGCCCGCCGTGGTGGAAACTGCTACAGTCGCCGTCCGGAACGTGCGTGTGCCCGATAATCCCGCCGGGTTCGTTCTGGATGCAGGTGTTGCTCGTGTAGAACTCGAGCGGGATGTCGTGCATGTCGGCGATACAGCGGACGAGTTCCGCCGAGGCCTCGTAACAGGCGTCGGTGATGCCGTTGTCGTCGAACCACTCGTGTTCGATCCCGATCGACCGATGGTTCGCGATGTATCGTGCGTGCCAGGCCGCCCGGTCGTGGTGGACGAGCTGGTCGACGTGGCCCGGTTCTGGTCCGTCCGTCCAGCTGTAGTTTTTCACGAGGTAGTGGGAGCTAACGCCCGAGTCCGAACTCGTCAGCGTGTTCAACGCGCCCTGGTACGCACCCGCAGTGACGTGAATGACGATCCAGTCGATGCCGTGGTCTCGAGCGCTGTGGTTCGCCGCCTCTACCCAGCGATCCGCGGAATCACACTCCGTGTGTGACGCCGAGACGCGATCGGACTGGCTACCGAGAAGTACGCCAGTCCCGGCAGCTACGCCCGTCGCCTGCAGGAGCGACCGGCGTTTCCAGTTCGTCCCGTCGCTCTCTGCGGTCGATCTGGAGTCACCGTTTCGTTCGGAGTGCCGTTCGCCAGTTCCATGCCCATTGCAATCAAGGCACATGAATATCTCGAAATTATTTCCATATATAATAGCTAGTGATTGTTTGGGGTGGGGATCTATCAATATCTCATTTATTATTGTGCTAGTCACATTTTCTCCGGTCGCGACGAACCAGCCACGTTCGGGTACCGAACCGTTCCTGAAAATCCGGTGTTAGCCGTTGCGTTCGTCCAGTAACGACCGTTCTGAGGAAGTGCTGGTCTCCGAGTTGGAGTCTCGGTGGTCGGTACCGGCGTCGCCGAGTAGGTCGTCGAGTCGCCGTTCGAACGTCTCCTCGTCGAGTTCGCCCGACAGGTACCGTTCGCGCAGCGTCTCGACTCGAGGATCGGTGCTCTCACGTTCGCCGTCGAACTGTTCGCTCTCGCCAGCATCGTCACTCGAGAGTGCGAGTACGGCCGCCACGACTGGAGCGAGTACGATGGTCAGGCCGAGGAGTGCGGCGACGACGCCGACCGCGAGACTCCCGATTTCGATGCCGACGGCGATGCCGGCGAAGACGACCCCGAGAACCATCGATAGTCCCGTCATCAGGACGAGCACGCCGAGCAGTCCACTCAGGACGGCTGCCCACGTCGGAAGGTCTCGGAACCAGGCGGGGAGCGCCATGGTCACGTGTTCGGTATCCAACACCAAGGTGCTTGGTATTGGCTCTCGTTACTGTCCCCGCACCGGAGAGGTCGGTACCGACGACCGTTCCGACCTGCGAACTGTTGCACTGGTAGGCGTCTGGACTATACTCTTCGGGAACCTAAGTGTAGTATGAATTCCGGATACGCTCACAGCCTCGAAGACTTCGGTACCCGATCGCTCTTGACCCACGGTATCATGGCGCTCTCACTCGCAGGTGCGATCGCAGCGGGACTGTTCGTCGACGGCCAGCTCGGAGTCGTCTCGTTCGTCGCGTTGCTGAACTTCACTGCCGGCGTGTGGATCGCCCAGTCGATCCACTCGCTCGGGAACGCACGGGCCGGTGGCAGCTACGATGGGATCCTGTCGGTGCTGCGCGACACAACCGGCGAGAAGCAGTTTCACGGCCTCGATACGGGACGGCTCGCCCGCCTCCTGACCCTGATCGCGGCTGTGACGGCGGTGTCGCTCCTGACGGCCGGACAGGTGCTCTCGGGCGCGCTGGTATCGATCGCCATCGTCGCCATCGGAAGCGTCGCCCTCGTAACCGCGATGACCGGCTTCCTGATCGCGCTCGGTTCGTCCTACGACGCGGCCGAACGGCGCCGGGTCGAACCCGACGACGGAATCGGACACGCCACCGAAGAGCCGACGACTCCCTCGACGATCGGCCTCGAGGCCGACTTCGACGAAACGTCGACGGTGGACATTCCAATTCGAGACACGTCCGTCGAAGACCGGTCCCGTCGTTAGTCCCCGCCGGCCGAGTCGCCGCGCTCGTTTACCGGCTCTGTCTCCGTCTCGGCGTCCGCGACGTCTTCGGGAGAGTCGCTCGAGTCCTCGTCGACCGACGCCCCGCTGCGGTCAGTCGGACTCTCGAGCGAGCGTGCGTGTGACCCGAACGCGAGATACAGCAGGAACACGCTGAAGGCGGCCATTGCGACGGTCACGATCGCGGCGACTGCGATCGTGGCGTCGATCTGAAGCAGTACCGGTACGACTGCGGGATCGATCGAACCAGACATCCCCATATTTGGGCGTTCCATTGTCCGACTCTTGAAATTTACTCCGGGAGTGACAGGCTGCGGTCTCCCCACCGCCGACTCTATATACGCCTCGCCGGAAGCACGGGTATGGAAACGGCCCTG
The DNA here is from genome assembly GCF_900104065.1 of Natronobacterium texcoconense. Taxonomy (NCBI): domain Archaea; kingdom Methanobacteriati; phylum Methanobacteriota; class Halobacteria; order Halobacteriales; family Natrialbaceae; genus Natronobacterium; species Natronobacterium texcoconense. The sequence goes on along the minus strand of NZ_FNLC01000002.1, from coordinate 1,061,836 downwards.
CGAGCGACTGACTGGACAGACGTCGACGGAGTCGCAGTCCGTGGCCGGGCGTTCGACGGTGACGAGGTCCTCGCCGGTTCCGACCTCGCGAGGCGGTTTCGCGACGCGCTGGCGGACGACGGTCAAAGAGCGGCCGAACACGCGTCCTCTCTCGAGGCCGTCGCGACCGTCGCCGCCGCTCTCGAGGGGTTCTACGCTGTCGCCGCCGTTCACGGCGGGAAGACGTTTCTGGTCGCCGACGGTGCACGCTCGATACCGCTGTACTACAGCGTCGATGGGACGTTCGTCTCCGATCGGGGGCGACTCGTCCGCGAGCGCCTCGAGACAGCAACGCATCCCGTCACGGAAAGCGAGTTTCTGCTGACGCGGTACGTGACCGGTCCCGAGACGATCTGGCGTGGCGTCTACAGCACGCAGGCGGGCGAAGTCGTCCGGATCGACGACGACGAAATCTCGAGGCGGACGTATCGCGAGTACTGGCCGGCCGGACCCGAGGATCGAAATTCTTCGGAGTCCCGAGCCAGCCGTACCAATCACCTGCAGCGACTCGAGGACGCCCTCGAGACCGCGCTCGATCGTCTCGAGCGCGTCGCCGGCGCGCGTCCGATCGTCGTGCCGCTGTCGGGTGGGTACGACTCGCGGCTACTCGCTTCGGCGTTGGCCGAACGCGGTCGCGAGGTGGTCGGCTACACCTTCGGTCGATCCGGCCACCCCGACGTGGAGGTGAGCCGCGAGGTCGCGTCCCGACTCGGTATCGACTGGGAGTTCGTCCCCTACGACGAGTCTGCCTGGTGGGAGTGGTACCACGGTGACGACTGCAGACGCTACCGCGAGCGGGCGTTCGGCGGCGACGCGCTCCCGTTTCTCGCGGAGTGGCCCGCGCTGCGAACGCTCGTCGACGCTGGCCGACTTCCGGCGGACGCGCTCTACTGTCCCGGCCACACGGTTGCGACGCCGAGCGAGCGGTTGCCGCCGTTCGTCGGCGACGAGAAGAGAACGGCTGCGGTTTCGGTCGGCTGTGGGTCCACAGGTTCGGACGTCGACGAGGCCGCGACCGAACCGACGGTCGACGAACTGGTCGAGTACGTCCTCGAGACCCACTACTCGCTCTGGGAGTGGGACGACGACCGGTTTCGCGACGCCGCTCGAGAGCGGATCCGACGGGGACTGCTGGGGACTCGAGCGCCCGAATCGGTCGCCGATCCAGCGACGGCGGCTGCGGCGTACGAACGCTGGGAGTGGCGCGGACGCATGTCGACGTTCACCAACGGCGACCTCCGAGCCTACGAGGACGCCGGCGTCGACTGGTGGCTCCCGCTGTGGGATCCCGCGTACGTCCGAGCCTGGGAACGCGTTCCGCTCTCCCTGCGACGGGAGAAGGGACTCCACGCCGAACTCGCGCGTCGGTACTACGCCCGGGCAGCCGACGGTTCGCGAGAGCGTGCCGACGTCACCGACCGGACGCTGTCGCCGCTCGAGCGTCACCTGAGTCTGGTCAGGCACACGCCCGAACGACAGTTCACGGAACGCGACGGCGACTGGAGCCCACCGTTTCTCGCCCCGCGGTCGGCGTGGGGTGAGCCGGGTAGCCACCCGCTCGCGTGGTACGGCACTCTCTCGGAGGACCTCCTCGAGGCCGTTCCACCGTCGCGGAACTTCTACGCGCTCCGGACGCTCGCGGCGACCGATCGACTCGAGTTTTCTGATTCGGAGGCTTCGACGCCTACAGCCCCCCATATCGGGCTTCCAACCGAACTCGAATAGCGACGATCGAAAACGATCCCCTTACGTATCACCGGGCGAGACCACCCGGTAATGAGACGACGAACGTTTCTGACGACGAGTGGGGCACTCGCCACGGCTGGACTGGCGGGCTGTTCCGCAATCGACGTCGAGAACGGCAACGGGAGCAACGAAACCGGCAGTACCGAGGGGTCGGTCGACGAGGACCCAGTCCTCACGGTCGGTACCTACTCCTCGTTCGTCGACGCACCGAGTGACAGTCCCGGCGAGTGGATCAAAGACGAGTTCGAGGACCGCTACGACGTCGAACTCGAGTGGGAGTTCCCCGAGCAGGAACTGAACTACTACGCCGAGCGCCACAACGAAGGGGTAGACATCGAGGCCGAACTCTACGTCGGTGTCAGGCCACAGAACCTCGTCCGGGTCGAGGAACGCGTCGACGGCGACCTGTTCACCACGACCGACGAGAGCGCGCTCTCGAACGCCGAAGACATCGGCGACGAGTACTACTTCGACCCACACGACCGCGCAGTTCCGGTCTTCCGCAGTCACTGTGGCATCGTCTACGACGGCCGGAACGTCGAGGAGCCCGAGACGTTCGACGACCTGCTCGGCGACCAGTACGAAGGACAGATCGCGCTCTCGAACCCGCACGACTCGACGACGGGACTGCTGTTCTTCCTCTGGACGATCGACATGTTCGGCGAGGACGACTACCTCGACTACTGGTCGGACCTGATGGACAACGACGTCCGAGTCCTCAACTCGTGGGACGACGTCTACACGCAGTTCGAATCGGAAGACGTCCCAGTCGTCGTCTCCTACACGAACGACCGCGTCTACGCGAGTCGGTTCGGCAACGACCTCGACAAACACCAGGTCTCGACCCTCCACAATCAGGGATACGCCAACATGGCAGGCATGGCCCGGTTCGCCGACGGCACCGACGACGAACTGGCCCACCAGTTCATGGACTTCATCCTCGAACCCGAGGTCCAGGCCGTGATCGCCGAGCGCAACGTCACCGGTCCCGTCAACGAGACGACCGAACTCCCCGAAGCGTACGCCGAGTACGCCATCCAGCCCGACGAGACTGTCTTCTTCGGCTACGACGAACTCCAGGACAACCTCACCGGGTGGCTCGACGAGTGGGAACGCGAAGTCTGGGGAGGGAACTGACGACGGCTCCGTTCGGGCTGTTACAACTACTTCCGTGTCTCGTATAGCTACACACCCAGCCGTAACCCGGTCGACGAGCAGGCGCTACCGGCATCGCTCACGTCCCGGTTACGCACTCGAGAAAGAGAACCGCGGTCGCTCGAACGCGACCAGGACTCGTGTTCACTCCCGTTCGCTTCGAGCCTCGCGGCCGAGTTCCGACTCGACGGCGTCGATTTTGTCCTCGGCGGCCATCTCGACCTCGCGTTTCTCCTCGACCTGCACCAGCGTCTGGATCTCGCCGGTCCCGACGGCTTCGTGGGCCGATGCACACGCCGCGAACAGTTCGTGGACGTCTTCGGCCTCGAGAATCGTCGCCATGGGCGTCGTCTCGTACTCGACGTCGTGTTCTTCGAGGGCGTCGATGGCGGCGGCGACGTCCTCGGTGATGTCGTCGTCGGTCACTGGCGTCACGCGAAGCAGTGCAAACACGGTCATACCACCGAGTTGTCTCGAGCGGTTCATAGACGTTGGGATCGTCGACACGCCCTCACAGTGTCGGCTTCTCGAGGCCGAACCGAACCGGCGGACTGAATCGACGACCCGAAATCCATGACGAACGAAACGGACGACTCCAGACACGAACGCTCACCCGCCAACCCGACCGAACCGTTGACTGGCGTCGACGGAAGAGACGACTCGAGACGCCCGAACGCCGATCCGGAGTCCACGACCGATGGCGTTACCCGACGCGTCCAGAACCGGGTCGAACGCCGTGCGATCGCCGGCCTCGCCGTCGTAACGGCGTTCGTATTGCTCGCCCTGTTCTACTACCCCGTCGCGACGGTCTTCCTCGAGTCGATCTACGTCCAGGGTGCCGTCACGCTCTCGGTCTTTCTCGAGATACTGCGTGATCCGTTCTACTTCGGCGGTCTCGCCCGAATCCTGAGCGGGGAGTCGCCGCTCACCGTCGCCGGCGACTACCTCTCGGGTGATCACCCGTCCAGCGTCTTCGGTTTCACGGCCTATCAGGCCGCGCTGTCGACGCTGATGAGCGTCGTGCTCGGTCTGCCCGCGGCTTACCTGCTCGCTCGCTACGAGTTCCGCGGCCGGCGGACGCTGCGCGCGCTGACGATCCTCCCGTTCGTCCTGCCGTCGATCATGGTTGCGATCGGCTTCGTCGCGACGTTCGGCCAGAACGGGACGTTCAACGCGGTTCTTGGAGCGCTGGGGCTCGGTCCCGTCTCGCTGGTTCCCTCGCTCGAGGTGATCCTGCTGGCCCACGCCTTCTACAACGCGCCACTCGTCGCGCGCGTGACGACCGCGGCCTGGGAGTCGGTCGACGCGAGCGCGATCGAGACCGCCCGCAGTCTCGGCGCGAGTCCGTTCCGGGCGTTCCGGGACGTGGTCGCTCCGCAACTGTACCCTGCAGTCCTGATGGGCGCTGCGCTCACGTTCGTCTTCACGTTCGGCACCTTCCCAATCGTCCTCGCGCTCGGCGGGTTCCAGCTTGCGACCGTCGAGGTGTTCGTCTACCGCCAGATTCAGGACCTGAATTACGCCGAAGCTGCTGCGCTCGCAATCGTCGAACTGGTCATTTCGCTGACCGTCCTCTACGGCTACCTGCGGTACGAGGCGAACCACGTCGTCCGATCACGGGGTATCCGCCCACTGCCGCGCCGATCGCTGTCCCCACCGTCGCTCTCGGTTCGGGAACTCGCGCCGCGGTTCGGACTGGCCGTCTACGGCGTCGTCGCCGTCTTCGTCTTCGTCTCGCCCGTCCTGAGCATGATCTACGCGAGCCTCACCGGATCGGGCGGGCTCACCCTCGAGCACTACCGGTTCCTGCTCGAGCGCCAGGAGACAGCGGCGGCGTTCCAGATCCGACCCTGGGACGCCGTTCGGAACTCGCTTATCTTCGCCGCCGGCGCGCTCGCGGTCGCCCTGCCGATGGGCGTCGTCGTCTCGGTGCTGACGACCCGCCGGTACCGCGGTCGAAAGATCGTCGACGCCCTCCTGATGGCACCGCTGGCTGTCTCCGGAATCATCGTCGGCATCGGTCTGCTTCGGGGGCCAGTCTTCGGGTTCGAGATCGGCGGCTGGCGGATCTCGGTCGCCGGTGCAATCGCGATCGTCGCCGCTCACGCCGTCTCGTGTTACCCCTTCGTCGTCCGCACCGTCGCGCCCGGCCTCGAATCGATCGACCGGTCGTTGATCGAGTCCGCGCGGGCGCTTGGCGCGTCGCGAGCGCGGGCGCTGGTCGACGTCGAACTGCCGCTGATCTGGCCAGGCGTCGTCGCTGGCGCGGCCTTCGCCTTCGCCATCTCGATGGGCGAGTTCTCCTCGACGGTGATCCTGGCGACCGGCACCGACCAGTTCACGATGCCGGTCGCGATCGAACGGTTCAGGGGCCGTCGGCTCGGACCTGCGACTGCAATGGGCGTCGTCCTGCTGGTCGTCACGAGCGTCAGTTTCGTCGTGATCGACCGACTCGGAGGTGAGAGCTTTGGCATCTGATCGACCTATACTCGAGAACGAGCGAACAGACCGGCCGGGGCCGGACGCACCGGTCGCCGTCTCGCTCGAGCACGTCACGAAACGGTACGCCGAGACGACGGCCGTCGACGACGTCTCGCTGTCGATCCGCGAGGGCGAGTTCTTCACGCTCGTCGGTCCGTCGGGCTGTGGAAAAACGACCACGCTCCGACTGCTCGCCGGCTTCGAACGTCCGACCGAGGGGCAGGTCCGGTTCGGTGGCGAGGACGTCACGTCCGTCCCGCCAGAGGACCGCGACGTCGGCATCGTCTTCCAGAACTACGCGCTGTTCCCCCACATGAGCGTCGGCGAGAACGTCGCCTACGGGCTCGAGTTCGCCGATCCGCCGGGCGACGTCTCCGACGAGCAGCGGGTCGCGGAACTGCTCGAACTCGTCGACCTCGCGGGGATGGAGGACCGCGATCCCGACCAGCTCTCGGGCGGCCAGCAACAGCGGGTTGCCATCGCTCGCGCGCTCGCGCCCGGTCCGGACGTCCTCTTGCTCGACGAACCGATGAGCGCGCTGGACGCGCAACTGCGGGAGCGACTCCGGGTGCAGGTCAAAGCGATCCAGCGCGAACTCGGCATCACGACGATCTACGTCACCCACGACCAGGAGGAGGCACTCGCCATCTCGGATCGCGTCGCCGTGATGTCCGAGGGAACGCCCGAACAGATCGCGCCGCCGCGAGAAATCTACCGCCGGCCCGAAACCCAGTTCGTCGCGGAGTTCATCGGCGACAACAACGTCCTCTCGGGGACCGTGACGGCAGTCGACGAACAGGTCACGCTCGAGGTCGGCCCCGAGACGATGACGGTCACTCCCGAGACCGACGTCGCCGTCGGCGACGAGGTCGCCTTCTGCGTTCGCCCGGAGAACCTGCAGGTCGATACCGACGCAAACGCGACGACCGCAACCGTCGAAAGCGCGGAGTTTCTCGGCCAGACGACTCGAGTGCACCTCGAGTGGCACGGCCGGGAACTGCTCGTGCGGACGCGGGATCCGCTATCGGGCGAGGTGGCCGTGGGGTTCGAGCCCGAAGACGCTCACGTGGTCGACGTTCGATAGCGTCACCAGCAGAAATCGGGCGGTTCGGTAACTATTCGTTCGAATGTGTCATCACTCGACGCCGTATTCGTCGTCGAGGTATGGATCGTATCGTCGGCCACAGTGATCGCATTCGTAGAACTGTATCCGCCAGCCCGGCGTCGTTTACTGGGCGAGTACGCCTCACGCTTTCCACACCGAGGGCAGATGGTAGGCGGGGACGATTCCATCGCTAAGAACGACCGAGTGAATCGTAAATTTGCATTAATCAATGTGGTCGCAAGGAAGCCATCCTAATAACAAGCTTCTAACCAACTTCGATGATGTGGAAATGTTATTAATTGTTTGCTCAAATTGGTTTGATCCATGACTAATACACCTGGAAGTATTACCATATAACCTAACAAGACAGACCAGGTTCTACACCCTCGAATATTAAAACATTGGTCCTTCATAAATATAGAATACCACCAAAAATTACTTATAGATATTCACTGTAGGGCTATTTGCAGTCTGAAAATAAATAAGAAAAATAAAGACAGGCGGAATGAGAAGAAGAATTGGAAACGCCGGGATATACTCGCTGCATCAACAATTGGTAGTCTTTCCGTAGCTGGTGTACCAACAGTTGGTGCAATTGAAGATGAGAAAATATCATCGGTCAGTGGATATGATGTGATAGACTGTTCTGACTGGCAGTATGATGGGCCAGGATGTATTCAGTCTGAGGGAGACAGGGGTGAAGTAAAAGATAGTAGTAATACAAATCAAATAGTTCAATCAGATGATGATGAATGTTGGACAGAATACAACTGTAGCGGCGGAAACCAATATAGCAGAGAGTGTTGTTTTGAACCATACTTTTATACTACCGATGACGATAGTCGAGAAGCTCTAGGTCCCGCTGGAATATACTTAGAAGGAAACTTACAGACAATCCTGACGAATTTAGGAAGTGTACCTGGTGGCCAGTGGGAAGAAACTGCAAGTGGTAAATGGTCTACAGATTTCGCACTACATACAGGATACGATATGATGATCTCTGATGAGGACCGGGATTCCTATGGTGATCCTGCCTATGTCATTGATGACTTTAAAACTACTATCTCAGTTGGCTCACAACCAGCTTATCTTCATACATATAAAAATATTCATGACCCCAGTGATTGGGTCGGTGCAACCGCTGACTTAGATGAATATCAAGACTATGATATAGGAGACTATGTCAAAGAGACTGCCATGTTTGCGATGAATTTCTACGTTGAAAGACTACCGATAATTGGTGATACGCTTAGTACCCTAAATGATGTGCATGATTACGTGAGTACAATGCATAATATGCTTACTCATGACCCAGAGGAAGATCAAACTATTGAACTAGAATATGACGTAGACTCAGCTGCTACTTTTTCTCCTTGGGTACGGTTCCGTCTTGATGAGATGGATCCTGAACAACAGGTTACAATTGATATCAATGAGACACATGGCTCTTGGAACGTTGAAACAGACATTTCTATTTCCGTTGAAGCCCCCAGTGATGATCCAACCTCATTGGGAGCTGCGACTGAGTCGGAACTCCAACGGCGTAATATTGAAAGACATCGAGTAGGCGACCACCGAGAAAGAAAAGAAGAGTACCGACCTGAATTGGACGACGACGACATAATTCACACGAAAACCACACACAAAGATAGTATTCAACTAGTCAACTAGGCTATCCTCTCCACCACCATTATTAATAATATATTGGTAAGGGATTAAGTACAATCTCCGGCGTGTGCCCGATCGAAAATCTCGTGATCGTACACTACTGCCTGTGTAGCAATTCTTTTTGGAACTGCATCAAGTGCTGCATTACCGCTACCATCTCCAATTGTCACACGAATAAAATAACATTCTCCCTCTAGTTCGCTTTGATAGGCGTCTCTATAATCTCCAATCGGGTCAGAAGTGCTAAACGAATCTTCTAACTCAAACTCTGGAATAATAAATTGGAATTTGAATTCTGCATTATCTGCCATCCAATCCTCAGCAATTTGAACCCCGTCTATCGATGGATACCCGTGATCAGTTTCTTCTCCTGATTTCACTCCATCAATAGTATAACGGTCTTCGTGAACTATAGTTCCGTTCTTCTGAGCATTAACCTTAATATTAACCACTTCACCTGTTCTATTTTCAATTTCTACCAGTGCAAGTGATGCTACTGGGCTAGCAGAACTGAAACAACCCGTTAGTGAAACACATCCGGTTAGTGAAATAAAACTAAGATAGGTTCGCCGTTTCATATTCACCTATAAATCAGACAATTATTTAATATATTCGCTCTTGGGTAGAGGATTGTTGGTGGGCAGAAACAGTCGCTGGAAGTCGCAGCAGGCACGGTGGCGTGGACGTGCTGTCCGACGAACGATGTTCCCAATCAATATCGGCACGGCAGCTATCAAGTGTTCTAGCGATACCGCTGTAAGAATTGCGATCGGACATTATTAGACGGAACCATCTTTGAATACTCTTTAGTCAAACTCGAGAAATGGACTTCACCGTCTACATCTATATCCGTTTCAACACCAGTCATTGACAGTTAGACGTTGAAATACCGTCCCTTACAAGAAAGTCTATCGGCGCATCCAATGTTTCCTGTGGTCACTGGACACGGGACACGCCTCGGTCACAACTCGAAAGTGCCGGCCGAGATCAACGAACTGTACGTGAAAGCCGGGAAAAGGCCGCAAGCGCGACGGTCGGTCGCGCTCGCGTGGTCTGACGCGCGGGCGAGGAACAGATGTCGGGATAAGACACTCGTGTTTATTCTGGCTGATCGCGGCACCGGCGAGCACTACGTACTGCCAGCGAAAGCCACCGACGAATCGACAATTCGACTCCGACTTGCCGTCTCTCCGAGCGTTCCAGTTCTGCTGCCACATCTATCGAAAACCAGACAAAGAAACACTGAAAGCCACCCTCGAAATTGCACGATTCACTAACAATCTACGCCACAAGAGCGAACATAGAATTTATCTATTTCATTGCTCACGTACCAGCCCGAGCATCTGGACCGACGGTAGCGACCAGCCATAGGTAACCGCCGCAAGTCGCGTTCCGACCGTCACGATCGCACACGCTGCCGGCGCGACGGCCTCGACTCCAGCGACCGTTGCCAGCCAGTAGCTGGTCCTGCCGAGCACCGCACAGCTCGCGTAGAAGTCGTCGAACAGGATGAACGGAGAACGGTCGAGCAGGATGTCCGCGACGGCTCCGCCGCCGGCCGCGTTGATCGTCGCGACCGCGACGACGCCGAAACTCGAGAGGCCGGCCTCGGTCGCGACGATCGCACCGGTCGTCGCGAACGCGGCGAGCCCGACGGCGTCCGAAATCTGCGTGATCGGGTGTTCGTCCGGCGACTCGAGGACGGCGGTTATCCCGATGGCCAGCGCGACGCCGACCAGTCCGAGTGCGATCTCGTCCAGCGCCCGGAGCGCCAGCGGGACGCGGTTGACCATCAGGTCCCGTGTCATCCCGCCGGCAAACGCCGTCGCGAGTCCGACGACGGTTATCCCGAACAGGTCGAACCGTTCGCGGATCGCCTTGGCTGCACCGACCAGCGCGAACGCGACCAGGCCGATCGTGTTCATGACGGCGAACGGATCGCCGAACAGCGTCTCGAGAACCTCCGGAATCACTACTGTCGGCCAGGGGAGTCGGTGTAATGAACGCTACGCTTCCGTGGGAGCGGTTTACGTCAGCCGAGGAGATATCTGAGTACGGCCTCGAGGACGGCGAGGACGAGGAGGCTGCCGACGAAGAAGGGCGCGAATCCGAAGCCGAACAGGGCGAGCGGATCCGTTTCGCCGCCGACGCGCAGGAAGACGAAGAGCAAGAGCGTGCTGATAGCCGTGAACCCGATCATCGGGACGACGTAGCCGAACCGGGCGAACAGGAAGAACGGAATCGCTGCCTGTACCGCCAGCAATCCCCCGGCAACGACGAGAAGCCACGCGAACGTTACCGGTTCGGCGACCGGATCCAGCGCCAGGTGATGAAACGCCAGCCGAACGCTGGCCCACAGTCCGGCAGCGAAGAGACCGTACCCCGCTGCTCCGGCGACTATCAGTACGACGGCAGAGAACTCCCACCTCGAGGCGGCGTATGCGAAGAGGGAGACGACGAGAACGCTCAGAGTGGCTGCGACGATCCAGGTCAGAGGCTCGCTTCCGAGGACCGGTTCGGGGATGCCGGGCATACGATACAAAAGTAACAGACCAGTGATTAGTGTTCTGACTCTACAGTTTCCGACTCGAGCTGACCGATCGTCCGAGAGTCGTTCAGGACCCTCCGTCGAACTGCTCTTCGGGGACGAGCGCCACCACCTCTTCGATTTCGAGCGCCTCGATCAACGCAGCCGGTTCACCGTCGACGAGGACGAGGCTGAGTTCGGGCGCGGTGTCGACGACGGTTATGTCGTCGGTCTCCTCCAGATGGATTTCGACCTCTTCGATCGCTGCTTCGACGAGCTCGAGCTGGCCTTCTTCAAGTTCCTCCTGTGCTTCGTCCTCGTCGATTTCTTCCTCTTCGACCCGTTCTACGATATCCGTTTGCAGTTCGGTAAACTCGTCTCTGTCGACGCCCACCGAGAGGGCGACGGTGTACTCGTCGTCCGCGTCCCCGGGCTCGTCGTCCGCGGCGGTTCGGCCGGTCAGTGCGAGTGCAACGCCGGTGCCGACGAGTTGCATCACTCGTCGACGGAGAAAACCCGTCATTCAAGGTTCTGACCCCGACGAATAGCATGGTTCTTTGCTTTCTTCCGCAAGGAATTCCCGAGGACTTACTCCTCCGCGATCCGGCTTCCGCCCGGCGGCATGAAGTGCTGGATGCGGTCCGGACTCGCGATCTTGCGGACGAACGCCTCGTCCTCGAACCGTTCGCGGAACTGTCGGTACATCCGCTTTGCGGCGTCGGCCTGGGCGTACCGGCCTGGCTCGAGTTCGATCAGCGTTTCGGCCTGTCCCTCGATGGCCGACGGCGGGCCGCCGATCACGCGGGTGTAGGGCTCACACTGGATGCCGACGGCGACGCCGACCGCCGTATCGTCGTAGTAGGTGCGGTCGCCGCGGATCGCGAACCCGCCTTTCTCGAGGTACTCGCCGCTCTCGGGAGTTTTCGTCACCTGGTCGGAGTCGACGGCGTAGACGTCGCCTGCGTAGCGGCCGTCCTTCCAGACCGACGAGTAGGAGACGGCGAACTGTGCGGCCTCCTCGATGCTCGAGTCGGGGAGTTCGATGTCGTGTGAGGACGCCTCGCTGGGGTCGGTCGCCTTCAGGACGGTGACGGGGCCGCCGTGGGCCTGCGTGTGCAGGACCTTGTCGCCGGGCTCTAAGTACTTCTTGACGAGTTCCTCGTTCTGGTCGGCGTTGCGGCCGCCGATCACGAGGTAGCCGTCGCTCGTGTGGAACCAGCGGAACCGGTCGTACCAGGGTTCGTTCTCGCGGATGGGGACCGAGGGCATCGAGAGCCAGTCTCGGTCCTCGCTCTCGTCGTCTTCGTCGTCCTCGTCATCGTCGTCGGCCTCCCACTGGTCGCGGCGGCGTTTGGCCTCCTCGAGATCCTCGCGGGTGTCCTCGATGGCCGCCAGCGCGCCCTCTTTTTTCCCCTCGACGTCCTTCGCTTCCTTGTAGAGACGGTCGGCGTTCTGCTCGACGCCGTCGCGGACGATCAGGTCGACCTGCTCGCCGTCGATCTCGACCGTCACGGTGCCCTCGCTGCCATCGAGAGAGACGACCGCTTCGGCGGCCTCGATGCCGCGCTCTTTGCCTTCCTCGAACCGTTCTTCGATCTCGTCCCACGGACGATCCTGGGCACGGGCCTCCCGGATCGTCGAGAGCACGTCGTCGACCAGCCCGTACTCGGCGTACAGCAACTCGGCTTTCTCGCGGAGTTCTTCGGCCTGCTGTTCGAATCCCTCGATCGCCCCCTCCTGTTGCTCGATGATCCGTTCGTGTTTGGCGATCTCCTCCTCGAAGTCCGGCCGTTGCTCGGTCGGGTCCGGTTCGTCTTCTTCCTCGAGTTCGAGCCGGAAGAAGTAGTCGTCGAGCGCGGCCAGGAACGAGTCGTAGGCTTCGGCTGCGAGTCCTTCGGCCTCGTGTTCCTCGAGCGGGAACGGGGTGACGTCGACGACGCTGTCGGGACTTTCCTCGTCCTCACCGTCTTCGCTCTCCACGTACAGCCGCGAATCGAAGTTCCCGTTACGGATGTCGATCGCGAGTCGCTCGACCGCCTCGTAGAGCCGGTCGTACACTCCTTCGTCGGCGTCGTCGATGTCCATCGCCTTCTCGACGCCAGCGCGGGTACAGATCTCTTCGGCGTAGAGGCCACCGAAGTTCAACTGGGTCGCGAGTGTGCGAACGACGTCCGTATCGGAGTCGTCCATCTCGTGGTAGAACGCTTCACGGGAGACTGTAAGCGGGTTCGTCCGGGTGTCCGGAAACTCGTAGCGCGAGCCGGGGACGACCGTTCGCGATTTCAGCCGGACGGTCTCGAGGCAGTCGATCACCTCGTACTCGCCGTCGGTGACGGCGACGTTGCCCTGCCCGAACAGTTCGACGATGATCCGCGTCGTTCCGTCGTCGCGCTCGAAGGTGAACTCGAGAATGCGGTCGAACTCGTACTGTTCGACCCCGACGAAGTCCGCACCCGAGAGCCGGTTGCGAAGCATCATCGCGAACTGCGGCGGTCGTCCCGGCGCGTCGGGGACGCGTTCGGGCGCGACCGTGTGGGCGCGCTTGACCTCGCCGACCTCGAGCATAAGTTCGACCCGGCCACGGTCGAAGTCCCGCATCTTCAGCCGGACGAGGTCGTCGCCGTAGAGGTAGGCCTTGTCGACCTTCGCTCCCTCGTAGGTTCCGAACTCCCCGACGAGGGCAGCGAGGTCGACGCTCGTAAGCTCTCGCTTTGCATCCATACCACAACCTGCCCGGTCCGGTCAAAAAGACGTGTCGCTCCGTGTCCGTTCGATCCCCGACGACGTTCGTGAACTATCCAGTGTCGGTGTCAGTTGCGGTCGAAGTAGTCGACAGCTGCAGTCGTCCCGGCCGCGCCGACGGTAAACGGCATGCGCCACAGTTCGGCGGAAGTTCGGAACAGGTGTCGCCACGCGCTCGCGGCGTGCTCGGCCGGGCGTCTGCGAAGCGCGGGGACGGTTTCCGTTCGTGGCTGCTCCGTCAGAACGGTGTCACAGCGGGGACAGACACGCTGGACGTACCGTCCGTTCGTTCGGACGTCCCACCCGTTTTCGTGCGGGCTCGTGTAGTCACATTCCCAGCAGAACAGCGTCGATTTCCGACGGGTCGGATCGTCACCGCTATCGTAGTACAGGAGGGTCGGGACCATCTCCTGCGAAGACCCGAAGCGGCTAGTTAAGTCCTGTCTACCTATCCCCTTGGTCAATCAAAGGTCTCCGATGACGTTCTGTTTCTGGACGAACGTCCGATACTGACTCTCCGGCTCGAGTCGAGTCGCTCACTTCGGAAAGCCTAATCCGGGCCGACCCGTTTCGAACGAACATGGACACCGTCGCCGTTCCCGTTCGAGCGCGGTCGAACCATCTCCGTCTTCGGAGTCGAATCGGAGGTCGTCGACAGCCATGAGCGCACCCGAAGGCCAACGCGCCTGGACCGACGTAGTCCGGATTCCATCCTTCCTCGAGCAACTCGAGGAGGAAGGCGGCGTGCCGGCCCTCGACCTGGTCGAACAACTGACCGCCGACAGCGACGTCGAGGTACCGACCGGCGGCGTCGTCTACCACGACCGCGGGATCCGGGTCCCCGGCTACGACGTCACGTTCGTCCACGAACCGACGGGGTCGCGTGGCCGTCCTGCGTTCAGCGTCGAGGTCGATACGGTCGGACCGCGAAACGCCTGGGCGATTTTCGACAGGACGGTCTCCTGGGACGTCTACCTGCTCCGGACCGAGGGGCTCGCGGCGCTGGCCTGGATGAGCGACGAAGAGTACCGCATCGACGAAGCTGACATGTTCGACTCGAAGGAAGACGCTCTCGCAGGCGGTCGATTCTCCTTCGGTGTCTTCCTCTACGACGAGAACGCCTGGCAGGAGCGGGCCGACCGACTGGCGGAGACCACCGCACCGGCGTACCTGCGAAGCGACGACGGCTCGACGATGTTCGCCTCGACCCAGTCCCAGTTCTACCAGTACGTCGACTCGACACCGACCGAGTTCCGGACCAGCGGCGGCAACGCGCCGTCGTATCTCGGCCTGCTCGAGTTCGAGTTAACGGCCGATTGAATCGGTCAGGCGCCGCGACGGGTCGACCTATCGACAGTGGACTTATGCGATTCAGTGATCTTGCACCTGTATGAGTGATAGACCGCCGACCGCACAGGATCCGGACGCGTTCAGCGGGCTCGAGCAGTATCGAGCGCTGGCCGATGCGGTCGGTGGCGTCTACCGACTCGATTCCGACGGGCGATTTACCGCGGTCGACGACGACGTCCTCGAACTGACGGGGTACGACCGTGAGGATCTGCTTGGCGAGCACGTCTCGATCGTCGTCGACGACCGCGACGTCGATCGACTCGAAGAAGAGATCGAGAGTCGCTTCGAGAGCGGTGAGCGGGACGCCTCGTTCACGTTCGGGCTCGCGATCGAGACTGCGAGCGGCGGTCGCGTTCCCTGCGAACTCCGGTTCAGTCTCCTTGCTGATGAGGACGAATTCCAGGGGACGGTCGGCGTCGTCGACGAGGCCGTCGACGGCTCGGGACGGGCGGAAACGAACCTCGAATCGCTGTGGCGAACCTACGAGTCGATCGCGTCGGTCATCGACGAGGCCGACGTCGGCGTCTTCGTCCTGGACGAGACGTTCGACGTGGTCTGGATCAACGAGACGATAGAACGCTACTTCGGCGTCGACCGAACCGAGGTCGTCGGGCGGGACAAGCGAACGCTCATCGAGGAGTCGATCAGCGAGCGGTTCGTCGACTCCGACGAGTTCGCCGACACGGTCCTGGCGACCTACGACGACAACACGTACGTCGAACAGTTCGAGTGTCGGATCACAGGCGGCGACGACCGCGAGGAACGCTGGCTCGAGCATCGGAGCAAGCCGATCGAGTCCGGTCGTTACGCAGGTGGTCGGATCGAACTCTACTACGACGTCACCGAGCGAAAAGAGTCAGAACGTGCCCTTCGAGAGAGCGAGCAGCGGTTTCGCTCGCTCGTCGACGCGGTCGAAGAGTACGCCATTTTCATGCTCGACACCGACGGCCGTATCGTCAGCTGGAACGATGGCGCCGCGGAGATCAAAGGCTACGACGAAACCGACATTCTCGGCGATCACTTCTCGAAGTTCTACACGCAATCCGACCGCGAGGCGGGCGTTCCGGAACGCAACCTCGAGGTAGCCAGGGAATCGGGAGCTGTCGAGGACGAAGGGTGGCGCGTCCGTGCGGACGGCTCGCGGTTCTGGGCGAACGTGACGATCACGCCGATCCGCGAGAACGGCGAACTACAGGGGTATGCGAAGGTTACGCGGGACATGACCGATCGACGGGAACGGGAACAGAAACTCCAGCGGGAACGCGACCTGATCGAGCGTATCCTCGAGACGAGTCCCGTCGGTATCGCGGTCGTAAACCTCGACGGCTCGACCGATCGGGCGAACGAACGGATGGCGGAATTGCTCGACCTGTCGCCCGAGAACGCATCGGAGTACGCGGCGGGACAGCAAACCATGTACGACGCCGAGGGATCCCCTATCCCGATCGAGGACCGTCCCGCAAACCGTGTTTTCGAGACCGGCGATCCCGTCTACGATCGCGAAATACTGCTGTCGACGGAGGCCAGCGACCGGATCTGGGTGTCGATAAACGCGACGCCGATCACCGATGGGGACGGGCCGCCCGAACAGGTCGTGGTGACGGCGACGGATATCACCGACCTCAAGGAACTGGCCCAGCGTCGCAAACGAGAACTCGAGGAACGCGAGAAGGAACTCGCGATCGTCCAGCTTGCGACGAACCTGATCGAGACGGGCGATAGACCGGTCATGGAGCTACTCGAGGCGTTCGTCGACGAGCTTCCGGGATCGTTCCGGTATCCGGAACAGACGGCTGCACGCGTCTCGGTCGGCGAACACGAGGTCGTTTCCGAGGCGTTCGAGTCGTACGAGGAACGAGTCACCACGGTTGCCACGACCGACAGCGGGACGCGGATCACGATCGACGCCGTCCTGCTCGAATCGCCGACCGGCCAGACCACAGAGCCGTTCCTCGAGGAGGAACGCGAACTGATAGAGACGCTCGCGACGCTGTTGAAGTTTCACTTCGAACGCCGGGAGTACATCGAGGAGTTACAGGCGGAGACGGAACGCCTCGAGCAGTTCGCCTACGCTGCCAGCCACGACCTTCAGGAGCCGTTGCGGATGATTTCGAGCTACCTCCAGTTGCTCGAGCGACGCTACGGTGAGGATTTCGACGAAGACGGCCGCGAATTCCTCGAGTTCGCCGTCGACGGTGCAGAGCGCATGCGGTCGATGATCGACGGCCTGCTCACGTACTCGCGAGTCGAGACGCAAGGCCAACCGCTCGAACCGGTCGATCTGGCGGCCGTCCTCGAGGACGTCCGCTCGGATCTCGAGTTACGGATCGCCGAAACCGATGCCGAGATCACGGTGGAATCCCTTCCACGGGTCGAGGGCGACGCCAGCCAGTTACGGCAGGTGTTTCAGAACCTGCTCGAAAACGCACTCGAGTACAGCGACGGGACGCCACGCGTTCACGTCTCGGCGGAGCGTCACGACGACGAGTGGATCATCTCGGTTCGCGACGAGGGGATCGGGATCGACCCCGACGAACGGGACCGTATCTTCGAGGTGTTCCATCGGCTGCACGGACGCGACGAACACGACGGCACCGGGATCGGGCTCGCACTCTGTGAACGCATCGTCGAACGCCACGGCGGTGAGATCGAGGTCGACTCCGAACCCGGCGAGGGATCGACGTTTTCGGTGACCTTGCCGGCGGTCGAGAACGACGCGTAACTCGTCTTACTCGAGGCCGAGGTCCTGACTCATCGAGTTACCGGCTTTCGGGACGCCTTTCGCGGTCAGCGTCTCGCCGGTGATGAACGAGGCGGCAGGACTCGCGAGGAACTGGACGACGTCGGCGATTTCTTCGCTGTGACCGATCCGGCGATCGGTCTTTTCACGCGGTGGCATGTCTTCGCTCTGGATGCCGAGGGTTTCGGCGACGCCGGGCGTCTGGACCAGGCCGGGCGCGACGCAGTTGACGCGAATTTCGTCGTCGGCCCACTCGACGGCCAGCGTCTCCGTCAGACGGATGATTGCTGCTTTCGCCGCGCTGTAGTGGCTCTCGCCGGGTGCGGCGTGCTGGCCGTTGACGCTCGAGAGGTTGACGATCGATCCGCCGTCGCCCTCGCGCATGACCTCGCCGGCGAGTTGCGTGCAGTGGACCATGCTCGTGAGGTTGAGATCCATGATCGTCTCCCAGCCGTTCGCGGAGATGTCCTCGAAGTTGGCGACGAACTCGCCGCCTGCGTTGTTCACGAGAACGTCGACGTCGCCGAACTCCTCGACCGTCTCGTCGACCAGATTCTGGACCTGCTCGCGCTCGCGGACGTTACATTCGACGGCCAGCGCGTCGCCGGCGTCCTCGGCGTCGTTGATCGCATCTGCGACGGGGCCGATCCGGTCCATCGACCGCGAACAGATGGCGACGTTCGCGCCGCTGGCTGCGAGCGTTTCCGCGATCGCTTTGCCGATTCCCTGGCTCGCACCGGTGACGATGGCAGTTTCTTCTGCCACGTCGTACGTTGGTTCGCGCATCGTGCTGTATGGTGTCGGGCTACGCCATATTGTTACCGATGTAAACCAAATTGCCGTCGGTGGCGAACACGTTATGGTCTTCCTTCTGGAAGAAGTTGCCGGGAGCCACGAGACGGACGGCAGCCACGGTGGGCAGTCGCCGAGGTGCCTGACGCCACACGATGGCTGTTTTCCGTGTTCGCTTCGTCATCGATAGCGCCGGTGTTTTCCCCCGTCACACGCTTGAAGACCGTCCCCTGGCATGGTCGGGGTGATGAGCAATTCAGCACGGACGCAACGATTCGACGTCTCGGCGACCGGCGAGAGCCACACGAAGACGACGGTCACGGCTCGAGACTTCGAGTTCGTGATCGACGAACCGCCAGCGAGCGGTGGCACCGACGACGGACCGACCCCCGTCGAGTACCTGCTCGGCTCCTGGGCCGGCTGTCTCAACGTCGTCGCCCACCTCGTCGCCGACGAGTACGGGTTCGACCTCGAGTCCGTCGAAATACACCTCGAGGGCGAGCTAGATCCCGCCAGATTCCTCGGCAAGAGCGACGAGCCACGCCCCGGCTATCAGGAGATCGACGTCACGCTCGAGGTCGAGGCCGACGCCGAGAACGAGGTACTCGAGGAGTGGCTCGCCGAGGTCGAACGACGCTGTCCCGTCGGCGACAACATCGAGAACGAGACGCCAACGACGCTAACGCTGGAGCACTGAAGCCCCCTTTCGTTCTTCCCGACCGGGATCACCCCCGTCTACGCTCTTCCGCCAGAAACGCACGCAGATCGTCCCGGTCCCCCGTCCTCGCCGTCTCGACGTAGTAGGCCGCACAGCAGTTGCCGAGCGCGAGGACCGTCTCCCACTCCCAGTCGCGTGCCAGCCCGACAGCGACTCCGGCGCTGAACCGATCCCCAGCCCCGGTCCGTCGCCGCGGCTCGTCGACCGAGAGGTTCTTGAGGGCGATCACACCTTCCCGCGTCGCCGCGGACGCCACCTCGGACTCGTGGAGCACGGCAGCCGTGATTTCGGCGGTCTCGCGTACCGTTCGGAGGTTCTCATCGTCCTCTCCTGCCTCTCCGCTCGAGATCGCAGTGACCGTCGCCTCGAGTTCCGCCCGGTTGACGCTGTAGACGACGTCGGTCCGCGACTCGAGGTCCCCGAGCACCTCGAGCAGCCGCGAGACGTCGTCGCTCGATCTGACGCTCACTGGCCCTGGATCGAGGACGAAGGTATCGGCCTCGAGCGGACCGTCCGCGAGCGTCGCCAGCGCGTCGGTCAGCCCCTCGATCGACGCCCAGTTGCCACAGCAGAGCGCGTCGGCCGCCAGCGCGTCGCGTGGCTTCTCGCCCGTCGCTTCCGTGAGGTCCTCGAGCGTCCAGTTCCCGACCGTCTCCGATCGCTCCGAGAGCAGGAGGTCGTCGTCTTCGAACGCGAACACGTCGATCCGTGCCGGTTCGCCCATCGAGACAGTCTCGAACGGCAGGTCCGCGAAGACGGGATCCTCGAGGTAGCCGTAGAGCGTCGTCTCTGCACCCAACGCGTGGGCCTGTCGGGCCACGTTGGGTGCCTGTCCGGCGGCTTCCCTGGACTCGCGTTCGACCGGGAACGAGTCGTACTCGCTGCGAGCGATGGCGTCTCCGAAAGATTTGCGTTCCGTAATGCGGTTCTCTTCCCCGTCGTAGGCGACGTAGTACTCGTCGACGCTGCCGTCGGGAAACGCCGTCACCCGTCGCGGATCTGCCTCGCTCGCCAGTCGCTCCGCAAGTGCGTTGTAGCCCATACCGGGTTCGCAACGTCCGCAGGGAAAAACGACCTCGATGAAATCGAACGCTTATTCATACGATCGTTGTATTCGATTCTCACCGATCCCCGGCCCCGTATCTGGCAATCAGCGGGAAATAGGTACAACGATTCGGCGCTGGTGAATCACTAGACCGCGTCGACTTACTACGTAGAATCCCGTCACTCGAGGCGTCACGCTGGAAGGAATTTGCCTGTGGCGTCGACGGTTCCAGCATTGACGAAGCGGATTGACGCTCCCACGGCTCCATTGAACACTAGAACCCGACGCTGCATGCCGATTCACCAGATAATGGCAAAGATTAGATATTAGGGGAGCCCACATCAACATATGACACCTAAATATCGTTATTGCTAGTAGAACCGGCTCTGAATCTCAATTATCAGCCAAAACCATCAATTGTTGGTGATCGTTTGGGTCATAATGAAGGCTAGCCATCGAAGCTATCTCTCCTTCATTAGAAATCGAGGCTGGCCACCCGAATTCGAACTCGTCGGAATCATCAATTCGAATGCCAATACGAGCAGGTGTATCGTCAATTGAAATATCCTCGTTACCCGTATTTGGTTCCATTTCAAACGTTTCTCGGTAGAAGTACGTATCCCACTCTGACCCAATCCGAACAGTAATCGAATGCTCTTCTTGCGCAGCGTTGTACAAGTTAAAGGCGTATTCCGTCTCGGTATCGGACCGGGAAAGACATCCCGCAGAGAGCGTTGAAATGGCGAGGCCTGAGACAGCGAGATACGATCTCCTGTTCATAGAATAACATGAGTGGCTCTGTGGAAATATCTTCTGGGGCGAGTTGCACAGCCTCGCCGCTGACAAAGGTGATGACTGGCAACGATTACGTGATAAACTCCAGGGAGAGGACGGAAGGCTGCTGATCAACTATCGAGAGGTCCGTCCCATCGATACGCGATAACGCGTGGATCGCTGGAGCTCTCTACGGCCAGAGAGAGCTGTCTGAGGCCGTCTTCTCGGTGATCAAGCGCACGTTCGGCGATGCCGTGCGTGCGCGAAGCTGGTATCGTGAATTCTGTAAAATCGTCCTGATGTGTGTCGCCTATAACATCGAGCCTGCCGTTACACAGTGAAACCCAACGCTCTCTGACGATTCACCAGGCCAACGATTCGTATCAGTCCTCGAGTCGTTCCTTCAACTCCTGGACCTCCGACACCAGTTCGATCGGCGGTGTCGAGTTCACGTCCAGTTCCTCGAGGTCCTCGAGGACGGCTTTCGCCTCGGGGTCGACGGTCTCACCCTCGGCGGCTGGCTCGCCACCGTCCGCGTTTGCCGGCCCGCGGAACTCTCCCTGGGAGAGGTCGAAGACGGTCTGGACGGGGTCGCTCGAGCCGCCACCCTTGGCCTCGATTGCCTTCTCCTCGCGCAGGCGCTCGAGGACGTCTCGCGCGCGGTCGACGACCGGGTTCGGAACTCCCGCGAGGTCGGCGACGTGGATGCCGTAGGAGCGATCCGTGGGGCCGTCCCGTACCGTTCGGAGGAAGGTGACGTCGCCGTCCTGTTCGTCCGCGGCGACGTGGACGTTCGCGACTCGCGGGAGGTTCTCGGCGAGACCAGTCAGTTCGTGGTAGTGGGTCGCAAAGAGCGTCTTGGCCTGTACTTCGTTGTGCAGGTACTCCGTCGCGGCCCAGGCGATCGAGATACCGTCATAGGTGGCGGTGCCGCGGCCGACCTCGTCGAGGATGACCAGCGAGTCATCCGTGGCGGTGTGGAGAATGTTCGAGAGTTCGCTCATCTCGACCATGAACGTCGAGCGACCCTGTGCCAGTTCGTCCAGCGCACCGACGCGGGTGAAGATCCCGTCGACGAGTCCGATCTCGGCGTCTCTCGCCGGGACGAAGCTACCGATCTGGGCTAGCAGGACGATACAGGCCACCTGGCGCATGTACGTCGACTTCCCGGACATGTTTGGCCCCGTCACGACCAGGAAGCCCCTATTCTCGTCCATCGCGACGTCGTTCGGGACGAACTCCGTCGTCTGCTCGACGACCGGATGTCGGCCCTGATCGATCTCGAGGCGGTCGCCGCGGTGCAGTTCCGGCTGAATCCAGCGGTTCTCGGCCGCGTGGGTCGCCAGACTCGCCAGCGCGTCGACGGTCGCGAGCGTCCGGCCGACGTCCTGTAAGAGTTCGGCGCACTCGGCGACCTCCTCACGCAGTTGCTCGAAGAGTTCGTACTCGAGGTCGCCACGACGTTCCTCGAGGCGCAGAATTTCGCGTTCTTTCTCCTCGAGTTCATCGGTCGTGAACCGCTTCGAATTCTTGAGCGTCTTGATCTCCTCGTAGTGGTCGGGGACGCCGTCGGCAGCGGACTTGCCGACCTGGATGTAGTAGCCGTCGGTCTTGTTGCGATCGACGGTGACGTGCGAGAGGCCGTGTGCGGACTTCTCGCGGTCGGCGAGGGTGTCGAGCCACTCCTTGATCGCCTCGTGGCGTTCGATCACCTCGTCGAGTTCCTCGTCGTACCCCTGCTGGAAGAGTCCGCCCTGAGTGACCGTCGATGGTGGATCTTCGGCGAGCGCCGCCGCGACGGTCTGCTCGAGGTCGGCAGCAGCCTCGCGGTCTGGCCGGCGTACGATCTCGGCGAGCGGCGAGTCGGCCAGTTCGGGATTCGACTCGATCGACTCGACCAGTGCGGGCAGAACGGCGAGCGTGTCCCGAACCGACAGCAGGTCGCGGGCGTCCGCGCTGCCGTGGGTTGCCTTCGATGCCAGCCGCGCCAGGTCGTAGGCCTCGCCCAGTCGATCCTGCAGTTCGTCTCGAGCGAGCGCGGCCGACGACAGCGCGGCGACCGACTCCTGGCGACGCTCGAGGACCTCGAGCGAGCGGCGGGGACGGCAGAGCCACTCCTTCAGCAGCCGCCGGCCCGCGCTCGTCTCTATGTGGTCGATCGTCTCGAACAGCGAGCCGTCGCTGTCCCCTTGCATGGTTTCGGTCAACTCGAGGTTTCGCTGGGTCGTCGCGTCCAGCGTCACGTGATCGTCGCCGTGGTGGGCCTGGATGCGAGTCATCGAGGCCAGCACCCCTGCACCGGTCTCGGCGACGTAGTCGAGGACGGCACCGGCCGCTGCAATCGCGGGGGTGCCGACCGAGAGCCGGTCGATCGTCTCCCGGCCGAACTGGTCGCCGACCTCGTGACTGGCGCGTTTCGGCGCGAACGCCTCCGTCTCGTGGAGCGTGAGCGTGGCGTCGAACCGCTCGCGCACAGTCGAGAGCAGATCGTCGTCGGTCCGCGCTTCCGGGCCTGGTAGGACCTCGACGGGGCCGAACCGGTAGAGTTCCGTCAGTGCCTCGTCGCCGTCGTCGGCTTCCGCGACGAGGAAGCGGCCAGTCGTTACGTCGGCGAACGCGAGGCCGTAGCCGTCGTCGCCCGTCGCCGCGCCGTCGACCACCGCCGCGAGGTACTGGGCGTCGGCGTCGGTCGTCTCGAGCAAGGTCCCGGGAGTCACCACGCGGACGATTTCGCGGGCGTGACCCGAGTCGGTCTCGTACTGGTCGGCGACGGCGACCCGGTAGCCGCGCTCGACCAGCGCCTTCAGATACGGCGTGAGGTCGTCGACCGGGACGCCGGCCATCGGGTACGACGAGCCATGGGAGGACTTCTTCGAGACTTTCAGGTCGAGTTCGTCCGCGACGGTCTCGGCGTCGTCGGCGAAAAACTCGTAGAAGTCCCCACACTGCATCGCCAGCAGATCCGCGTCGGTCCCCTCCTTCAAGGAGAGAAACTCCCCGACGATCCCCGTCGCCTCTGTCATACCCGATGCCTGGCGTTCCACCGCAAAAACCCTGCGGGATCCGCGGCGAAAGTGGTCGGTTCCGGTCGGGGTACTATTACGCCGGGCGTCGTATCTCGGCAGAAGACGATGCCTGCTCCCCGAGACCACCGCGTGCTCGTGCCCGTCGACGTCCTCGGCGGCGAAGGGATTCCACAGACGGTCGTCGACGCGTTCGCGTCGGTGCCGATCACGCTGCTTGCCTACCGCGAGATCCCCGACCAGATCGGCACCGATCAGGCCCGCGACCAGTTCGGCGACCGGGCACGCGCCGAACTCGAGGAGCTTCAGGCGGTCTTCGAGGACGCCGGCTGCGTCGACGTCTCGACGCGGCTCGTGTTCACACACGACCGGCTGAAGACGTTCGAGCGCGTCGCACTCGCGGAATCCTGTACCGCTGTCCTGATGCTCAACCCTGCGCCGAAACTCGAGTCGGTGCTGGTCGCCGTCCGAGGTGACGTCAACCTCGAGTACATCGCCAGTTTCCTCGGGACGCTCGTGGCTGGCACCGACCTCGAGGTGACGTTCTTCCGGGTCGTCTCCGACGAGGACGATCGCGATCGAGGATACGAACTCCTCGAGACGGCAGTCGACGAACTCGCAGATACGGGCGTCGACCGCGACCGGATCGACACGTCGATCGTCGTCGACGGGTCGCCGACGGCGGAGATCGTCGCCGCTGCGGACGATCACGACATGCTCGTCGTCGGCGAGAGTCGGCCGTCGGTACGCCGGTTCATCTTCCGCGATCGGGCGAAGACGCTGGCGAGAGGGACGGTCGATCCCGTGCTCGTGATTCGCGGTGAGTACCTCGAGGAAGACGAGGAATCGACCGAAGAAGACGGCGGCTATAGTAGCCACTGAAAGTCAGTGCGCACCCGATCGCACGACGGCTGTGCGATAGAGGAGACGCGGCCACCGTCGACGGTTCTTCGTGCGGTCACTCGAGAAGCGAGGCATCGTCTGTGGGAGAACGGTCGTAGTTGCTGACTCTCGATATCGTGGGGTTTTGTGCCGTACGACTTCGACTTATCCGTATCGAGTCCGAACTGGCGGTATGAGCATCATCGCCGAGTTTTCCATCAAATCCGAGGATTTCGCCCTGAATCACGCACTCACGACGGCTCCGACGATGGTCGTCGAGATTGAACAGGTCGTGGCGACGATGGAAGACCGCATTATGCCGTATTTCTGGGTCAGCGGTGGGAACCACGCGGAGCTCGAAGCCGCGTTTCACGACGACCAGTCCGTGAAAAACATCGCCACTGTTGACGAAGTCGACAGTGCCAAACTGTACCGCGGCGAGTGGACCCAGAACGTCGAGACCATCGTCTACGCGTACGTCGAACTCGGTGCGACGCTTCTGCAGGCGATCGGGAAAGCCGAAAACTGGGAACTGCGGATGCGATTCGACGATCGGGACGCGCTCTCGTAGTTCCAGACGTATTGCGACGACAACGGAATTTCGTACGAACTCAATCGCATCAAGGAACAGGAACAGCCCATGGCGAGCGCCCAGTACGATCTCACGCCGAAACAACGCGAAACGCTGGTAACTGCGCTCGAGGCGGGCTATTACGAGGCTCCCCGGGAGGTGACGATGAGCGAACTGGCCGACCAGATGGACGTTTCCCAGCAAGCACTCTCGAAACGGTTTCGAGGCGCGTACGAAAATCTCATCACGAGCACGCTGACGATCAGCCATCCGGAGGAGGAAGAGGAGTAAGTCTCGCCCTCGGAGTCCGATCGCCGCTGACTTTCGCTCGAGGTGGTCTATACAACCCTCCGTCTCTTCCGAAAGGAGTCCCTCCTACTCGTATGGTTGGGCCACAATGCGAACACGACGCCGCTAACGCGACCTTCGACGTCCTCGCACATCACCGTCGTCGGTACGTCCTTCAATGTCTCCACGAGTTCGAGAATCCGATTCCGATCTCGGAACTGGCTGACGAGGTCGCCGTCCGTGAATACGAGACGTCGCTTGCAGAGATTTCTGCCGAGAGACTGGACCGGGTCGGTATCTCGTTACACCACGTCCACGTTCCGAAGTTAGTGGAGGAAGGATACGTCCGGTACGATCGCGAACAGAGCCAGGTCACACTGGAAGAACCCGCCGTACAGCTCGAGCAGCTTCGAGCATATATCCGGTATAACCGAGCCGTCATGCTCTGACGACGTCGTAGCCGCGAGAGTAGCAGACGATCAGCGATCGCTTCGTGCTGTCTCGTCGGCGTCCTCGAGATGTCGGACCACGAGCACGGGGCCGACCGACTCGGCGGCGATTCGTTCGGCTTCCTCGCCGAAGACGAGCGTCCGCAGCGACGGCGCTCGCTCGCCCACGACGACGGCACCGTGATCGATCGCTGCGTCGGCGAGTGCCTCGAGCGGCGGTTCGTCGACCGAGAGTTCGGTTCGGACGTCGACTCCCCGGTCCGCGAGGCTCCTGGCGGTTGTCTCGAGCAGTTGCCGCCCCGAACGCTCGTCGTCGGTCGCGAGAAAGAGCGTGACGCCGATATCGCGGTCGCCGATCAGCTCCGCGACGAACGACTGTATCCGGTCGACGGCGACGTCACCGGTCAGCGCGACGAGCAGCCGGTCGACCGGGCCGGTCGCGCCAGGGATGGCGTAGACGTCCGAGCGCGTCTCCGCGGCGACGCGGTCGAACGTCTGCTCGGCGTCGTGGGTGAACACGAGCCGATAGTCGGCGGTCCCCTCGTCGGCTCCGAGTTCGGCCGCGACCTCCTCGAGCGCGGCGGTCGCGCGCGCTTCGTACTGCTGGCGCGCCTGGTCGGGTGGCGTCTGTTCGGGCAGGACGTGGTACCCCAGGAGGGTCACGTACGTCGGCTCGAGCAGGGCCGCGAGTCCGGCCGAGATCGATTCTCCCTCGAGAACCTGGAGTGGAACGAGTATGTGTGTCATAGTGCACCTCTCAACTGAACGTCGCGGGCGTAGTAGAAATACCAGACGGCGGTCAGGAGCATGATCCCGACACCGATGAGCTGTGAGGCCAGTTGCATGAACAGGATCAGCACGAAACTACAGATCGCACCCAGTATCGGGACGACGGGGTAGCCCGGCACCCGGAAATCGGGATCGTACCACTCGGGTTCGTCGCGACGCAGGGCGATCAGCGCGACGCAGATCAGCCCGTACATGATGAGATGGAGGAAGGAGGCGACCTCCGCGAGCAGTTCGACCTCCCCGGTTGCGGTCAACACGAGGATCGGGCCGCCGGCCATCCCCAGCGCGACGTGTGGCGTACCGTACCGGAGGTTGATCCGGCTCGCTTTCCTGGGTAACAGGGCGTCCCTCGAGACGGCGTAAATCGAGCGGGACGTACTTAGAACGGAGGCGTTAGCGCTGGACATCGTCGCCAGCAGGCCGCCGAAGACGATCGCGAACGCTCCGACGGGGCCGAGGTAGTGGCGACCGACCTCGACCATCGCCGTCTCGCCGAGGTCGCCGAGCCTGTCGCTCCCGAGCCCGCTCGTCGCGACGAAGATCGTCACCACGTAGAGCACGCCGACGATCAGCACCGAGCCGACCATCGCCAGCGGCAGGTTCCGTCCGGGATCTTTCATCTCGCCGGCGACGGTCGCGACCTGTGCGAAGCCGAGATACGAGGTGAACACGAGCGCGGCGGTCGTGAACACGGGGAATATCCCAGCGGGTGCGAACTGCTCCGGCACGCTCGGTTCGCCCACGACGCCGGCCGCGTCGAGCCCGCCGTACGCGAGGAAGACGACCAGGATCGAGAGCAACAGCGCGACGATCCCGTTCTGGAGCTTCGCCGCGTTCTCGGTTCCTGTGACGTTGAGAACTGTAAAGCCCGCGCCGAAAAGCAGGGCGATCGGGATGACCAGTCCCTCACCGACCGTGATCCCGAGTTCCGCGAGCGTGTCGACCGCGTAGTAACCGAAGCCGACGAGGTAAAACGCCGTCGCGAACACCAGCCCGAACCACAACGAAAGGCCGACGACGGTCCCCGCGAGCGTCCCCAGCCCGCGCGAGATGAAGTAGTAGCCGCCGCCACTCTTCGGCATCGCCGTCGCGAGTTCCGAGGCCGGCAACGCGACCAGCAGGGCGACGACGGCACCGATGGCGAACGACGCCGACGCCGCGGGGCCAGCTTGCTCGGCCGCCAGTCCGGGAAAGACGAAGATGCCCGCGCCGATCATCGTCCCGATCCCGATCGCGAGCCCACCCGTCAGTCCCAGCGTCCGCTCGAGTTCCGCGTCGTCGGTGTAGGTTGCTTCGTCGGTCTCGACCGTCCGTTCGACTACGGGTGATTCGCCCTCGACGTTGGTCCCCTCGGCCGACGGAGACGCCTCGTCCATAGTCGGTCGTGATTCCAGCCGAACGTATAGCTCTACTCCCGCGTTCGACTGTGAGAAAACGGAATCGCGGCGTCAGTCAGAACAACAGCCCACCCAGCGGTACCTCTTTGTCGGGTTCGACCAGGACCGGGTACTCCTCCTCTCCGGGGACGCCAACCGTCAGGGCCTCGGATTCGAAGCCCGCAATCCTGACCGAACCGAGATTCGTCGCACAGAGCACCTGTCGTCCCTCGAGGTCCTCCGGGTCGTAGTGATGATCCAGCTGTGCGGCCGACTGGATCTCGCCGTGTTCGCCGCCAAGATCGATCCACAGCTTCGTCATCTTCGGCTTCCGCGCCTCCGGGAAGGCCTCTGCCTCGAGCACTTCGCCGACGCGAATTTCGACGTCGAAGGGGTTCTCGACCATACCGAACCCGCGACGCGAACCGTCAAAACGTTTACCTGTGGTCCCGCAGATTCGTTCGATATGCGCCGCCGCCCGTTCCTCCGCGCCGCTGGAGCCCTCTCTGTTGCCACGCTTGCGACGACCGCTGGCTGTCTCTCGAGGGCCGACGACGAACCTGGATCGATCGAGGACCGCGACTACAGTGGCTACGACGACGGCACCGTCGCCTGGCCCGAAGAGGGGTTCGACGCCGCAAACACGGGATACAACCCCGACGCCGAGTTGCTCGAGTCGGATCTCGAGTCGACGAAGATCACGACCGACGGTTCGGGTATCCGCACGGATCTAGGCGGCAGTGGCGTCGCCGTCGTCGAGGATCGAGTCTACTTCGGAACTGGCGGGGGCAACGTGGTATGTTATGGCGTCGACGGGAAACGGCGCTGGAGCTACGAGGCAGATCCGGGTGCCGGCGTTCGGACGGCTCCCACGGTCACCCGCGACGTCGTCTACGTCTCTTCGGAGAACGGGAGCTACGCGCTCGACGCCGAGGACGGCGACGAACTGTGGACCAGTGACGCCGGGATTCGGTGGGGCTCGTCGGTCGTCGCGGACGGCCGACTCTACGCGCTCAGCGGCCGTGACGGTGGTGCCCTGGATCTCGAGACGGGCGAACTCGACTGGTCGGCCGAGACGTGGGCCAGAGGAGCGTACGCGGTAGCCGATGGGATCCTCTACGCGGTCGGAAGCATCGAGGGTGGAGAAATCGCCGCGTTCGAGGATGGAGAAGAGCTGTGGAGTCGGTCCGACGTCGGGGAGTTCTACGCACCGCCGGCGGTCGCCGACGACGTCGTCCTCGCCTGCACCAAACCGGGAGAACTCTACGCGCTCGATCGCGACACCGGAGAGACGGTCTGGGTGTACGAGCGCCCCCACTACGCGACGGCGAGCACGACGCCAGCCGTCGCTCACGGCCAGGTCTACTTGCCCCCCGGAAACAGCGACTGGACGCGGTGTCTCGACCTCGAGTCGGGCGACGAACTGTGGACGATCCGGACTTCCCTCTACCTGAGCCAGCCGACGGCCGTCGCCGACGGGGTCTACTTCGGGACGCCGAACGAGGGGACGTTCGCGGTCGAACCCGATGGCACGATTCGCTGGCACGACGAGGACCTGCGCCTCAGTGTGCCGATATCCGCCGTCGGCGAGCGCCTGTACGCGGTCCCGTCCGTCGGACCGTTCGGGAGCGGGGACGTCTATCTGCTCGAGAACTGACTACCGATCCACCGAGTGATTCACCGCGCCCGGCCCCTGTCCGACGTCGTAGTGGTGTTCGATCGCTCGAGCGAGGAAATCCGTCGCTCCCTCCACAGCGGACTCGAGGTCCTCGCTTCGAGCCAGCCGCGCCGTGATCGCGGCCGCGAGCGTACAGCCGGAGCCGTGGGTGGCGTCGGTGTCGACGCGCTCGTGTTCGAACGTCGTCGTTCCCTCGGGCGTCACGAGGTGGTCCCGGACGGTCTCGCCGGGGACGTGACCGCCCTTGACGAGCGCGGCATCGGTACCGAACTCGAGCAGCCTTTCGCCGGCCTCGCGTGCGCTCGCATCGTCCTCGACGGTGGTTCCGGTCAGCACCTCGGCTTCGTCGGCGTTCGGCGTGACGACCGTCGCCTCCGCGATCAGGTTCTCGTAGGCTCGCTCGGCGTTCTCGTCGAGGAGTCGGTCGCCGGAGGTGGCGACCATCACGGGGTCGACGACGAGCGGAAACGAGAACTCCCGGGCGCGGTCGGTCACGAGTTCGACGACGTCGGTCGTCGCGAGCATTCCCGTCTTCGCCGCACCGACGTCGAAGTCGTCGACGACGGCGTCTATCTGGGCGGCGATTTCGGAGCGTGGGAGCACGTGCGACGACTCGACGCCGCGGGTGTGCTGGGCCGTGACAGCCGTGATCGCCGACGTCCCGTAGACGCCGTGGGTGGCCATCGTCGAGAGGTCTGCCTGGATTCCGGCACCGCCGCCTGAGTCGCTGCCCGCGATCGTCAGGCCGACGGGTCGGCTCTCGGGTGTGGGCGTTCGCATACCAGTATGTATTCGCTGGTTATACTAATCGCTGATGATGGTGGCGATCGCTCGAGAGGGGTGACTCCACGACAGCTCTAAACGCCCATATTGGGCCGTTCGAGACCCGAACCAAACGGTATACGTACTCACCGTGCCAACTTCGACTGTGTCCAGTCGCCTCCGACGTACCGTCGCGTTGAGCGTCGTCCTCGTCGTCGCCGTGGTTGCGGTCGGGCTCTTCGTGATCGACGTCGACTCGTCTGACCCCGGACCTGCGCCCTTCGACGATACCGTCTCCGTCGGCCTCTCGCTCGCCGACGAGTACGGACTCGGAGCGGACGTCGAACTCCCGAAAGCGCAGGCGTACTACTCCCAGTACGAGTACGTCGTCGGCTACTACGGCGTCGAAACGTTCGCCGAAACGCAAGACAGCGAGAGCCACACGCAGCGGTTCGGCTATCCGCTCGCCGTCTACGTCAGCGACTACTCGAGCGTCGACGTCGACCTGACCGACGAAGGGTATCCCGTCACCGACGGCCAGCCAGCCTGGACCGACGCCGAGGACGCGTGGTACGTCACCGACAGCGAGGCGAGCACGCCTAACGGCGAGACGGTCGTTCCGTTCTCCAGCCGGGAGGACGCGACGGCGTTCGCCGACGCCCACGACGGGACGGTCCGTTCGTGGGAGGGGCTCCTCGAGACGGAGTTCGACCGCGACGAGGCGACGGTCGTTCGCGACCGCGTCGACGACCAGCACGCGGACGCCGACCGGCGAGTCGAGGCGACGACCGAACTCCGTGACCGTCCGGTCTCGATCGTCGTCGGCGAGGACGCCGAGACGATTCAGGAAGCGATCGACGACGCGCCGGCGAACACGACGGTCGTCGTTCCCGAAGGCGAGTACGACGAGACCCTCGAGATCGATCACCCGATCACGCTCGCCGGTGACGGCGACGTGACGATCAGTGGCGACGGCAACGGCTCGGTCGTCACCGCGACCGCGGACCGGACGGGGCTGATCGGCCTCGAGATCACGGGATCGGGCTCGGAGCGAACGGGAACAGGCGAGTTGCCCGGCGACGAACCGGAAGACGAGGAGTGGGATGCGACCTTCGAGCAGAACTACGCGGGCGGTGACGCCGGTATCGCCATGCACACCGCGAGCGACTCGCTCGTCGAGGACGTGACGGTCCACTCCTCGGCTAGCGGGATCATCCTCCGGCGAGGCGGCGAGTCGGTCGTCCGAAACGCGACCGTCTACAGCCCCGAGGAGTGGACCGACGGTCACGCCGGCATCCTCGCGTTGCACTCGCCGATCGTCGTCGAGGAGTCGTCGGTGTCCGACGGTCGCGACGGCCTCTACGCACACCGATCCGAGGGACTGGTCGTCCGCGACAGTACCTTCGACGGGAACAGACTTGGCGTCCACCTGATGCACACCTCGGACGCACTCGTCACGGAAAACGAGATCCACGACCAGTTCAACACCGGCATCTACGTCATGACCGGCCCCGAGCGCAACGCCCTGGTCGACAACGACGTCCGGGGCGGCGAGTACGCGATTTTCATGAGCGGCAGCGACTCCTACGTCGCGGGGAACGTCCTCGTGGACAGTCGCGTCGGACTCCGCATCGACTCAGCGGGGACGATCTACGAGGACAACGTCGTCGCCGGCAACGAGATCGGCGCCAAAGAACGGGCACTGTTGCCGACGAATCGGGTGTACGCGAACGACTTCGTCGACAACGACGTTCACGGCGCCGCCGGCACTGGGCCGCTTCGCATCTGGACGGAAGACGGCGCGGGCAACTACTGGCAGGGCGCGACCAGCCTCGAGCGCGGCGAACGTACGGATCGGACCTACTCGCCGACAGCCCCCGTCGACCAGCGACTCCACAGCGTCGACGGCACCCCGACGCTCGCCCGCTCTCCCGCACTCGACGCGATGGCCGGCCTGCAGGGGAGCGTCCCCGGCATGCGGACCGGCAGCATCGTCGACCTGGAACCGACCTGTGAACCGAACAACCCGGACCTGCTCGAGCGAAGTGGCTGGGCTGATCGAGCGTGGTCCTGTGACCGAACGACGACACCATGACAGAGGAGACAGCGACGACGGCGACGACTGCATCGAACGCGACGCGAACGCCGATACTGGAAGCGACGGCCGTCGATCACGACTACGGCGAGGTCTCCGTGCTGGAAGACGTCTCGACCACCGTCGACGGCGGCGTCGTGACCGCACTGATCGGTCCGAACGGCTCCGGGAAGACGACCCTGCTTCGGGTGCTTGCAGGACTGCTCGAGCCGACCGACGGCTCGATCACCTACCACGGCGGCGCGGCGACCCGTCGGATCGGCTACCTCCCACAGCAGCCAGCGTTCCGGCCCGGCTTTACCGTCCTCGAGACCCTCCAGTTTTACTCGTCGCTTGTCGGGGTCGACGAGTCCGACGCGATGGAGCGACTCGAGGCGGTCGGCCTCGAGGACGCGGCCGAACGACCCGTCGAGGCGCTTTCGGGCGGGATGACCCGGCTGGTCGGCGTCGCCCAGGCGACGATCGGCGACCCGCCCGTCGTGGTCCTCGACGAGCCAGCAAGCGGGCTCGATCCCGGGATGAGCAAACACGTTTTCGAGGTCGCGACGGAGCTCGCGGCCGAGGGGACGGCCGTCCTGTCGAGTTCCCACGACCTCGAACTCGTCGAACGTAGCGCCGACGAGGTCGTCGTGCTAGACGACGGTCGGATCGTCCGTCAGGGTGCGCCCGCCGCGATCACGTCCGAACTCGGGGTCGACTCGCTCCGTGCGGTCTACGAGGCGTCGGTCGCCGCCGACGCGGGAACCGTCCGCGTCCAGGGGGTGAGTTCCTGATATGAGTACGGAGACGAAGGGAGAACGCGAACGGAGTCCTGCGCCCGCCACTGGGCACCTCCTCGCCACGATCGTCCGCCGAGAACTCCAGACGGTGGTCCGCACCCGGACGTTTTACCTGCTCGCGGCCGCACTCGCTGCCGTCGTCCTCGGGATCACCTGGATCGGCGACGGCTACACGGCTGGCTACCTGCCGACGGTCGTCGACCTGCTGACGCCGCTCGAGTTGCTCGTTCCGATCGTCGCCGTCGCCTTCGGCTATCGGGCCATTCTCGCCGACGAGCAGCGGGGTGAACTGGACGTCCTCGAGACGTATCCGGTCTCGCCGCGCGAGATCGTCCTTGGGGTCTATACCGGCCGTGCGATCGGGCTGGCGGCGACGATCGCCGTCCCGCTCGCCATGGTTGCGGCCGCGATTGCGATCACCGACGCCGACACCGTCGCGATCTACGCGACTCACACCGGCGCCGACTCGCCAGTTCTTTTCGCCCGATTTCTCGTGCTGACGGTTCTGTTCGGGCTGGTCGTACTCGCGATTGCCGTCGCTATCTCGTCGCTGGTCAGCGGCACCCGCAGTGCGCTCGGCCTGTCGATCGTCGCGCTCGTCGCCTTGCTGATCGGGTTCGATCTGGCGCTCATCTACGGGCTCGCGGAAGGCGTGATCGGCGACGCAGACCTGCTGTACTCGCTGGCGATCAGCCCACTGAGCGCGTACCGGGGGCTCGTGCTCGAGACGACCGTGATCGTCGCCTCGGGGACGGGGCCACAGGTCGCCTCACCGCTCGCGAGTGTGGCCGGCTTCGCCGTCTGGATCGTCGGTTCGCTCGCTGTCGCGATCTGGGGCGTCGGTCGGTAGACGACCGTTGTGAACTGCTGTCGATTCCAGACGGTCTGTGTTCGAGTGATTAGGATTTCAGAAGAATCATATTACAAATTGAGAGTCGTTATCTTCAGATCTCGGTTGTGGGTTGAGAATTACCTAACGTCGATCACTCGGCTGGTTCAGCAATAACTTCGTATTCACTATCTTCAGCCATTCTCACATCAAACGTCACCTCTTTTACCTCATCTTCCTGAAAGAAAACAGTGGTTTCTTCACGATCTGGTAGTCCGGCAGGATGCTCATATTCCATCGCTACACGGGCCTCACCTGCACCTCCATCGTTTCGTATTTTGGCCCCGGCTGTCCGACTATGCAACTCGAAATAGTACCCCACTGCAGCCGCCGGAGGGGTTGCAGTAAATTCGACTTCTCGACGTTCGTCTGCATCGAAATAAAGTACTTTTTGTTGTTCACGTTGCCAACCAATTGATTGAACGGACCCTATGTCCTCCGGATCCGCGTTTTCCGTCATTTGCCAATAGAGAGTAATTTCAATATCTCCAGCGACTCCGGTATTCTGGGCTGTAACAGAAAACGAATCGTCCTCCTCGCTACCTGAGACTACCCTAACTTCGGTTGCAGTAAGATCAACAATTGTTAAGTCCGGCTCGGAAAGGCCAGCGACACATCCACCTAAGCTTCCGGACACCATTACACCACTAGTCATAAGGAATGTCCTCCGTTGCAATCCCATAACTCAGATTAAAGAAACTTGAGAGATAAAAATTCCTACACAGAGATATTATCTGATGTAAAGAATATAAATCAAGTATGATGAATGACGGTCTCGAATACATCCAGCCCAGTTAGAATCCTCAAGGAACTGTAAGACGGCCGTAATCGTAGCGCAAACACCGGGGATCCGATCGACCGCCACAAGAAGAGAGCCACAAAACGGGAAAACCACCCCGAGGCCTACAGTCTCATTCGAAACTGTCGGAAGAGCCACAGGTCTCACCGTTTCGGGCTGTCTCAGAGGAGCGTCCACGGTGAGCGTGCTGTCGGCCGGGGAGTCTCGAACACACGTTCGAAGACCACGTCGGGCCAGCGTACCGGGAGGAGACGAGGATCGAATTCCGCGGCGAGTACTACGGTGCGAACGCGGTGCTGCGGATGGTCGAAGACCGGACCAAACACCCGACATCGTCGTCAGCGCCGACGCGACGCTCCCCCGGGATCGACTCTACGGCGGGTTCACCGACTGGGACGTCGAGTTCGTGGCCAACAGCGTCGGAATCGGCTACAACGCCGACACCGAGTTCGGACGGGAACTCGAGAACGGCGAGCCGTGGTACGAACTCGCTCTCGAGACCGAAGAGGGCGACGGCGCTCACGAGAACATTTCCCTGGCCGACTCGAGTGCGGACGTATCTGTCGGTGACGTCGTCACGTGTCACGTTCGGCCGTCTGATCTCGCGGTCGACCCGTCGAACCCGAAGGACTCGTCGCTAACGGGAGAAGTCGCCCGCGTCGCGGATCTCGGTCGCCGGTACGACGTGACCGTGCGACTCGAGTCTGGACAAGAACTCCTCGTCGAGCGGGCGACGAACCCGCCTGCGGCCGATGACGTCGTCGGAATCGATTTCCCTGCTGAGAAACTGACGCTTTTCGAGACCGATCACCGCAAGCGCGTCGATGTCGGTCCGGCGTACTAGTTCATAAGCGACATGACGAGGTCGCCGGTCACGTCCTCGTGGTCGTACAGGTCGCCACCGTACTCGTCCTGGAAGGCCTCGGCCTCGTCTCCGTCCGAAAAGCCGATCAACGACCGGCCCATCGAACCGTGGACGTCGCTGTCGACGACCAGCAGGAGATCGCCAGCGACCGCGAACGTCTCCGCCTCGAGATGGCTGCTGATCTCCTCGGTACCGTCGTCCGTCTCGATGTCGTACTCGACGCTCGAGTAATCGGTCAGGTAGACGACTTCTGGGGCGTTGTCAGCCTCCTCCTGTTCGAACGTGTGGCTGTACGTACAGAGCGAACTGCAGAACTGGGCCGGCCTGTCCTCGTCGACGACGGCTTCGGGGTCCTCGTAGTGAGTCTGTCCGACCGGGCCGGGATGTTGACCGATCCCCATCGTACAGTTGTCACAGGTCTGTTCCTCGTCGATCGAGATCGGGTCCGGAACGTCGTCGTCCGCGCTGGAACAGCCGGCGAGTGCCACGATACCGGCTCCCCCGACGCCGGCGAGCACCGTTCGGCGTGTTACACCATTTCGTTTTCCTGCTGACGTCAACTCCATACTGACCGTTGGGACCGCGACGATAAGTCGAATTTGGTTCGATTACCGAACGTAAATACCGAGTACTGCGTCTCTACCACGTACATTCGACGATTACACCAGATGGTACTTCTCCCGCCGGTGGCTACACTCTCGTCATGAACCGACGCGCTGTTCTGGGTGCAGGAGCGGCGGCCGGTCTGTCCGCCGTCGCCGGCTGTCTGACTGGAGCGTTCGACGACGACGCAAGCGACGACGCCGTACTCGGTCCGCCGGAGGACCTCGGGGAACGGGGAGAGCCGATCTATCCGACCTACGGTGATCCGTTTCCGGAGTTCGAACTCGCCGACCCGATCGAGGAAACGTCGGTCGACGTCGCCGCCATCGACGACGACTGTCTCGTCTGTACGGCGTTTTTCGCCAGTTGCCCCGCCGAGTGTATTCCGCTCATCAACTCGCTCTCGACGGTCCAGGCGAACACCTTCGAGCGGGGAATCGACGACCGGGCGCGGTTTCTCGCGATCACGTTCGACCCCGAACGCGACACGGCAGAGGAACTCTCCAACCACGCCGACATAATGGGCGTCGACCTCGAGGCGGGCAACTGGCACTATCTCCGTCCGGAAGACCAGGAGGAAGCACAGTCGGTCGTCCACGACGAACTGGGAATCCCGTTCGAGCGTGAGGATCTCGGTGACGACTACGACTTCAGACACATCACCGTCACCTTCCTCGTCAACCCGGACGGATACGTCGAACGAAGCTACCGGGGCGAAAACCCCGATTCCAACCAGATAACGGACGACCTCGAGCAGGTACTCGACGACTGGTGATGACGGCCCCGCGAATCGTCCTCGAGACGTGTCACGATCCCGCTCTCGATCCGACGACGGTCGAACCGGTCGGGCTCGCCGTCTTCGCGCTGATCGGGTTGCTCGGTGGCGCACACTGTCTCGGGATGTGTGGGCCGCTCGTGACAACTTACTCCGACCGACTCCGGGCCCAGAGCGACGGCCGGGCGGCGAGAAACGAGCTAACCGTCGGGATGGTCAAACAGCACGCGCTGTTCAACCTCGGACGGACGGCGAGTTACGCGATCCTCGGAGGGCTGTTCGGACTCGCGGGCGCGACCGTCTTCGTCTCCTCTCGAGCGGTGACAGCGGTCGCGACCGACGTCCACGCCATCGCCGGTATCGTCGTCGGAATCGTGATCGTCGCGATGGGCGTCCACTACCTGGTCGGTCGCGGACTCGTCGGCGGGTCGGTCAGTCTCCCGTTCGTCGGGTCGCTCCTCGAGCGCGTCCACGGACGCCTGCTCGCGAACGTCGACGTCTGGGTCGGCGACAGCCGGATTGCGGGCCTCGGTGCAGTACACGGACTCTTGCCCTGTCCGTTGCTCTATCCGGCGTTCCTGTATGCGTTCGTGCAGGGCTCGCCGACCGGTGGCTTCCTCGGACTGGCGGCGCTCGGACTCGGCACCGTTCCGTCGCTTTTCGTGTACGGAACGCTGTTCCAGTCGCTCAGCCTCGAGACCAGGGTCAAACTACATCGCGTTCTCGGCGTCGGATTCGTCGTGCTCGGCTACATTCCGCTGCAACACGGACTCGCGACCGTCGGCGTTCCACTACCACACCCACCGATTCCGTACTACCAGCCGTTGTAGTTACGGGATTCGCGTGCTCCGGTAGATCCTCGCGACTTCCTCGTCGACTTCCGAGAACGTGATAACGTCGTCCTCGTCCAGGTCGTCGTACTCGTCGACGTACTCGAATGCCATCTCCTCGTCCTCGTAGACGCGTGGATCGACGCCCATCGGATCGTCTGCCCGCCTTTCGTCGTGCTCGAGTGCGTAGTGGGCATCGAAGCCGTCGATCAGTTCGCCAGTATCGAAATCGGTTACCCAGACGCCGGCGATCTCGCTATCCGGCCCGTCGAAGTGTTCGGGTGCGACGTAGTAGGCGAACAGACAGCCCGAGCTACAGAACATCATCCCGTCGCCGTTCTCGTGGGCGAGCTGGGCGTTTCGGTCGTCGTAGTCCACCACACCCATCGTACAGACGCCACACATGTGCTGGTTCTCGAAGTCCTTGGGTTCGTCACCGGGATGATCGACGAGAAACGGGGACTCCTCGTCGCCGTCGTCGGAATCCGAGACGTCTCCGTCGTTCTCGCCGTCGTCGCCGGAACAACCGGCGAGTCCGGTGACCGTTCCGGCACCGACTGCGGCGAGTAATCGGCGTCGGCGCCACGAATGCGGGCCTGAGTCTGTCATTACTGGCTCCTAGAGTGCGTTCGGTAAAACGAATGCGATCGGTTCGGCCGGTTCGATAGTCGTACTATAGTAACAACTGCAACTATTTACACACTGATCGCACAGTTGTCGTGCGATCAGGTGTGCATTGACTTGCAGTGACTACTATAGCTGGTTCCCGGTGCTCCGGTCACTCCGTGGACGCTCGAGACGCGAGTTCCGCGTAGGCTGCCCACGACGGATCCACGTTCGGATGCTCGAGTCGCTCCCCATCGACGACGACACCGTCCCCGGATTCGACGCGTCCGATCTCCGCGACGACGGTGTCGCGGTCCTCGAGTGCGCTCCGTACGTCGTCGACGCCGTCTGGGTCGACGGCGATCACCAGCGAGCCACAGCTCGTCGAGGCCCAGGGATCCATCTCGAGTGTCTCACAGACTGCTTCGACGCCGGGACGCAGCGGAACCGCTTCGCGGTCGATTTCGAACCGGACGTCCGCGCCGTCGGCCATCTCGTTCAGCGCGCCGGCGAGTCCGCCTTCGGTCACGTCGTGCATCGCCGTCACGGGGCCTGCGGCCGCGGCCGTCAGCGCGTCCCGGACGCAGTGGACCTCATCGAGGCGCTGTTGGGCGTCGGCGACGACGTCGTCGGGAAGCTCGAGGTGGTCGCCGTAGAGCGTGCTGAGCAGGCCGACGGATTCGACGGCGGGGCCGGTTGTCAACAGGAGCCGGTCGCCGACGTTCGCACCGTCCGGACGGACGATCTCGTCGTGGTTACCGACGCCCATCGCGGTCGCCGCGCCGACCCAGGGGTAGGAGGGATCGGAGTAGCGGGCGGTGTGTCCGGTTGCGACGGCGACGCCGAGGTCCGCACACTCTTCGTGGATCGTCTCCCAGACGGTCGCGAACGCCTCGTCAGTCATTTCCTCTGGCAGGGTAAAGCAGACCGAGAGGTGCGTGGGTGCGATGCCGCTGACCGCGACGTCCGCGAGGATCAGATCGAGCGCGAAGCGTGCTGCTCGCTCGAACCCCAGCGGCGGGAGGATCGAGATCGGATCGGTCGCGGTAACCAGTGCGGAGCCGTCGACGTCGATCACGCCGAAGTCGACGCCGTGCTGGGGGCCGACGGGGACGTCGTCGCGTTTTGCACCCAGGTTGGGTGCGACGTGCCGATCGAAGAACGTCCGATCGATTTTGCCGAGTTCGCTCACGGTCGAACGCTCCGGGCGATCGCTCTTAGGGTTGCTGGTCGGCGTCGCGCTCGCCGCGACGGAAGGCGTAACCGGCCGCGTTTTCGTTTTACCGCTCCGAAACGAGGTGTGGTTACTCACAACAGTGAAACGACTCGAAGGCAAATCGCAGGTAGATGGCGCACTCGTTCCGTACTAAGGGAGAGTCCGAACTCGAGTTCTCTACCGACGAACTTACGGGTGCGCTAGGAGATTCAGTTACAGTTCTCCCGTTGCTGGTGGCGCTTGCAGCGACGACGAGCGTCTCGTTGCCCCACGTACTGGTCGGCTTCGGCGTTTTCCAGATCGTCTGGGGACTCTACTACGGGATGCCGCTCTCGGTCGAGCCGATGAAGGCGCTGGTCGGACTGGCCATCGTCGGCTCCCTCTCGTATCCCGAGCTGGCCGCAGCCGGCTTGCTCGCCGGCGGCGTCTTGCTGGCGGTCGGTCAGTTCGGACTCGTGGGCCGCCTCCAGCGGATCGTCGGCGAACCCGTCGTTCGCGGCGTCCAGTTCGCCGTTGCCCTGCTGTTGCTCGAGGCGGCAGTCGGACTCTCCGTCGACGCACCACTGGTCGCCGTCGGTGGGGTCGCCGTCGTCGCCGCGTTCGCGCTGGTCGGTTACCGCCAGTCGAGCGTCTTGGTCGTCCTCGCGCTCGGTGGAATCGCTGCCGTCGCGACGGCAGGCATCCCTACACCCACTGTCCCCGAACTCGCCGCGTTCCCCGCGGGAACGCCAGCGTTCACGATAGACGCGCTCGAGGGAACTGTCGCGCAACTCGGGATGACGATCGGAAACGCAGCCATCGCGACGGCCCTGCTGTGTGGCGATCTCTACGACCGAGACGTCTCGGCGGACTCGCTGTCGAAGAGCATGGGTGTAACCTGTCTCGCGGCGGTCCCTATCGGCGGCGTTCCGATGTGTCACGGCAGCGGTGGCCTCGCCGGAAAGTACGCCTTCGGTGCGCGAACTGCCGGCGCGAACGTCCTGCTGGGGGTCGGCTACCTCGCGCTCGCGCTGGTCGCCGCCGGTGCTCTGCTGGCCGCGTTCCCCCTGGCTCTGCTCGGGGTCTTGCTCGTCGTCGTCGCCATCGAACTCGGACGTGCAGCGTTCGAACCCATCAGCGACTGGCGGGCACTCGCAGTCGTCGTCGGAGTCGGCGTCCTCGGACTGGCGGTCAACGTCGGCGTCGCGTTCGTCGTCGGCACGGTCGCGTTCTGGCTGCTCGCTCGAGCGGACTGACCTCCAACGTTTACGTGATGGTCGTCGTACACGAACGCGACTCATGTCGACCGTCGACAAACGCGCGCTCGGCCTCTCGGCCGGCATCCTCTGGGCGGCCGCGGTCGCACTGCTCGAGTTGTTCGCGGGAACGAAGTACGGAGAACGGTGGCGACTACTGCTCGAGGACATCTACCCCGGCTACAGCCGCTCTCCCGGCGACCTCGTCTGGGGGACGGTACTGGGGTTCGCGGATGCGTTCGCGTTCGGATACCTCTTCGGGTGGCTGTACAATCGGCTGGCGCGCAACCCCGACGCCACGAGGCAAGAGGAGGGACGAGTCTTTTCAGAGCGCGTTACCAACCTCTACCGATGACAGAAAGCTGGGAAGACCTCTTCGAACGCGGCGCAACGTACGACGTCTCTCTCGAGAGGATTCGGTCGACCATCGCGGACCTCGACGAGGGCGACGATGACTGACCGCGACCCCGACCGGCCGAACCCCGCTCGTGTCGTCGCCGACGCCGACGTCCTCACCGCAGACGTCCTGATCGGCGGCGACGCCCGCGAGGCGCTCGACCACGTCCGCCGCCACACCTGGGTCGACCTCGTCGCGAGCGACCACCTCCTCGAGCGAACCGAACGTATCGTCGCGGACCTCGCCGACGAGGACCTCGCGGCGGATCATCGCGAGCGACTCGAGGCCGAACGCGTCGCGGTCGACCACCCCGAGGACGACCACCCGGCGCTGGCCTCGGCCTACCGCGGGAACGCGGCTCACCTGCTCTCCTACGACGAGCAACTGGGGTCAGCGAAAGCCGGGCTCTCGATGCAACAGCACGTCTCGGTCAGCGTCCGGCCGCCGGACGCGTTCGCGACCCTCTTCGACCCCGAGAGCCTCTACGCTGCAGTCGAGGGTGGCGAGTACCCGGGACCGGATCTGGACCCTCGAGCGCGACGGACCGGAGACAAAATCGAGTGACGGCCGTCGCCCTCGATCCGATCGACTCGTCAAGGTATTTATCACTGACTTCACCGTAATTCACGCCATGGCCGAGAAGGGCTCCGACGAGCGGCGGGAGCGGGCCAGCGGGTACAATATTCGTACGATCACGTACAAGCCCAGCCACCTTTCGGCCGAACTCCGCGAAGCGGGGCTGACAGTCGCTCTCCTCACCATTGCAGCAGGTCTCATTTTCATCGTCGATCGGATGTTTACCCTCGGGATTGGGACGGTCCTCGTCGGCATCGCGATCGCCGCACTGTCGGGCTTCGCGAAGATGCCCGGAGGCGAACGACGCAAGATGCACATTCTCAACGGGGACGACGAAACCCTCCGTTTCGAACTCGAGATCCGCGATACCGAACGCGACAAACAACGTGTCCGCCACGAGTACGACCTCCCCGCCGGCGCGTGTGCCGTCTATCCGGACGCGTACAGGCCGGACGCGGAGTATACGGTAACTGTCTCGCTCGAGAACGGCAAACAGCTCCGGACGATCACTACACCGGTTCGGTCGACGGCTATCGATGCAGCCGACGAGTTCGTCATCGAGGTCACTCGAGACGCCGTTCGAAGCCGAGAATCGGCAACCGTCGTCGACGACGAGTCCGTCGAGCAGTCGCCCCACGAGCTATCTTCTTACAGCGAGAGAATCCCGCCGTTCACGGCGGGCGTGAATCGCGTCACTCAACTACGCGAACCACCGCTCGATAGCAGGCTGGATATTCCACGCTAATCCACACCATTAAGTTGATTCATCTACATGGGCTATGTATGGCGATTGAGGTCACGCGCACCTACGTTGGTTCCATCCAGAACCACCGGCAGGTCTGCGATGGCCTTGGCTCGCTCGGAGACTCCGCCTCGAAGATCTGGAATGTCGCACGATGGACAGCCGACCGCATCTGGGATGAGACCGGTGAAATCCCAGACGAGGGTGTGCTGAAATCGTACATGAAGAACCAGTCGTGCTGGAAAGACTTGAACGCACAATCCAGTCAGAAAGTCATTGAAGAACTTTCTGACGCTTTCCAGTCGTGGTTCGACCTGCGACACAAGTTTGACGAGGCGAATCCACCTGGCTACCGCAAACACAGCGACACACGACCCAAGAGTACGGTCACGTTCAAGGCAGACGGGTTCAAACACGATCCAGAGAACAACCGCGTCCGACTCAGCAAAGGGTCGAACCTCAAGGAGTACTGGTCAGACTTCATCCTCTGCGAGTACCAGACACGCCCGGACGTTGACCTCACAGAAGTCAACAAGGTACAAAACGTTCGCGCTGTCTGGAACGGCGAAAAGTGGGAACTACACTTCGTCTGCAAAGTCGAACTCGAAACCAACGACTCCGCAGGCGACTGTGTTGCTGGAATCGACCTTGGGATCACAAACATCGCCACGGTCGCATTCCCCGACGAATACGTCCTGTACCCCGGTAACTCGCTCAAGCAGGACAAGCACTACTTCACGCGAGCAGAGTACGACACCGAGGGTGAGAACGGCCCGTCAGAGAAGTCGATGTGGGCACGCAGGAAACTCACAGAGCGTGAAACCCACTTCTACCACACACTCACGGACACAATTATCACCGAGTGCGTCGAGCGCGGTGTTGGAACGCTCGCA
This sequence comes from Natronobacterium texcoconense, assembly GCF_900104065.1. Lineage (NCBI taxonomy): Archaea > Methanobacteriati > Methanobacteriota > Halobacteria > Halobacteriales > Natrialbaceae > Natronobacterium > Natronobacterium texcoconense. The sequence goes on along the minus strand of NZ_FNLC01000002.1, from coordinate 1,017,836 downwards.
GTGAGCTGGCCCGAAGACGTGCGAGAGACCGACTGGGGCAAGACAGGCAACAAGAAACTCCACACGTGGGCGTTCGACCGCATCTACCAGTATCTCGAATACAAAGGCGAGATACGTGGTGTCGAGGTGTTGAAAGAGAACGAGTGGGACACGTCGAAAACGTGTTCGGCGTGTGGTGACGATACGAAGTCAAACCGTGTCGAACGCGGTCTGTACGTCTGCTCGTCGTGTGAGTTGGTAGCCAACGCGGATTGTAACGGGGCGGAGAACATGCGACAGAAGATAACCCCGAGTCCTCACGGTGAGGATAGGAGTAACGGCTGTGTGGCACAGCCATCGGTACACCTGTTCGACCGCGAGAGCGGGACGTTCAACACGAGAGAACAGGCCGTATCGTAGACCAGCAAACATCCCAACCTGCGGTACGGGAAGCCTCGCCGTCGTCGGGCTCCGCCCGACTGCCTGAGGGATCTTCGATCCCTCTCCGTTTACGGCGAGGAGGATGTCACTTTTGCGGTAACGCTGGCGTCGGACGGTCCGCTGGACCAGAATACTCGATGGAAATTGCTATCGGCCAAAGTTTTAAATCTCTTCCCTACGAAATAGTAAGGTAAGAGAAAAGTTAATTTTTATGGTAGTATTTTTATGGTAGCACCACCTTTCTCTACGCCCATTAGGAGCGCCACAGTACTGATTCGGTCCGCTAGCATCGCTGGTCGACCAACTGAACACTCGGAACGATGTCAGAAGAAAAATACAGCGACACGATCGACTGGGACGAGTACTGGGACGGGGCCGACGAGGAGGTACGCGAGGACACGGGCCCGAGCGCGATTCTTGCACTGGAGCCGTGCGTCGAATTCATCGAGACGATGTTGCCAGACGGACCGGACGCGTACGCTGACGTCGGCTGTGGTCCTGGCGACCTCGCGTTCGAGGTTTCCACCCACTACCCCGACGCGACCGTCGTCGGATACGACTCTGCCGTGGCCGTCCTCGAAGAAAACCGCGAACGTGCACGTGAGGTCGATTCGGACGTCACCTTCGAGCAGGCGGTCCTCCCGGAGTTCGATCCCGACCGCCAGTTCGACATCGTCTCCTGTCTGTTCACGCTCGGCTACGTCGCGGACATCGAGCGCGCTCTCGAGACCCTTTACGAGGCGGTGAAACCCGGCGGCTACCTGATCGTCCACTACTATAATCGCTTCGCGCAGGCTCACTACAGTTCTATCGCGGAGTCACCCGACGAGTATCTCGACGAGGATTCGGCGTGGAACCCCGAAACGTTCGCCGACCGCTTCGAACTCGTCGTCGAGGGCGAGAACCTGCTGTCGTACGAGCGCATCCACGATGTATTGGGGACCTGGCCACAGAGCCTTTTCTCAGTGGCTGACGACGCTGAACCGTACCCCGCACATCGGTACGAGCCGCTCGTTTACGTTCCGAAGTAGGCTCGAACAGCGGTTACAGAGCGGCGCTATTCGCAGTCCGCGTACCAGTCCGCGAACTTCGCCAGCGCACGGCCGCGATGCGAAATCGCGTTTTTCTCCTCGACGTCCATCTCGGCCAGCGTCTGGCCGTTGTACTCGAAGATCGGATCGTAGCCGAACCCGCCATCGCCGCGTGGTGGGACGAGCGTGCCGACGAGTTCCCCCTCGAAGGTCTCGGTCCTGTCGGCGTCCGCGTAGCCGAGCACGGTCCGGAAGCGCGCCCTGTGGTCGTCCTCCTCGCTCGCGAGTCGCCAGAGCCGTTCGACGCCGACGGTGTCCTCGACGTACGCCGAGTACGGGCCGGGAAAGCCACCGAGCGCGTCGACGAACAGCCCCGTATCACCTACGAGCACCGGTTCGGTGCCGGAGAGTTCCTCGAAAGACTCGCGTGCGCCTCGAGTCGCGATTTCGGTCAGCGAGTCGCTTTGAATCTCGGTGTAGTCGTACTCGACCCGGTTGACGGCGGTGATGCCGTCCAGGTACTCCTGGGCTTCGCGGGCTTTGCCTTCGTTTCCAGTGACGAACCGAACGAGCATGTGCGTGTGCGAGAGCGGGTTCTCTGCCCGAATATAGCCGTCGGTCGACGCCGATCAGGGGGTCAGTACGGCCTTGATACAGCCATCTTCCTTCTCGTTGAACTTCTCGTACAGGTCGGGTGCGTCCGAGAGCGATCCCTCGTGGGTGACGACGAACGAGGGGTCGATCTCGCCGTCTTCGATCTTCTCGAGCAGGGGATCGAGGTAGCGCTGGACGTGAGTCTGGCCGGTTTTGACGGTGATGGCTTTGTTCATCAGTGCGCCGAACGGGACGTTCGCACGGCCGAGGTAGACGCCGGGGACCGACAGCGTCCCACCTTTCCGACAGCACTGGATCGCCTCCCGGAGGACGTACGGCCGGTCGTCCTGCAGTTTCGCGCCCTGTTTGACGCGGTCCGTGACGCCGGTGAGTCCCGTGCCGTGTGCTTCCGTTCCGACGGCGTCGATACAGCGGTCAGGACCGCGGCCGCGGGTCATATCCATCAGCCGATCGTAGACGTCGTCGTTCTCGTAGTTGACGATGTCTGCATCGCCGTGGTAGCTGGCCATGTCCAGTCGCTCCGGGATACGGTCGATCGCGATCACCCGGTCGGCGCCGAGCATCCAGGCGCTCTGGATGGCGAACTGGCCGACGGGACCACAGCCCCAGACGGCGACCGTATCGCCGTCTTCGATATCCGCGTTCTCGGCGGCCATGTACCCCGTCGGGAAGATGTCGGAGAGAAAGAGCACCTCTTCGTCCGAGAGCCCGGAGTCGATCTTGACCGGCCCAACGTCGGCGTAGGGAACCCGAAGGTACTCCGCCTGGCCGCCGTCGAACCCGCCCAGCATGTGCGAGAAGCCGAACAGTCCGGCGGGGGAGTGGCCCATCTCCTCCCGGGCCATCTCCGCGTTCGGATTCGACTCGTCACAGAGTGAGTACATGTCTTCCTCGCAGAACCAGCACGACCCACAGCTAATCGTGAACGGAACGACGACGCGGTCGCCGACCTCGAGTCGCTCGACCTCGCTTCCCACCTCGATCACCTCGCCCATCGGTTCGTGGCCGATGACGTCTCCCTCCTCCATTGCGGGCATGTAGCCGTTGTAGAGGTGGAGATCGGAGCCACAGATAGCGGTCGCCGTGATCTCGAGTATGGCGTCCGTCGGTTCGACGATCTCGGGCCGTGGAACCTCGTTGACCCGGACGTCCTGTTCGCCCTGCCAGGTGAGTGCTTCCATCGTATCGGTCATCGGTGGTCTCGCAGAATCGTCACTCGAGCGATGATTAAACCTCTTACCTGCGGTTGCAACACACCGTTCAGAGCTCGAGCCGTTCCATCACGTTCCGCTGGGCTTTCCGCAGGTGTTCGCTCGCGGTCCCCGGTGCACAGCCCAGTTCGTCGGCGACGTCTTCGATAGACGCCTCCCGGGGCACCGCGAAGTAGCCGAGCGTTCGCGCAGTTCGTAGCGCCTTTCGCTGGCGCTCGGTCAGGCGCTCGAGCGCGGACCCACCGCCGCGGTAGTCGCCGACGCGTTCGACCGTCGTCTCTATCTCGGCAGGCACCGTCTCGAGTGCAGCCCGAATGTCGGCTGGTTCGCCGACGAGTCCGAACCGCACGGACCAGTCCATTCGATACTCGAGCGGCGGAATCGGGACCAGGCTCCCCCGGGAGAAGGCCGCGACCAGTTGTTCGCCCAGTTCGCCCGGCTCTTCGCGGACGTAGACGTAGAACGGTTCGCCCTCCTCTCGAGCGGTGTCCGCCTCACCGGCGGTTACGTCAGCCGTGATTGGATCGTCGAGTTCCGCCAGTTGCCGCTCGTAGGCCTCGCGGTCGCCGACCACGTGAAAGATGAGCGCGTTGTGGTCGTTCGCGTGGTTCCAGTTGACCATCCGATATCGGCTGAAGGCGTCGTGTTCGGCGACGAACCGGTGCATCGGGTGGACGGTTTCGGGGCCGTGCTGGAGCGTCAACCGGACGGACTTCATCGGTTACCGTTCGACCGTCCAACATAAAGAGCCTAGCGAGTGACGCAGAACCGACTCCTCACCTGCGTCCCGAGAATCGAATACCGATGCCCGTACAGTCGACAGTCGAGGAGGCCCCTGCCCACGACGACTTCGCGTCGGCACTCGAGACGTTGCTCGAGCCGTACGCTCTCGACCGCGACGATCACTTGAACGCGCCGGCGTTCGTGATCCGGCCCGACGAGGTCCAGGACGTACTCGCTATCCTCCGCGAGGAGGCCGGCCTCGACCACTGCGCCTGCGTCACGGCACAGCAGTACGAAGACCGGTTCGAGACGATCTATCACCTGCGGTCCTACGACGACCCAACTCGGGAGGTAAGCGTCGTCGTCCCGACGCCGACCGGCGACCCGACGAGCCAGTCGGCGGCGCCGATCTACGAGACGGCAAACTGGCACGAACGCGAGGCCTACGACCTCGTCGGTATCGAGTACGAGGATCACCCTGATCTCCGTCGAATCCTGCTTCCGGAGACGTGGCAGGGCCACCCGCTCGGCCTCGAGTACGACCAGGAGAAACCCCAGATCGTCACGCTCTCCGAGCACGAGAACCCGATCGCGGGTGACGACGCCGACCCCGAATCGGAGACGCTCTTTCTGAACCTCGGCCCGCATCACCCCGCAACCCACGGCGTCATGCACGTCAAGGCCGTTCTGGACGGCGAGACTGTCGTCGACGCCGAACCCGATATCGGTTACATGCACCGCTGTGAGGAGCAGATGTGCCAGCAGGGAACTTATCGCCACCAGATCATGCCCTATCCCGACCGGTGGGACTGGGTCTCCGCCGGCTTGCTCAACGAGTGGGCTTACGCCCGTACTGCCGAAGAATTGGCAGGCCTCGAGGTGCCCGAGTACGCCCGGCTGATTCGGACGATGGGTGCCGAACTTTCGCGGATGGCTGCCCACCTGATCTCGCTGGGAACCTACGCGCTCGACGTCTACGGCGAGTTCACCGCGACCTTCCAGTATGCAATGCGAGACCGCGAGCTCGTCCTCGATATTCTGGAGGACCTGACGGGTCAACGGATGATGTTCAACTACTTCCGACTCGGCGGTGTCGCCTGGGACCTACCCGAGCCCCGCGACGAGTTTTTCGAGCAGACGCGGGACGTCCTCGACTCGCTCCCCGCCAAGATCGACGAGTACCACGATCTGCTCGTTACGAACGAAATCTTCCAGGCTCGCTGCGTCGATACGGGCGTCCTCGAGCCCGAAGTCGCCAGACAGTACGGCTGTACGGGCCCCGTCGCCCGTGGCTCGGGAATCGACTACGACCTCCGGCGCGACGATCCGTACGGCTACTATCCACACCTCGAGTGGGACGTCGTCACCCAGTCCGACGGCGACAACTACTCGCGGGCACTCGTCCGAATGGGTGAACTCGAGGAGTCGGCCAAGATCGTCGAGCAATGTCTCGACCTGCTCGAGGAGTGGCCCGAGGACGAACGCGAGGTCCAGGCGAACGTCCCGCGGACGCTGAAACCCGACGCCGACGCGGAGATCTATCGTGCAGTCGAGGGAGCGAAGGGTGAACTCGGGATCTACATCCGGTCGGACGGCTCCGAGACGCCGGCTCGGTTCAAGATCCGCAGCCCCTCGTTTTCGAACCTCTCGGTGTTACCCGTGATTACCCGCGGCGAGTACGTTCCCGACCTGATCGCGTCGATCGGGAGCCTCGACTGTATTATGGGTGAGGTCGATCGTTAATTTCGCAAGTCCTCTTCGCCGCGACGCCTAACCATTTCCGTGGTGAAGTAATTTACTCGATTGATGAGTAATTCCGATACTACAGTTCGACTCGGCGTCGTCGGGCTCGGATTCATGGGGCAGACCCACGCGACGAACGCCGAAGAGCACGGCCACGAGGTCGTCGCGGGCGCAGACATCGTCCCCGAGACGCGCGAGGAGTTCGCGACGGCCTACGACGCAACGACCTACGAGGAGTTCGGGGTGATGTACGACGCCGAGGATCTCGACGCGATCGCCGTCTCGACGCCCAACGCGTTCCACGAATCGGCCGTCGTCGGCGCACTCGAGCGCGATTACGACGTGCTCTGTGAGAAACCGCTCGCGGACGACCTCGAGAGTGCCGAGCGGATCGCCGCGGCTGCGGCCGACTCCGACGGCTTCTGCATGGTCAACTTCCACAACCGCGTCTCGACGGCCACGGAGGTGTTCAAGGAGTACCAGCGCGAGGGCCACTTCGGCGAGATCACTCACGTCGACGCGAACTACGTCCGGCGACGGGGCATTCCCGGCGTCGGTTCGTGGTTCACCAACGAAGAGCTCTCCGGCGGCGGCGCAGTCGTCGACATCGGCGTCCACGCGATCGACTTCGCGCTCTACCTCATGGACTATCCGGCGGTCGAGGACGTCTTCGCCGTCACGCGAACCGAGTTCGGCGACCGCGACGACTACGTCGACCCCGGCGACTGGTACGACGAGACCGACGAGGCCGTCTTCGACGTCGAGGACTCGGCGACGGCGATGATCCGCTGTGAGGGCGACCGGACGATCTCGCTCGAGGTAACCTGGGCCGCAAACCAGGCCGAAACCCAGGAGTTCGTCGCTCGCGGCACCGAGGCCGGCGCAGCCCTCGAACTCGGCGGCGAGGACCTGACGATGTTCCAGAGCGGCAAGCAGGGTACCGACCACACGCTCGACGTTACGCTCACCGAGGGATCGATCGATCACACCGGCTGGTCGGGCAGCGACAAACGCTTCCTCGATGCCGTGCTCGACGAGCAGACACCGGAACTGAACACCGTCGAACAGGCGTTGGCGGTCCAGCGCGTGATCGACGCGATATATCGCTCTGCTCGCCAGGGAAGTTCAGTTCCGGTCGAAAACTAGCTCTCTCAGTCGTCGTCTTCGTCGACGATGACCTCGACGGGTTCGTCCTCGCTCGTCTCGTCGGCGCTCGCGGCACTCTGTTCTTGCTGCCAGAGCAGGACGCCGGCCACCGCGAGAACGATCCAGGAACGCCAGTTGGCAAGGTTCAGCGTGTAGCCGATACCGAACGGCTTCTCGACGAGCATTCCCTCGCCGGGTTCCCAGTGAGCCGAGAGCATGCGGCTGATGCTCGGCCGTTCGAAGTTGTACGGTACTCCGAGGATCTCACCGGAGGTCGGTTTATCTGCCATGCGAGGTGATACGTTCTCCCGGGACAAGAGTATTGCGTGCTTCTCTCGGGACTCGAGAGTGGGCGCTTCGACCGTCACTAGAGACGTCTGGAGCCGTGGCGTCGCAGTCGCGCTCGCACTCTACTCGAGTGCATTCACCGAAACCGCCAGTCCCTCCTGAATCCCTCGAGTCATCGTCTCGAGCGCCATGCTCGGTTCGCCCTCGTCGCGTCTGGCGGCATCCTCGTGGGAGAAGGGCGTGTGAACGAACCCGACGCGGAACTCGCGGTCGTCCGTCTCGGCGCGGTGACGGGCGGCGTAGAGGAAGTCGTTACAGAGGTGCGTGCCGGCGTCCGTCGACAGCGTCGTCGGGACGCCCGCATCCCGCATCGCCGACTTCATCTCCCGGAGCGGTAGCGTCGCGAAGTAGGCGACCGGCCCCTCGGCGTCGACGGCTTCGTCCGTGACCTCGCGGTCGTCGTTGTCCGGAATCCCTGCCGTATCCCGGAGGTTGATCCCGACCCGCTCGAGCGATAGCGCGTTCCGGCCGGCGGCGAGGCCGAGGCCGCAGACGACGTCGGGGTCGTGTTCCGCGAGATACTCCTCGAGTTCGGCTTCCATCTCGTCGAAGACGACGGGGAGTTCGCGGCCGACGACGGTGGCTGCGTCGCCGATCGTCTCCCCATCCAGTCGCCGTGCTATCCGGCAGGTCGGATTGGTTTCGAACTCTCCGAACGGTTCGTAGCCGGTGACGAGAACGGTGACGTCGCTCATGGGGGAGCGTCGGCGTGAGTCGGGAAGAACGTTCCCGATTCCAACTGGTTACTCGCTCACGTACCGGCCACGGCCTTCCACGTCTCGCAGGCGCTCTAGAACGCCCTCGTCGCCGACCTCCCGATACCCTTTGCGGACCGCTTCGCGAAGCGGTTCGGGGTCGTCGGCGGTTCCGACGAGGCTCTGGTCGAAGACGTGCAGGTCCATCGCGTAGTCCTCGACGTGGTCGGTGTGGTAGCCGAGACCGAAGTCGATGAGGTACGTTCGCTCTGCGTTCACTCTGACGTTTCGCGTCGTCGGATCGCCATGCACGAACCCGGCCTCGTGGAGCCGTGCGAGGTGCCGCCCGACGTCGCGAACCCGTTCGGGAGTCAGTGCTACCCGCAGGTCGCTTTCGCCGACGTACTCGAGTTCCAGCCGCGCCTCGTGGGGATCGACGTCCGAGAGCACCGGCGTGGGAACCCCCTCGCGCCGGGCGAGGTTCGTCAGGCGCGCCTCGAGTCGCGTCCGTTCGGTCCGGAGTCGCTCGTCGAGTTCGGGGTGGCGGTAGCTCTTGGTCTCTCGGTGCTTCGTCACGCGACCCGCGTCGGATTCGAGGTCGACGGTGGCTTCGGCACCCTGGACGGTCCCGTTGGCGTCTCTGCCCAGTTCGAGGTTGGGTTCGTCCGTTCGCCAGGAAACCGGTACCTGATCCGGCCGGAAATCGGGGTCGACTCTCGAGCTCTCGAGCGCCAGCGTATCGCCCACTTCGTACATCTTCGCGCCGAGCACGGCGATCATCCCCGCGTTGTCCCGCAGGAAGCGCGGCTCGGGGGCGTGGAAGTCGGCCCCGCGCTGGTCGCACATCTCCTCGAGCATCTCACGGAGGCGACCGTTTTGCCCGACGCCGCCGCCGAGCACGAGTTCGTCGCTGCCGGTCAATGAGAGCGCACGCTCCGACACTTCGGTCAGCATGCCGAAGACGTTCTCTTGCAGGGAGTAACAGACGTCTTCGACGGGCGTTCCATCGTCGTAACGCTGCTTTGCAGCGCTCATGATCCCGGAAAACGAGAAGTCCATCCCCTTGACGACGTACGGAAGGTCCACGTACTCGCCGTCTCTCGCCGCCTCCTCGACTTTCGGCCCGCCGGGGTGGGACCAGCCGACGTGACGGGTGAACTTGTCGATCGCGTTGCCGACGCCGGTGTCCATCGTCTCGCCGAGCACACGGTAGCGGCCGTTCCGGTAGGCCAGCAGGTGGGCGTTCGCACCGCTGGCGTTGAGACAGACCGGCGAGTCGAAGCCCGACGTGTGACGGCCGATCTCGAGGTGGGCGACCATGTGGTTGACACCCACCAGCGGCACGTCGAGGGACTGGCTCAACGCTCGAGCGGCCGTCCCGACGGTTCGCAGACAGGGACCGAGGCCGGGTCCGCGAGAGAAGGCCACTGCATCGATCGGTGGCTCGTCGGCTGGTCCGTCGTTCGTTTCGTGGGCGTACTCGAGTGCCTGCTCGACGACCGCCGGGATGGCGTCGTGCATGTGCTCGGCGGCTTCACGTGGATGAATGCCGCCGCTCTCGGGCTGGTAGGCGTCGGTTTCGATAAAAACGTCGTCGGTCTCGGAATCGAACACGGCTGCACTGGCCGCCCATGCGGTACCTTCGATCCCGAGTACTCGTACTGATTCTGTCACGGATAAGAACGATTGTAGTGGTCGTCGAACGTAACGAGGCCTGTCCGTATTTGCTCGCGGTTCACTTCGTTCACCGCTCGCATTTCTCGAGGGATCTCGCTACGCTCGCTCCCTCGCTATTCCCACTCGGTGTACCCGCACTTCCCGCAGTGCTGGCGGTCACCGTGGTCGGCGAGGAAGACGTCGCCACAGCGGGGACACTGCTCGCCTTCGGTGCTTCCGTCGTCACCGTAGTGGTCGTATCGCGCCATCTATGCTTCCTCCGCCTCTGCTTCGGCTTCGGCTTCGGCCTCGGCTTCTTCGTCGACGCCGATCTTGTTGCGCTCGAGCATGTGTTCCTGCTCGACGTCGCGGGCGTCGTCGGCCGTCTCGTAGACCTTGGCTTCGCCGACGGTCTTTCGCATCCCGAACTTGGTGTCGAGTTTGCGGACGACGACTTCGTCGGCGTCCTTGTTGAGCTTCGCGGCGAGGCTGTCACGCACCTGCAGGCGCTCGGGCGTGGCCTCGTCGTGGGTCAGTTCGAAGGTAACGTCCGTGCGATGCAACATTGGGTTCTCCGCTTCGGAAACGATGTCGACGTCCATGATATCACTCAGTTACCCTACTATCCCCGTGTAGCGCCTAAAAGGATTTCGAACCGTCAACCCGATCGGTGGTGTCGTAATTGTCGTCCCAGGATCTGCCGTCTCGCTACTGCTCGACGTCCGGTCGATTCGTCAGTACGGGCACCGTCGCCGTCCTGACGACCTCGTCGGTGACGCTACCGACGAGCGCCCGTTCGAAGCCGCCACGACCGGCCGTCCCCATCGCGATCAGGTCGATACCTTCCGACTCGGCGTACTCGACGATCGTTTCGGCCGGCGTCCCCTCGGTTATCGTCGCCACGACCTCGAGGTCGCGGTCCCGTGCGTCGGCTGCGAGGTCCTCGAGGTGGTCGTTCGCCCGCGCCTCGAGTTCGTTCGAGAGGTCGACGTCGTCCCCGACGACGGTTTCGATCGCGTCCTCGAGTTCGGCATCGATCGCCGAGAGGACGTGAGCTGTCGCCTCGAGTTGTGCTGCGAGTTCGAGCCCCGGCCGGCTCCCGGCGTCGGCTTTCTCGCTGCCGTCGGTCGGGACGAGAATCGAGTCGATCACCGAGTCGGTCGTTTCGTCGTTCGCCGCGTCCGGCGTGGTCGTCACGACCGGAACGGGTGCCGTTCGAACGACCTTGTCCGCGACGCTGCCGACGATCGCACG
>NZ_FNLC01000002.1:0-106914 GCF_900104065.1 Natronobacterium texcoconense | reverse complement strand
ATCGGTGGCGATGATCGGCGGGGCGACGACGAAGGTATGATGGACGATGACGACGACCTGATCGGCGACGACGATGACGACCTAATCGGTGACGACGAGGGTCGGCGAAGCGACGACGATGACGACTTGATCGGTGACGACGACGAAGACACCCTTTGAGACGGACTGCTGTAGTCATTTCCGGCGTGACCGCGAGCCGTCCTGCGGGCGCTCCGGTAAATCGTTACAGCAGCCCGTATGAGGTCGCTGACCGGTGACGTCTGTACGTAGATACACCATCACGTCGACGCCTCGAGGGGACGATACAGTTGTTTTCTTACTCCTGCCCCTGGTCGCGGTCGGGCGGCGACTCTGTATCGATGTCGTCTTCGCTTCGTTCCGACGAGAGTTCCATATCGCTCTGGGCCATCTCGCCACCTTCGCGTTCCGACTCGCCCTGGTCGGATTCGGTGTGCGCTCCCTGCCCCTGTCTGATCGACCGTCGCTGACGGCCGGACTCACGTCGGCGATCGGTAGGCTCGATCCGCTGTGACGACTGCTCGTGCGACCGCTCCTCTCGTCCGCGTCGGCCCTGCTCTTCGGAGCGCTGGCCTCGAGACCCCGTGGTCTCGCCGAACGCCTGCCCGTGTTGCTCCTGTCGACCCCGGTCTTGCTGCCGACTACCCTGCTGGTCGTGCTGGGATCGTTCCATCTCTTCCTGGCTGTGCCGGGGACTTCCAGTTCGCTCTTGGCCCGCCATTCGACTGTCTCCCTGGCTCTGCCTGGTCATCGACCGATCCTGCGTTCGTTCTTCGCCCTGCCGACTCTCGCCGCGTGCTCGTGGCTGTTCGATCCCGCCGCCCTCTTCACGTTGCTGGTGGCGCTGTCCGGTGGACTCGCCGCCGTAGGTTCCCTGTGTGACCCACTCACCGGTCTGTGGGTACTGCTGGGTCGCTCCGTACTCCCTGCCGGTTCGACCACGATCCTGGGACTCCATTCGCTCCATCCGTTCGCCACTCGAGTGGTCCTGGGACCCCATCTGCCGGCTCCCACTACCCATCTGCTGGCCGCGTTCCATCTGGCTCATCTGCTGAGGGGCGCTCCTCATCTGTTGGCCCATGCCACCCATGCTCTGGTCCGGCTGTGCGGCCTGCCTTCCCTTCTCGATCGCTCGCTCCATCTCCGGCATGACCGCCTGCATCCCCTGGAGGTAGTTCTCCAGCATCGACTGCGTGAACTCCTGTCCCGGGAACGACCCCATCATCGATCTCGTCATCTCCATCCCCTGCTTCTGGGCCGTCTCCTGCCACTTCATCGCGCTCAGGGTCATCCGAGCCATGTTGCGCTGAAGATCGATCAACTGCTCCATCGCCTCCTGGCTCTGGTCGATCGTCGTCCGTTGCATCTCCGCAGTCGAATCGGAGCCTGATTGCTGGTCTCTCATAGTTTAGCAGGTTTCGAGACCCGTGATCACCCTCCAAAACGTCTCAGTCGTCGGTCCACCGGTCGGCCCCGGCGATACGAGTCTCGATCGTTACCGTTGCCGACCGAGACGCTGATAAAGGCCGTCGTCGGTTCCGAACGGAAGCGCGACCGCAACCCGCCGAAACGATGCAAGGCGGAAAACCGACAACAGGCGACGACCTGACCAGTCGAAGAACCCGAACGTAATACCACACAGTGCCGTCGAGCGATCCCGTAAGACTGGTTTACGAAGACGCCTCGAGCCGAAACAGTCGTTTCCGTCCGACCGTCAGGAATTCGAACCCGGTTCACCGTGCGAGACGCCGTCGCGCTGGTTGGCCTTTCGACGCCGCAGTGCTGCCCGTGCGTTGGACGCCTCGTAGCCGAACAGAACGTGCTCACCGTACTCCTCTGCGACCTCGAGGGCGTGAATCAAGTTGTCGACGTCGACGTTAACTCCGTACAGTTCGATGCTAAACGGCGTCTCGAGTGCGCTCTCGAATCCCTTCGCGATCGTCTCGAGCCAGTAGGTCGTCTCGTAGGCCGTATCGTACAGCGGGACGACGAACTCGTCGACGTGTTGCTCGAGGGCCTCGAGGTCCAGCCCGGCGCGTTCGTAGAGGTGACCGGGGTAGGGGTCAGGATAGAGCGTCAGGTAGACGCGACCGGGGATGTGGTCGACCGCTTCCGCGACGAACTCCGTGATGACGTTCGCACGCCAGGCGAACCGGTCGTCGTACTCGCTTTCTTCGAATCGTTTCTCACAGACGCCACATCGACAGTATTCCGCCCGTGGGAACCCGACGTCGTCGAGGCGGACGTCCTCGTTTGCGGCGACACAGTCGTCGATGATCTCGAACAGTCCGTCGCGGTAGTCCAGTCGGGACGGACAGACGTAAGCCCAGTCGAAGTACTTGCGGTCCCGCGTCGCAGGACGACCCATGTCGTCGACGGGAGCGAGCGACGGATCGGCGTCGACGGCGGCGTTGTCGCCGAAACACGACACCATGTTCACTCCGTCCTCGATCGGCTCGGCGGACCGTCCGGTAACGTCTTTGACCTCGTAGAATCCGCGGTCGAACTCGGGCCATCGAACTTCCTCAGCGTTGCGGGTGACGACGCCGTGCATACCTCGAGATACGGCGCCGCCGCCCTAAGCCGTTCGGAACGAGCGTGCCTATTCTGCCGGTTCGTACTCGATTTCCTCTACGTCGACGTCGGAACTGCTGAAGACGACCTTCCAGAGAACGACGACGACGAACAGGGCGACCAGGACTTTGACAGTACGTGACATGTACAGACGAATGAATGGTCGAGACACACTTAGGTATTCTGGATGGTTCTCCAACGCTGAAAAAACGGTCTCGAAATCCGGACGGAGTCCAGTGTTGGCCTCCGCAGGTCCGGGTCGGAATCGACTCTCTCAGACGGTCTGCTGTCGTCGATCACCGGCGATCGGAGGTGAATAGGGACAGCAACCCGTCTCAGTCGGCGTCGATCAGCGACGCGATTTCGTCCCGAACGATCGTTCCACAGTACGAACAGCGAACGCCGTCCTCGAGCACCTCGAACTCGGAGCTGACCGGCTCACCGGCGGTCGTGATACAGCCAGGGTTCGGACACGAGAGAACGCCCTCGACGACGCTGGGGCGCTCGACGCGGTGTTTCTCGATCACGTCGTAGTCGCGAACGATGTTGATCGTCGCGTCGGGCGCGATCAGCGAGAGGACGTCGACCTCGTCCTGGCTCAGTTCCCGACCTTCGACCTTGACGATGTCCTTTCGTGCGAGCCTGTCGGAGGGGACGTTCATCCCGACCGAGAGTTCTTCGCCTTCGCCGCCGTCGATGCCGAGGATCGCGAGCACGTTCAGTGCCTGTCCACCGCGGACGTGGTCGATAACGGTGCCGTCGCGGATCTTGCTGACCCGCAGTTCGTGGTCGTTACTCATCGGACTCACCTCCGTCGAGAAGCAGATCGAGCAACGCCATCCTGACCGGGACGCCGTTGTGCGCCTGTTCGAAGTACGCCGCGTACTCCGTCTCGTCGATCTCCGGTGCGATCTCGTCAACCCGCGGCAGCGGGTGCAAGATCGTCAGGTCGTCGTCGGCCTTCTCGAGCGTCTCCGCGTCGATCTGGTACTCGCCCGCGACCTTCTGGTACTCGTTCTCGTCGGGGAACCGCTCGCGCTGGATCCGGGTCACGTAGAGGACGTCCAGCGACGGCAGGATCTCTTCGAGCGAGTCGTGTTCGCGGATCTGGGTCCCTTCCTGTTCCTGGTGGAGGTCGTAGACGACCTCGCGGGGCAGTTGCAGGCTCTCTGGGCTGATGAAGTGCTGGTGAGCGTCGAAGTTCGTCAGGGCGTGGGCAAGCGAGTGAACCGTTCGGCCGTACTTCAGGTCGCCCATGATACCGATCGTCAGATCGTCCAGGCCGGCGTTCTCCCGGATCGTGTACAGATCCAGCAGCGTCTGGGTCGGGTGGTGGCCTGCACCGTCACCGGCGTTCAAAAGCGGCACGTCGACGAACTCGCTTGCCATCGTCGCCGCACCCTGTTTGGGGTGGCGAAGGACGAGCGCGTCCGCGTACCCCTCGATAACCCGGACGGTGTCCGCGAGCGTCTCCCCTTTCTTGACGCTCGAGGACTCGACCGAGCCCATGTCGACGACGTCACCGCCGAGACGTTTCATCGCAGTCTCGAAACTCATCTTCGTTCTCGTGCTCGGTTCGAAAAAGAGCAGGCCGAGGAGCGTGTTCGAGTACCGGTCGGCGACGGCCGAGGGATCGGCTGCGATCTCGGCTGCACGGTCGAGAACGGTCTCGATGTCCGCTCGCGAGAGTTGTTTGCTCGTGATGAGGTGATCGTGGCGCATTCGTTCGTGTACGCGCTTGCGGTCCCCTTCAATCCCCTCATTCGGAGTTGAGTGCAACGCAATCCAGTTACACTCGAGAGCGATCGACTGCCGGATCGAAGGCAAAGAATTATGCAGTCACTACAGCAAGAAATCATACTCGTATGGTGGATCGGCTGGAAACAGGGATCGACGTATTGGATCGGAAACTCGACGGCGGGTTGCCCCCGGGGTGTATCGTCGCGTACACCGCCGACCCAGCCAGCCAGTCGGAGCTTATCCTGTACGAACTGACGGCTGCTCGCGGAACCCTCTACCTGACGACCGAACGCTCCGACGGCCTCGTTCGAAACGCTCTCGAGGACTCCCCGTCCGCCGTCGGCAACCCCACCGTGAGACACGTGACGAGCGACTCGCCGCTCGAGGAGACGTCCAGATTCGTCGAGGCACTTCCCGATGGCGCGAACCTTATCATCGATACGATGAACGTCCTCGAGCGAGCCGAGACGAACGACTACATCGGCTTCCTCAACGACCTCAAGGAGAAGATGAACGAGACCGGCGGAATTGCGGTCTTACACTGTCTGAAAGGTGAGGATGTCCCGACGAATCGACCGCGAACCTACCACGCTGCCGACGCGGTCTTCGACCTCGAGACCCAGGTCGCGGGTACCGAACTCGAGAATCGACTCACGATTCCGAAGTTCCGAAGCGGTGGCCAGCCGGTCGAATCGATCAAACTCGAACTGATCGAGGAAGTCGCGATCGACACGAGTCGGGATATCGCCTGATACGAACTGTTCGACACCGCAACCGCAGGATTGTCCGTGTTTGACCGGTAGATCGGTACCACAGGCGATACGAGCCTCCGTTCGTCCTACCAGTTCAGTACGAGAATTTATTCAGGAGTTACAGCTCACGGGAGCTATCGCTACCTAGACGACAGAAGAAAGCGGAGAAAGCGAGATGTCGGCTACTCTTTGCCGAACATCTGGCGCATCATCGGATGCATCTCCATCATCTGCTCCTCGGCGATCTCCTCGTACAGCTTGTACGTAATGGAGACGGCGAGCAGCAGACCCGTCCCGGTGACGGCTCCGATGGTGCCCAGCATGTTCGCCATGACCGCGAGCAGACCGACCAGTGCGCCACCGATGACGGTCACCTGCGGGATGTACCGCTCCATGACCTTCTCGATGACGCCGACGTTCTGTCGGAAGCCGGGAATCTGCATCCCGGAGTTCTGGATCTGTTGGGCGGTCGCCGCTGGACCCATGTTCGTCGTCTCGACCCAGAAGATGGCGAAGATAGCCCCACCGACGATCATGAACGTCAGGTCGACGGTGACGCGCAACAGCACCATCCAGGTCTCGGCTGCGACTTCACCGGCCCACCACATCCAGTCTTCGGGATTGTAGATGGGTGCCGTGTAGTAGAAGAACCCACTCACGGGCTGGCCGTCGGCGTAGACGCCGAGCCACGGCATCTCCATGCCGAACAGGATGATCGGGTCACCGGCACCACCATCGCCGACACGGTGCAGGATCGTACCGATGAACTGAATGTTCGCCTGCAGCGCACGAACGAGGATCATCGGCAGGACGCTCGCGTAGATGAGCTTCACCGGGAACCGACCACGCGCGCCCTTCACTCGAGCGTGACTGAGTGGGATCTCCACTCGCACGGACTCGGCGTAGACGACGACGCCGAAGATCAGCAACGTCGTGAACAACGCGAGGATATCACCCTCACCCATGATCAGCGTGTACAGGCCGTCACCAGTGAGTAACGACCCGACGAGAACTTCGTCGGTGAAGATGATCTGGTACCAGCTGTAGAAGAATCCCTCCGGCGACGGAGAGATGAACCCGGTGACGAGCTTCTGGCTCACGCCGGCGATAATGAACAGCCCGATCCCGCTGCCGATCCCCCACTTACTGACGACCTCGTCCATGTAGAGGATGAGGATGCCGCCCAGGAAGATCTGGAAGAACATCAGCAGCTGGATCTGCGTCCCGACTAGCTCGAGTCCACCGAGGGACAGCGGCTGCTGTTGGACTGGCAGGAAGCCGCCAGCGAACACCATCGGCAGCGCCGTCAGCGCCGTCATGACGATGACGAGCAGCTTCTGGAGACCCTGGTAGAGGACCTGATCCCGTGGGTCGTCGGTGTCGAGCCCGAGCAGGTTCGCACCACCGAGCAACTGCATGACGATGCTTGCCGTGACGATCGGTCCGATACCGACCTGCAACAGCGAGCCGTGCTCACCGGCGAGGATCGCACGGAACTCGCCGAAGAGGTCGGTCGCACCTTCACCCACGCCGAGAAGCGTGATGTTCGTCAGGAAGAAGTACAACACAACGATCCCCGCAGACCACGCCAGCTTCCGCTTGAAGGGAACGTGCCCTTCCGGACGTTTCACTGCGGGAATGCGCGTTAGAACCGGTTCGGCGGCTTCCTTCCATCCCATACGTTACTCCTCGCTCTGTTCGGGTTCGTCGTCCTCGGCGTCTGCTGCTCGCTCCTCGCCGCGCTCGGAGAGGACGGCGTCACCGCCGGCATCCTCGAGTTTCTCGCGAGCGGCGTCGGAGAAGGCATCCGCCGTGACTTCGAGCTGGTTTCGAACCTGTCCGGAACCGAGGACCTTGACGACGTCGACCTCGTGGCCGTCCTCGACGACGTCTCGAGCGTCGAGACGGTAGCCGTCACCGCCGTCGATCTCTTCGGCGTCGCCTTCTGCGACGTAGAGGATCGCGTCCTCGTCGAGCTTCTTCACGTCGATCTCCACGACGTCTTCGCGGATCCCTTGCGGTCGCTTGAAGCCGTGTTTGCCCTTCGGTTCGTAGTTGTGGAACTCGTGTTTGCTACGTCCAGCACGTCCGCGCCCACCGCGGTGGCCCGCGCCCCGTCGGTTCTTGT
Source organism: Natronobacterium texcoconense (assembly GCF_900104065.1). Taxonomy (NCBI): domain Archaea; kingdom Methanobacteriati; phylum Methanobacteriota; class Halobacteria; order Halobacteriales; family Natrialbaceae; genus Natronobacterium; species Natronobacterium texcoconense. The sequence continues at coordinate 99,702 of NZ_FNLC01000002.1, read as the reverse complement.
GGGAGCCACCGCTGTGCGTACGCGATCCGCGCTGGCGTCGTTTTTTACTCGTCATGGTTATCGCATCGATTCTAGCAGGTCGTTAATCTCATCGGTTGTATGCTTTCCGAGTTGGCCTCCCTCGGCTGTTGGCTTCTTGATACCATCGTGACCGCCACGTGGTGGGTGAAGCCGCAGCGTCGGCGAGAGACCCTCGTCGCGAAGCGTCGTTTCCTCGTCGACCAGCGCCGTGGCGAGTTCCTCGAAGTCGCCGTACTCAGTGTTTTCGGCCAGCCACTCCTCGTCGGTGTCCGACTGGCTACCCTCGAGGGGTTCGGCACGCTTCTCGAGCAGCGTCGCGACCACGTCCGCACTCGGTTCACCGTGTGCGACGTAGTCGTTGACCTTCGCGATCATCCCTTCGTAGGTGTCGGTTTCGGGGACGAGCGCACAGTGGTTGACGCTGTGGATGTTCAGCATCTGCAGCGTGTCTTCGACGTCTTCCTGGCGGTTTACCTCACCGCGAACCTGCACGACTGCTCGCATTATTCGGCCACCTCCGTTTCTTCGGGTTCGTCACGGTCGCTCCCTGCATCGCGGTGTCCCGGCGGATGTCGGGACTGCGAGGCGTTCTCGAGTGCGTTGAACGTCGCCTTCGCGAGGTTGACCGTGGTTCGGGTGTTGCCGTGACTCTTCGTCCAGGCGTTTTCGATGCCTGCGAGATCGAGGACGGCGTGGACCGTGTCACTCGCGGCGAGTCCCAGACCTTCCGGCGCAGGAATGACCTCGACTTCGACGGAGCCGGCCTTGCCGGTCGTCCGACGAGTCAGCGAGTGGGGTCGGTCCGAACGGTCCTCCCACGACCCGGAGCCGCGGGGCACCTTGATCATGTTCAGCTTCGCGATACCGATCGCCTTCTGGATGGCAGAGCCGACCTGATCGTCTCGGCCTTCCGCGTAGCCGACGTAGCCGTCGCGGTTGCCGACGGCGACGACACAGCGGAACTTCACGCGTCGTCCGGAGTCGGTCATCCGCTGGACCATGTTGATGTCCAGTACCTCGTCGTCCAGTCCGGGAAGGAGCTGGTCGACGAGTTCGGGCTCTTTCAGCGGCAGGCCCGAGTTGAGGGCGGCCTCCATCGTGTCGATTTCGCCCTCCTGGACCTTCCGGCCGAGACGGGTGACAGGCTGCCAGCCGTCGTCGTTGTAGTCGTTTGCGCTCATTCTAGGATCGCCTCTCGTACTTCGTCGAAGTGTTCGGGGAGTTCGGTTGCGTCGAACTCACCGCTGTACAGCGGCTCGTCGAGCTGTTCGGCGTACTCGGCGATGTGCTCGCCACGCGTACGCGACCAGTCTGCAAGCACGCTGTCGTTGTGGGGAATCTCGAGACCGGCGTCGATCGCGCCCTCCTGAACTGCAAACACCTTGTTGCCGGGCGTCGCAGTGTTGAGGCCGATGTCGAGCACCGCCTCCTCGAGTCCTTCCTCGACGGCGCGCGTGCCGGCCAGCAGGCCGGTCAGGTACGCCGCCGAAATGTTGCTCGTGGGTGCTTCCCAGCCGTACTCCTCGAGATCGCCCGAGTGTGCGCTCGCGAGCGTCTCGTCGCCCTGTGGTCCGGGAACGATCAGCTGCGCCGTAGTGTGCTTGTTGCTCTTTCGAGCGACGAGGCGGGGCTTACCCGACTTCAGCAGGCGCAACCTCTGGTGGTAGTCCGTTCGGACCTCGCGGCGACGCCGCATCGGAACGTTGTATCGTGGTCCTGTCGCCATTATTGGTCACCGTAGTTTTCGTCGATGTAGTTCAACAGGTACCGGACGCTACGGAACTCGCCACCGCCAGCCTTCTTGTAGAGCTCGCGGTACTGCGTGGGCGTGATTTTGCCCTCGTCGCGGAGTTCGCGCAGCTTCCGTCGCTGTGCGCGGATCTTGTTCTGCCACTCTTCTTTCTCGTTCTGGCGTGCGCCCTTCTTGCCCTTGCGCTTGCCCGGGCCTTTCTGGTGGCCGTAGGCGCGTTTTTCGTTGCGCTTGCGGGCACGACCGCGGGAGTTGCCCGAGGCGTCTTCGGCCTGAATCCGACCCTCCTCGACGAGTTCGCGGATCTCGTCGCGAGTGATCGCCTCGGCGATGTCGGCCTGGGCGTCGGGGTCGAGCCAGACGCGGTTCTTACCGACGTCGAGAACGTCGGCTGCGAGTCGCTTCTGTGCGGAAAGATCAGTCATCTGATTCCACCTCGACTTCTTCGTACGTTGGGTTCAGGACGCGAACGCCCTGTTCCTCTGCCTGTTCCTCGATACGTTCGCGCTTGCGCGCGCCGACCGAGGAGGCGATGCGAACCGCTTCGCGGTCGCCGTCGACACCCTCGAGGTCGTCCGTGTTCTCGACGTAGACCTCTTCGAAGCCGCTCGGGTGTTTGCCCCGGACTTCTTCGGGCGTACGGAAGCCAGCCGAAACCTTCGGCCCCTTCCCTTTGACGCCCTTGCGCTGTTTCGACAGCTGACCGCGTGGGCGACGCCAGGATTCGGGCGTCCGCTTTTTCATGTGGTAGTCTTGACGGTTGAACTGCGGCTTGCCCTCGCTCTTCCGACGGTCGAGCAGTCGCTGCTCTTCCTCGGAGAGTTCGGGGGTCTTGTCGACCAGTCCGCGTGGCTGCAGTTCCGTCTCGACGTCTTCCTCGGGCTCTTCTTCTTCGACGCCCTCGTCTTCGATCTCTGCCTCGGTCTCTTCGGAAACCTCGAGGTCGCCGACGTCGGCCTTGATACGGGCCGCGAGCGCGTTACCGACGCCGTCGGCCTCGGCCAGGTCGTCCTGGTCGGCTTCCTTGACGTCCTCGATGGACTCGAAGCCGGCCTCTCGAAGGGCATCGGCCTTGCTCTCGCCGACGCCGCTGATGTCCTCGAGTTCCTGTGGTTCGTTGTCTTCGTCTGCCATCTATTAGACACCTCCCGTGGCGGGTTTCGCGGTGATGTAGACCCCGTCCTGGAAGACGCGAGTGTCCTTGCCGCTGACGCGTGTCAGCTGCTCGATGTCGGCCGCCGTCTGGCCGACGTCTTCCTTGTTGGGGCCCGAGAGGACGAGTTCCTCGCCGTCGACGGTGACGTCGGTGTCACCGTGGATAGTCGTACGTCGCGGTGCCTTTTCGCCGAGGAAGTTTTCGATGACGACCTCGCCGTCTTCCACGCGGACCTGCATCGGGAAGTGAGAGTAGAAGACTTCCATCTCGTACTCCCAGCCCTCGGTCACGCCGTGGAAGGCGTTGGTGATGTGGCTCTCGAAGGTGCCGACGGTCGCGTTCGTTTTCGCGTCCTCGGCCTCGCTTTCGATTACCACGCTGTCGTCTTCCACGTCGACGCTCACGTCGGGGTACCAGAGGCGCCGGGTAACGGTGCCTTCCGGTCCGTCGACGGTCACGTCGAGGTGGTCTTTCTCGACGGTTACGTTGTCAGGGATTTCCAGTTCGACTCGCATGGTTAGTAGACGTATGCGATCACCTGGCCCCCGATACCCTCCTCACGAGCCTCGTAGTGGCTCATGACGCCGTTACTCGTCGTGACGACGAGTGCACCGAAGTCTCGAGCGGGGAGGAATCGCTTCTCCCACTTCTCGAACTCGTCGGCGCCGGCGCTGTAGCGGGGCTTGACGGGGCCACACTCGTTGATCGCTCCTTTCAGTTCGACCTCGAACTGACCGGCTTTACCGTCGTCGACGAACTCGAAGCCGTCGATGTACCCGCGGTCGTAGAAGACCTCGAGTACGCTGCCGATCTCGTTGGAGGCGGGCGTTACCTCGTGGCTCAGTTTCCCGACGCTCTCGGCGTTGTCGATGCCCGAGAGCGCGTTGCTGAGTGGATCGTTTCCTGTCATGTTATCGATACTTCCTGAATCCCATGTCGCGGGCGATTTCGCGGAAGCACTGCCGACAGAGGTTGATGTCGTACTTGCCGACGAGCCCCTGTTTGCGACCACAGCGCTGACATTCCTCGATCTGACCGGTACGCTTTGCAGCGTGCTCGCCGGTCCGATCGGCTGCGGTCTCGGACGCTTCCGACTCCGGTTCTGTCTCTGGTTCTGATTCGCTTTCACTCATCCTCGGACTCCTCCACGGTTACGTCGAAGGTCGACTCGAGGTACGCGATTGCGTCCTCGGGCGTGAGTCGGTGACTCGACGGGATCGATCGCGTCGCCTTGTCGCGCTTGGCGATGCGATAGCCCGGACGCACCAGGTTGACGGTGACGTCCAGCCCGTAGATCCCGACGTTCGGGTCGTACTCCTGGCTCGGGAACTCGGTGTGTTCCTCGACCCCGAAGCTGAAGTTACCCGTATCGTCGAACTGGCTTGCCGAGAGTTCGGCGAGCGGAAGCGCCGTCGCCAGGAACTCGTCGGCGTCCTCGCCGCGGAGGGTGACCTTCGTACCGATCGGGTCGCCCTGGCGAATACCGAAGTCGGGTTCGGTCTTTTTGGCCTGGGTACGGACGCTCTCCTGATCGGTGATCTCTTCGATGATGTCCTCGGCCTTGCCGAGTTCGCGACCACCCTGACCGACGCCCATGTGGACGACGACCTTCTCGACGCGCGGTTCGCGCATCTCGTGGAAGTCAGCATCGCTGGCTTCACTCATCGTCATCACCCGTGAAGTTCTCGTCGATGACGACGACGTACTCCTCGACGGTCTCGAACTCGCCGTCGTCGGTCGAGATAGTGACGGCGTTCGAACCGCTGCCGGGAGTGACTTCGATGTTTTCGATCTCGCCGATCTTGCCACCGTGGTTGCCACGGATAGCCGTCACCAGGGCACCCTCTTCGTACGGGAAGTGGGCGACGATCGACTTGTCCTCGTTGTCGACGACGATCGAGTCGTTCGTGCTGTAGGCGTCGTCGTCGGCGATGACGTTCGTTCCGTCGTGCAGAGTCAACTGGGTGTCGCCGCCAGAGACCTGCTGTTTGCCCTCGATCTTGCCGAGTCGACTCTCGGCGGAATCCGCGTCGATATCGGTCAGCGAGAGCCGACCGCCCTCGTCGGGGAAGACGCGGTAGTACTCCTCTCGACCGGGGAACGCAAGGATGTCGAAGATACCGATCGGACGCTGTTCGTCGTTGATCGGCTCTCCGTTGACGAGGATCGCGTCCTCGGAGAGAGCATACCGTGCTTCTTTCTTCGAGTCCACGTAGCCCAGCACGTCCCGCAGGAGGACGACGAGCGGAACGCCTTCCTCACCGTGGGGACCTGCGCCGGCTTTGACCGTGAAGACCTCGGTCTTCCGTTCGACCGGCCAGGACTTCGGGACTGACAGTCGTTTCTGGTGTTTCGTCATTCGCTATCACCTTCGTCTGTATCGCCTTCGAGGCGTGCTTCGCGACGCTCGTCTTCGAGGTCCAGTTCCGTGATCCGGACGTTCGACGGGTCGAGCGGTCGCGGCACTTCCTCGCCGTCTGCCGTCTCGACGGTGACCTCTTCGACGTGGATCGTCCCGTCCTCGAGGATCGCACGGAGGACCTCGCCTTCTTCGCCGGCGTGGTCGCCACGCATGACCTCGACACGGTCGCCCGCGTTGACGCGGGTACGTCGAGTGTCGTACTCCTCGCGGAGTTCGTCGGACAGCGTCGCGTGGAGCTGCTTCTGTCGCTTGTGCAGCGGCGCACGCTCCGTCTGCGTTCGCTGTTTGTGTGGTTGCTTGCTCATAGTTAGACGATCATCGTCGCGGTGGATGCGATCGCACCAAATCGCTCTGCGACTTCACGAGCGATCGGTCCTTTGATCTCCGTACCGCGGGGTTCTTCGTTCTCGTCGATGATGACCGCCGCGTTGTCCTCGAACTTCAGTCGCGTCCCGTCCGGCCGGCGGATCGACTTCCGCTGGCGAACGATGACGGCCTCGAGGACCTGGCGGCGCATCTCGGGGGTACCCTTGGTCACGGAGACCGTGACCTTGTCACCGAGACCCGCCTTCGGCTGGCGGTTCTTGGTGCCGTGGTAGCCCGAGACGCTGACGACTTTCAGCTCGCGTGCGCCGGTGTTGTCGGCACACGTGACGAGTGATCCCTTCTTCAGGCCCTGCGTGACGTCGGCTTTCATCGCCTCCATCACTGATCACCCTCGTCGTCGCCGCCGAGATCTTCCGCCGACAGCTGTGGTTCCGGCTCGCTTTCGCCGGTCAGTGCTGCGACGTCCTCGGCAGTCGCTTCTTCGGTTACTTCGACGACCACGTGCGATTTCGTCTTCGACAGTGGTCGGGTCTCTGCGATCTTGACCGTGTCACCGACCGAGAGCGGCTCGAGCACGCCCGGCACGTGAGCCGGGATGCGCGAGCGACGCTTCATGTACCGATCGTACTTCGGTACAGCCACGTCGTACTCTCGCTCGACGACCACGGTCTTGTCCATGTCCGTCGAGACGACGGTTCCCTCGAGGACCTGTCCTCGAACGGGAAGCTCGCCGTAGAACGGACACTTCTCGTAGTCGTATTCCTCCGGGTTTTCTGGTTCCGGAGGGGTTTCAACGTCTAGTCCTATTGCCATGGTGAGTCACCATTCGTTTCCGTGCGTCGGGCGGGTCGTGAGAGCAGTCGCGAACCATCGACCGTAACGTAGGCCACGTCCTCGCCAGCAGCGTGACGACGATCCACTTCGGGGTCGTCGCCACGACAGTCGGCGGTATCGCCGCCGGCTCGGTCTGCAGCGTCAGACGAATCGTCCGCCGCTGCAGGTTGAGTGTCGGCCAGTTTGGACGCGGTCCCCGACCTCTTCTCGAGGTCGGCGGCGTCATCTGTGATCGCGAACTCGAAGGTCGAGCCCGATTTCGGCACCATCACGACCCGAGACTCGCCGTTATCACGAACCTCGATAGAGAGCGTGCTGGTCGTCTCGATGACGACACGACCCGCTATGCCGACCCGATCAGTGTCGTCACTCTCGACGACGCGGACCGGCAGTCCGTTGAGTTCGTGTCGCGGCAGGGTCTCGGGTGTCAGTGCCATCGTTATTCGTCTTCGTCTTCGAAGTCGCCTTCCTCGGTCTGGATCGTCTTGATCCGTGCGATGGTGCGGCTAATCTCGCCGATTCGACCCGGGTTCTCCGGGGCACCACCGGCTGCGAGGACGGACTTCTGGTTCAGCAGTTCGGTCTCGAGTTCCTCGAGTTCTTCCTGCCGTTCGGCAGCCGTCATGTCGCGAATCTCTTCGACGTGGAGAATTGCCATCAGGCGTCACCTCCTTCGTCTTCGTCGTCGGCGTCGGCTTCCATCTCCTCGACGAGTTCCTCGGCCTCGGCCTCGACGTCTTCCTCGAGTTCTTCGAGTTCTTCTTCGATCTCTTCGTCCTCACCGGGGACGTCGACCTCTTCGAACTCCTCGTCGTCGGCCTCGACTTCCTCTTCGATGACCTCCTCGACGACCTCTTCGTCGAGGTCGTCTTCGTCTGCGGTCTCGGCGTCCTCGTCGACCGGCGCTTCGGCGTCCGCTTCGTCGGCCTCGGCTTCCTCGGGTTCGCCCTCGAGGAGTTCCTCGACGCCTTCGTTCGCTTCGACAGCGTCGGGAACGAGTTCTTCGGGGTCCATGTCTTCGTGAACCTCGAAGTCGTCGGGCAGCTGGGCCTCCGGCGGGATGATCTTGACCGTAACGCCGATCGTCCCGAGCTTCATGACGGCCGTCCCCTGGCCTTCGTCGACGATCTCCTCGGCAGGCTGACCGTTGTGCTTGATGTAGCCACGGTTGAACTTCTCGACGCGCGAGCGAGCGCCCGTGACCTTCCCGGAGAGGACGATCTCGGCACCCAGCGCGCCGGACTCCATGATCCGGTCGATCGTCGTGTGACCGGCTTTCCGGAAGTACCAGCCACGCTCGAGTGCGTTAGCCAGGCGGTCCGCGACGATCCGTGCGTTGAGATCGGGTTCGTCGACCTCCTGGACGTCGACCTGCGGATCCTCGAGGTCGAACTTCTCCTCGAGGGCGGTCGTGACCTTCCGGATGTTCTCGCCGCCTTTACCGATGACCATCCCCGGCTTCTCGGCCTTGAGGACGATCTGGGTTCCCATCGGCGTCTTGGCGACGTCCATACCACCGTAGCCCGCGCGGCCGAGTTCTTCCTGGAAGAACTCGTCGATCTGGGACCGCTGCAGGCCGTTTTCGATGAACTGTTGTTCGTCAGCCATTATTCGTCACCCTCCTCGTCCTCGGAGGCAGTTTCGGTTGCGGTCTCGTCGACGTCCTCGACGACGATTTCGACGTCGACCTCCGGCGTGTTCCAGGCGGACGCCCGCCCCATCGCGCGGGGCTTGCGACCGACCGACTCGCCGACCTTGTGGGCGGCGACGTGGACGATTTCCATCGATCCACCGTCGAATCCCTGGTGGTCTGCGTTCGCTTCGACGTTCTCGAGCAGATCGAGGAACGCCTTCGAGACCTTCTCGGGGTACTTGCCGGCGTCCCAGCCGTCGATGTCGGAGCGGTGTCCGGCACCGGCGTTGTGGGACTTGAACGGAACCGACTGTTCCTCGTCGATCACGTCTTGAAGGTACGCCTGGGCCTCCGCGACGGTTCGGCCCTTGAGTTCGCGAGCGACCTCCTTGCTGTGCTTGTGGCTCATGTGACGCTCCCGGAGCATCGCTTTCGAGGTCGTGTCCGGGTCAGCGTCGACTGAGTAGTTGATTCCCATACGATGATCACTTCAGTGGGACGAACTTCGAGGAGCGAGTCGCGCCGATACCGGCCTGTCCGTGCTCGACGGACGTCCGGGTCAGCTGGAACTCACCGAGGTAGTGTCCGATCATCTCGGGTTCGACGCGGACGCGTTCGAAGGACTGGCCGTTGTACACTTCGAAGGTCAGTCCGACGAACTCCGGCAGCACCGGCATATCACGCAGGTGCGTCCGGATCGGCGCGTTCGCGGTTTCCTCCTCTTCTTTCTCGCGGGCTTCCTCGAGAAGCTTCTGCTTCTCGACGGAGAGACCGCGTTCGATACTTCGCCGCTTTCGTGCGGGTAGCAGTTCTGCGACTTCCTCGAGCTCCATATCCTGCAGCTCGTCGAGCGTGTGGCCGCGGTAGGTGAACTCACCTTCACGGCCGGTTCGGTACTCCTGGCTCATTTGTTTCCACCTCGCCCGGTTCGGCGCGAGGAGATGTCACCGACCTTCCGTCCCGGCGGGGCGTCCCGCGAGACGGACTTCGGTTTGCCGGGGTGCTGACGGCCGCCACCACCGAACGGGTGGTCGACGGCGTTCATCGCGACACCACGGACGCGGGGCCACTTCGTGCCCCGGGCTTTCATCTTGTGATACTTGTTGCCTGCCTTGACCATCGGCTTCTCCGTGCGACCGCCACCGGCGACGACGCCGATGGTGGCACGACACTGCGGATCGAGGCGCTTGACCTCGCCGCTGGGAAGCTGGATGACCGCAGCCGATCGGTCGTGGGTGATCAGGTCCGCGTTGACACCCGAGGCGCGAGCGAACTTGCCGCCGTCGCCCGGGTTCGCCTCGACGTTACAGACCGGAACACCTTCGGGAATCTCCGCGAGCGGGAGCGTGTTGCCCGGCTTGATCTCCGCGGAGACGCCGACCTGCAGCTCCTCGCCGACACCGATGCCCTCGGGAGCGAGGACGAGTCGCTGATCGCCGTCTTCGAACTCGACGGCGGCGACTGGTGCCGATCGCGCAGGGTCGTGTTCGATGTCCACGACCGTCCCGCGAACGACGTCGTCGTCCTCCTCTTTCTTGTGGTTGAGCTTCGCCTTGTACCGGTGCGACGGGGCACGGAACGTGGACGTACCGCGTCCGCGTCGTTGTCCGAGGATGCGTCGTCCCATCGTTAGAACACCCCGATTCGCGAGGCGACTTCCTGCGCGTCGTCGTCCTCGCTGAGTCGAACTGTTGCTTTCTTCTTGCCCTTCATCGTTACCTGCGTGTTGATGTCGTCGACCGTCACGTCGAAGCGCTCCTCGACGATATCCCGAATCTCGGGTTTGGTAGCGTCAGGGTTGACGACGAACTGGAGCTTGTTCTCGTAGTCCATGTCGTTCATCGCCTTCTCGGTCACCAGTGGGTGTTCGATGATCGTACTCATCGGTCTGCCACCTCCTCGAGTGCGCTTTCGGTCCAGACGGTCAGTCGACCCGGCTGTGCGCCGGGTGCGAGATCTTCGGCGTTGACCTCCGCAGCCGTCGCGACGTCCGCGCCGGCGAGGTTGCGAGCGGCACGGGACGGCCCCGTCTCGCTCGAGGTCACGAAGAGAACCGACTTGGGCGTCTTGTACTTGCGCCCACGGGTCTTCCCGCGACCCGAGCGAACGCTACGACCCTCGTCGGCTCGCTCGACGTCCGCGTAGAGGCCGGCTCCTTCGAGGAAGGAGACGACGTCTTTCGTCTTCTCCAGGTCCTCGAACTCGTCGTCGACGACGACGGGCGTCTCGAGGTCCTCGTCGAACTCGTGACCGCGCTCGGCGACGAGTTCGGCGTCGGTCGTCGCAGCGATGGCGCTGCGGACGGCCAGCTTCTTCTCTTTGGTGTTGATCGATTCGGTCCAGTCCTTCTCGGCCTTCGGCGGGTGGGCCTTGCGTCCCTTGATGGCCTGGGGAACGCGTCGTGCGCGTCCATCCTGCCGGGGAACGTGAGCCATCCCGCGGCCACTACCGAACGATTCGGCCGGCGTTCGCTTGCCGGCGAACTCGTCGGCACCGTAGTCCTGTTTCCGGTTGGCCTGAGCGGCGCGAACGGCGCGGCCGATCAGGTCCGGACGAAACTGCGTCTCGAAGACGTCCGGAAGATCGACCGAGCCCGCGTCCGAGCCATCCAGGTCGTATACTGTTGCTTCCATATGCTATCTACCCCTGATTGGATGCGGTGGAGACGTACCGGACCTCGGGGTCGAGGCGCGGCTGGTCTCCGGGTCGGATCGCCGGTCGGAAGCGGATGAGCCGCTGTTCCGGACCGGGGAGCGAGCCCTTGATCAACGCGTGCGGGCCGTCGACTTCGCCGTAGTTGACGAAGCCGCCGTCGACCGTCGCGTCTGCGCCGTCGCCCATGTCGACGAGGCGCTTGTTCAGTTCCGTCCGCTGATGGTAGCCGGTCTGTCCCTGCTGTGGGACCGTCGACCGGACGCGGGACGGGTTCCATGGACCCAGGTTCCCGATGCGGCGGCGCCATCCCTGCCGGGCGTGCTTGCCCTTTCGTTTCTGGACGCCCCATCGCTTGACGGGACCCTGCGTACCCTTACCTTTCGTGACGCCGCTTGCGTCGACGTACTCGCCGGCGCGGAACACGTCGTTCATGACGTGTTCGCCACCGTCCTCGAGCAGTTCGAGGCCGAAGTCGACGCGCTCCTGAACGGAGCCACCGCCGACACGAGTCTCCATCACGTCCGGTTTCTTCTTGGGGACCGAGGGAACCTCGGTCGGAACCGTATGCGTGATGACGCGAACTTCGTCGACGCGTCCCTCCTCGAGGAGGCCGCGAATTTCGTCTTCAGCGGCGTCAGTGTCGTAGTCGTCGCCGGGGAGGTCGAGGACGCGGTCGAGTTCGTCGACGAACTCGTCGGTCCAGACCTCGGTTACGGGGTTCAGTCCGTACGGCGTATCTTCGTACGCACGCAGAGCAACGGCGCGCATCGGCGGCGTCTCCACGATCGTCACGGGGACGGTCTGTTCCATCCCCTCGGTCGGCGAGTTCGATTGGTCGTCGACCATGACGACGTGGGTCATGCCGGCCTTGTAGCCCGCGAAGCCCTGGAGCGTCGGCTGTCCGTCGTCGTCCGGCCACGAGTTGAAGCGTGGGACCTCGCTGGTCGCACGCTTTCGTGGGCCGAATCCGAGTGAGCCTTTGCGTGGTGTATTTGCTTGTGGCATTCTATCACTCTCTCAGTGAGAGGGGTGCGAGGGTAGCGAACAGAGCCTCCTCCGTTCGCACGACCTCGCTTCCCTGGTCCGGAACCGTGTTTAGCCAGAGGTCGAACCCCGGATCGGCTGTGGGTTCGACTCCGTCGTCGCCTCCCTCGTCGTCCGAGGGGATGGCAGACGCCTCGATTCCGAGGATATCCGGCAGCCCTCTCTCGGGCGCGCCGAAGGCGACGGTCATCCCGTCGCCCTCGGTGCGTCCGGCTAGCGTCTCGAGCCGCCCGACGGTGAGATGTTCACCGAATCGGGAGGCTGCGATACGAACGCCAGCGTCCTCACGGCCGAGAGCTGTCGAAAGGTCCGTCCGCTCGACTGAAAGCCCCGAAAGAGGCTCGTCGACGAGCTTCGCCCGGACCGGTCGTCGCGAAGAGATCCTGACGGTCACGCGTTCCCCCTCGGAGACCTCCATATCAGGAGGTGTGTTGAGGGAGATTGGGTGTTGCAAGCCGCAATTGACCCGGACGCGCCCTTCAGGTCCGACCTCGGTCACGATCCCTTGTCTTGACGACCCCGAACCGTTCGATTCGGAGCCGGTCTGTGACGTGGCGCGGAGCGGCGGCAGAACGCCGACGTACTCCAGTTCGTCTCGCATCCCCCATACCTCGTTGCGGAGGTACGGCGGCGTTGCGGCGTACCGCAGAACGGTACTGACGAACCCGTCGCCGAATCGCCCCGTGTCGCCATCCCGATCGGGATAGACGACGAGGCGATCCACCCGGAAGATCGTCGCCGCGCGGGCGACGTATCCGATTTTGCGAGTTGCCTCGCGTTTGTCCTCGGCTTCCCGGGTGAGCGACGACGGCACGAGCACGCTGACGGTCATGCCGTAACGCTTCGATGCCGCGTCACTAGACTGTAGCGATGTATTGCCGATAGGGTCTTAAAAGAATAGCGGATTCGATTACGGCTGTGAACGCCTCACAGCCCCGAATTCGTGTGGAACGGGCACACACTCTCGATTAGTGATCGGTCGGTTTCTGACTCGAGATGGATAAGGAGATATTACTCCTTGATATCGACGGGTGCCGTACGGGGCAAGACAGCGTGTTCCACTGTGTCTAACTTCTCTCGATTCGCAACCCTTATACATCCCTCCGGTAGTAGGTGTAAGTGCAGCAGGGCGCTGGTAGTGTAGTGGTATCACGTGACCTTGCCATGGTCACAACCTGGGTTCAAATCCCAGCCAGCGCATTTCTCCGAACACAACATCACGAGCACTGCGTAGCAGTGCGAGTATCCGTGTTCGGAGAAATCGTTTCTGGATTTGAATCAGGTCAGTCGCAGCGCCGAACGAAGTGAGGCGACCGTCTGACCGTGGTTCAAATCCCAGCCACCGATCGAGGACGCAGCTGAACGAACTCGAGCACGTAATTTCGACTCTCCGTAAACGAAGCAATTCCAGCGGACCCCCTCACTCTCTCCTTTCCGAGTATTCGACGGTTTATCGCGAGAGATAGCGACAATACAGCCACAAGCCTGGACTCGAGGACGGTCTTCCATCGATCCCCGACAATCAAAAATATGAACCAGTAGTCGGCGTATCTATTCACGAACGTCTATCGTTCTGGCAGCCGATTTGCTTTTATGCTGTGACTGACTACGGATCAATAGACGATTGAGTACTCTGGTGTAGCAATGCAAACGGAACAATCACCCGCAGACGGCACGGACCTCCAGTATGATCAGACGAACGAACGGTACGTCTTCCACCACGATACCGACGGCACTGCGACGATCACGACGACGATCGTCCACGCGCTGTCGTCGATCACGGACGTCGACGTCTCGCAGGGGGAGTTCTCCCTCTACGACAGCGTCGATCCCGACGCACTCGACCGGATCTTCCGCCCGAAAGCCGACGGGACCGACCGGACGAGTGGACACATCGCCTTCACCGCCCTCGAGCACGAAGTCTACGTGTACGCGAACGGTGACGTGATCGTCTACCCGCCGTCGGATCGATCACAGTAACTGTTTTTTGCGAGTTCGTGCTCGAGCGGTTGCATGGATTCGTTTTAGATGCCTCGCCGTCGTCGGGTCGATCATGACGGTGATTGCACTACTGAGCGTCGCACCGGTAATCGAGGATAGCATGAGCGGCGAGATTGCCAAGGCAGTCGATGCGTTAGAGGAGTACGACGTTACGTACGAGACGAATCCGATGGGGACGGTGATCGAGGCCGACGACGTCGGCGAACTGTTCGCGGCGGCCCAGGCAGCCCACGAAGCCGTCGACGGCGACCGCGTCAGTACGGTGTTGAAGATCGACGACAAACGGTCGAGAGACACCACCGCCGCGGAGAAGGTCCAGTCCGTCGAGTCGGAACTCGGCCGGCCGGCGACGAACAGGGACTGATACGGTCTGCGAGAACGGTTCCCGGCGCACCTACGACTGATACGGATTGCTGTAACGATGTACCGGCGCAACCGCCGCCCGGGTCGCGGTTGCGCCGGAAATGACGACAGTAAACCGTATCACCTGTGTGTTCGTCGGCGATGACTTACAACGGTCCGTACGAGCAGACCCGAAAGGAGAACACTCAACCCGTCCGCCTGTCTTTCATCGCGTATGGAACAGACGACACTCGAGGTCGAAGGCATGGCCTGTGGCGGCTGCGAGGAAACCGTCGTCGACGCACTCGAGGCGCTGTCGGGCGTCTCGTCGGCGACTGCGGATCACGACTCCGGCGAGGTTCGCGTCGAACACGACGAGGACGCCGTCGACGAGGGGACGATCAGTACCACGATCGAGAACGCGGGCTACGAGCCGGCGGTCTGACACAGGTCGGACGCGGGTCAGACGAGAACTGGCAAACTGTTTTACGCGGGAGGCTGAACTCGAGTGTATGGAGAGTCTGAACCGAATGGCGATCGAGCTCGTCGACGAGGCGCTCGACTACGCTGAAGAGCTCAACGTCGGCGGCTTCGATCTCGAGAACGAGGCGACGGTACTGGACTTCGGGGTCGAGTTCGACGGCGGCGTCGAGGCCGGACTGTTACTGACCGAGATCCAGACGGCGGGGATGGCGACGCCGAGCCACGAACTGGGCGAAATCGGTGACGCCCCGATCCCGTACGTGGAACTGACGACCGACCAGCCCGCCCTCTCGTTGCTGTGTTCCCAGAAGGCCGGCTGGGAACTTACCACGGAGGACTTCGAAGGGCTAGGGAGTGGTCCCGCACGCGCGCTCGTGGCCGAGGAAGACGAGTTCCGACGGATCGGCTACACGGACGCGTTCGATCTGACGGCGCTTGCCGTCGAGACCGACGAGCTACCGACCGAATCCGCGGCCGAACAGGTCGCCGAACTCGCAGAGGTCGAGACGAGCAGCGTCTTCCTGCTTGCGTATTCGACTGCGAGCCCCGTCGGAAGTATCACGAACGCCGCGCGCGCGGCCGAACTCGCGACCTTCCGGCTTGCCGAACTGGGCTACGATCCGCTGGATATCGTCTCCGTAACGGGTCGAGCGCCGGTCGCGCCCGTCGCCGACGACGAGCCCACGGCCATCGCGCGCACGAACGATGCGATCGCCTACGGCGGCACGGCACACCTCACGGTTCGCGAGGACGCCGACGTCTTCGACTCGATCCCGTCGACGGCTGCCGAGGATCACGGCCGGCCGTTCGAGGCAGTGTTCGACGACCTCGAGTGGGAGTTCGACGAGATCCCATCCGACCTGTTTGCCCCCGCGAAGGTGACCGTCGACGTGGTCGGCGGTCCGACCTACGTTCACGGGGAAACCGACGAGGACCTGTTGATCGAGTCGTTCGACCTCTGATGGACCCCGAACTCGAGTCGCTGCTCGAGTTACTCGAACTGAAAGACGAGCGGCGCACGGGCTGGCAGTTGCGTGACGTCGACGAGCCCGAATCCGTCGCCGCCCACACCTGGGGGACGGCGACCCTCTGTCTCCTCTATGCCGACCACGAGACCGTCAGCGACGAAGTCGACCGCCAGCGAGCCGTCGAGATGGCGCTCGTCCATGATCTCGCGGAGGCCCGGACGGGTGATATTCCGACTCGAGCGGAGCAGGGACGGGAGCGGATTTCAGCGGCCGAGAAGGAGCAGGCCGAACGGGAGGCGATAGACGAGTTGCTCGATCCCTTCGGACTCGAGTCGGAGCGACGATCGCTCTGGGAGGAGTACGAGGCCCGCGAGACGCCGACCGCTCGCTTCGTCAAGGACGTGGACCTGCTCGAGAACTGCCTGCAGGCGCTGAAGTACGAACGCGAGGGCCGGTACGAGACGGATGGGACGAACGAACACTTCGAGGAGTACGAAAATCTGGACGAGTTCTTCGCGACGGCGGCACCACGGCTGCGAACGGAATTCGGGAAACAGGCGTTCGAGTGGATGAAATCGGCGTACGAACGGGAGATCGGGCGGGAGTGTCGGCTATAGCTACTCCATCGGGTGGACGTCCGTAACCGTACCGACCCCTTTACTCCGCCCCTCGCGGAAGACGAACTTCTGGCCCTCCTCGATCAGGTACGGTCGGAACTTGAACTGGACGGTGGTCTTTCCGGTATCGCCCGGCAGCAGACGCCCGTCTTCGGGATAGAAGGCAGCGGCCTCGCCGATCGTCTCGAGGTGGACGACCGGTTCGTAGCCGTTGCCGATCCGAGTGGGGTGGTTGAGTACCATCACTTCGGCCTCGAACTCACGGACGGGGTTGGGATCGGCCTCCCGGGGGAGGAGGACCATGCCCCGTTCGATGGTGCTTTCCTTGATCCCCTTCAGGGCAATGCCAACGATTCGGCCGGCTTGGGCCTGGTCGACGCGATGATAGTGCATCTCGATCGAGCGCACTTCGACCTCTCGGAAGCGGCCGTCGGAGGTCGGCCCGATCAGGAGTTCGTCCCCGGCCTCGACCTCGCCGGACATGACGGTGCCGGAGGCGACCGCGCCGACGCCGGTGACCGAGTAGCTGCGGTCGACGTACATCCGGAACTCGCCGTCGTCCTGGGACGTCTTCGGCAGCCGGTCGAACAGGACGTCTAAGGTGTCGAGTCCCTCCATCGTGATCGCGCTCGTCTCGACGATGGGGACGACGCGCTCGCTGATCTCTTCGACCGCCGCGTCGACGCCGTGGCGAGCGACGCGTAGCGGCGACTTGTCGACGTCGCGCAGCAGGCTCTCGACCTCGCGTTCGACTTCTTCGACGCGCTCGTCGCTGACCGCGTCGGTCTTCGTGATCGCGACGATAGTGGGAAGGTCGGTCGCCAGCAGGACGCCGAGGTGTTCGCGCGTGGTGCGGGTCGGCCCGTCGTCGGCTGCCACCACGAGCAGTCCGTAGTCGAGTTTCTGTCCGACGAGTCCGCGGATCGTCGTCCGCAGCCAGGGCTCGTGGCCGACGGTGTCGACGAACGAGACCAGTCGGTCCGCCTCCTCGACGACCGCCGCGCGGTCGGACTTGCGGTTCGGGTTTCGAACCCGGACGGGACCGTCCTCGTCGAAGCCGTAGACGGCGTAGGAGAGGTCCGCGGAGAGGCCGCGCTCGACCTCGTGTGGCTGGACGTCGAGGAACGAGCGTGTGGCACCGTCGCCGTCGTCCGGCTTGCCCGTCACGAGCGACCCGACGAGCGTGCTCTTCCCGTGGTCGACGTGGCCCGCCGTCCCGACCACGACGTGTTCGTCGTCGGTCTCCAAGACGCTACCCTCCTGAATGAGAGCGACACCGACGAGTCCCTCTCGCGGCTCCGCCGCTCCTGTTTCCGAGGCGGTTCCCGCCTCGCCCTTCACGCCCCACGTCTGGACGTCGTCGATATGTGCGTCGGCTTCTTCGGCTAGCAGGGAGAGTACGTCCATCGTCTCGGAGAAGGTATCGGGATCGATTCCGGCCAGGCCGCCGTCGTCGGTGACGCCGACCACGTAGGTCGCCTCGCCGTCGCCCGACAGCAGTCGGTGCCGCAACTGCGCTGCCAGGCTTTCCCGCCGCCCACCCTCGAGATGGACGTCTCGTGAGAGTCGTTCCTTGAACTCGACGTTGCCACCGTCCTGTTCGCCACGTTCCAGGGCCCGCTCGAGGAGGACCCGGTCACGGCTCATAGAGACTGGTAGAGACTCACAGGGCAAAAGGCTTCTCGTAGAATGGCAACATTTAGCACAGTATCTCGGCCGAAGACCGATGTTTCGCATCTCGACGGTCGCTACTCCCGAACGTCAGTTTCCTCGAGGTGTTCGTTCGTGCGTTCGTCGACGAGTTCCGAGGATTCGCGCTGGAGCGTTCACGCCGGGCCCGGTTTCAAGACGCTCGAGACCGTACCGAGCGTATGAGCGTCAGCGGTCTCTGCCAGATCTGTGAGTCCCGGCCGGCCCAGCAGCGGTGTGGCAACTGCGGGACACTCACCTGTCTCCAGCACTACGAGCGCGATAAGGGCCTCTGTGCCGACTGTGCTGCACAGGCACAGCCGAGTCCGGACCGCGACGACGTCGACGTCCACCGTTTCTGACCGTGACGTCGATACGGGACCTGCTCGCGGAATCTCTCGCCGTCGGGGAAACAGTCCACTGTACCCTCGAGGAGCGAGACGGCCGGCTCGTCGCCGACCACCCGAACGAGGAGAGTCCACTGGACATCGTCGTCATCGAGGGAGCCGACCGACTCGAGGAGCGGCCGCCCGACGATCCCGTCGCAGTCGAGATCGTGAGTCGGATCGTCGACGGACGGGTGGCCGCCCGAATCGTCGACGCGGATCGTCGTTCTGAGAGCCGGTAGCGAGACGGTACGAGAGTTCTCGTGGCTGATAGGCAACCAGTGACGGTCGTCCGTCGAAACAGCGCTGGTGACAAATGCGTCGACCGACGGCGATAAACCCACTCAGTCCTCCGGTTCGAGCATGCACGCGCCCGTGCCGGAGCACGATCCGACGGACCTGTACGCGGAAGCCGAGGCGTTCGTCCGGGAGTGCTACACGGAACTCGAGCGGGAAGACGAGATCGAACCGCGACTCGCCGAGATTCGCCGATCGATCGCCGAATCCGGCCACTACGAGCACACCCCCGCGGAACTCGAGCACGGCGCACGGATGGCCTGGCGAAACAGCAACCGCTGTATCGGACGCCTGTTCTGGAAGACGCTGAACGTGATCGACGCCCGTGACGCCGACGACGCCGAGAGCGTCTCCGAGGAGCTGTGTCGTCACCTCGAGGTCGCCACGAACGGCGGCGACGTCCGTCCGACTATCACGGTTTTCAGGCCGATGATCCGCGGGAGACAGCAGGTCCGTCTCTGGAACTATCAGCTGATTCGCTACGCTGGCTACGAGACCGACGACGGAATCGTCGGCGATCCGGACGAACTCGCCTTCACCGAGTACTGTCAGTCTCGAGGTTGGGAGGGAGAGTGGACCGACTACGACGTCCTCCCGTTCGTCGTCCAGATAGACGACGAGGAGCCGGAACTGTTCGAGGTTCCCGACGACCTCGTTCTCGAGGTACCGATCGAGCATCCGGACCACGACTGGTTCGCCGACCTCGGACTCCAGTGGTACGGCGTTCCCGTCGTCTCGAACATGCGCCTCGAGATCGGGGGTCTCCAGTATACGGCTGCGCCGTTCAACGGCTGGTACATGGCGACCGAGATCGCTGCCCGTAATTTCGCCGACGAGGACCGATACGATATGCTCCCGGAAGTCGCAGCCAGACTCGGGCTGGACACCGAGAGAAACCGCGAGCTGTGGAAAGACGAGGCGACCGTCGAACTGAACCGCGCAGTACTCCACTCCTACGAGCAGGCGGGCGTGAAGATCGTCGATCACCACACGGCCGCAGAACAGTTCGAAGCCTTCGAACGGCGAGAGGACGAGGCAGATCGGGAGGTAACCGGCGACTGGTCGTGGCTCGTCCCGCCGGTGTCGCCGGCGTCGACGCACATCTTCCACAAGACGTACGACAACCGGGTCGATACGCCGAACTTTTTCTATCAGGATGTGCCGTACGAGAAGTGAGGCGTCGAGCAGTCAGCTCCGCTGAAAACGGGCCACTATACCAGCAACAAGCAAAGCGACGATGACCGCAGTGACCCCGAATCCGGGCGTCGCCTCCTCGTCGATATCGTCGTCTTCGCCACCAGGAACACTGTCGTCGTCGGCGACGATGTCGTCTTCCTCGTCTTGCTCTTCCTCGACGACAGTCAGGGTCCCACTTTCGGTTAGATCACCAGCAGTGACCGCCCATCTGACGTCGCCTTCGACGGTCGTATCGAACTCGAAGCTGTCGTCCCACTGCTCGCCACCCTCGAGCGAGATCGTGGTCTCCTCGACGTCTTCACCGCCGATTACGACGGTAACGTCGGCGTCGGTGGTTCGATTCTCGTCGTTGCTGACGGTGACGTCGATCGAAGCGGTGTCCCCGTGCTCGACCTCGCTGGGCGCGTCGGTCTCGAGCTCTACCGGTGAATAGGTGCCGCTGACGAGAACGGTGCGAATCTCGTCTTCGAGTGCGTCGGGAGAGTCGTAGGCGTCTCGATCGGTGGCGTACGCCTCGAGGACGAACTCGAGGCCGGCCTCGTATTCGCTGAAGTCGTAGGAAGCAGTGAAGGTGCCGTCGGGTTCGACGACGGCGTCCCTGGCGTCGGTGAAGGTTCCGGCCGAACGAGCGCCGGTGGTGATCGAGCTACCGGGCGCGAGAGTGGTCGTCCCGGTTACCGTCGTGTTGTCCGCGTTCGGCACCTCCTGGGCGCTGTCGTTCCACTCGAGGGTCGGTTCGACGATTTCGAACTCGGTTTCGAAGTCGTGTGTTTCGTCGACGAGCGAACTGTTTTCACCGATTTCGTAGTGCAGGTCGTATCCGCCGGCTTCGAGCGGTTCGTCGGCGTCGTCGTACGCGAGTCGAAGTGCGAGGGTGCCGTCGTAGTGGTTCGGTTCCGTGTAGACTGCGGTGGCGTCCACGTGGTGGACGTCGTCTTCGGCTGCATCGGCGGGGTTCGTCGACCAGACCTTGGGTTCGACGTACCACCAGCTCGCCTGTTCGACGATCGTGAGGGAGATTTTCTCGTCGGCGAGTTCGTCGCCGATCGACTCTTTACCGTCGAGTGACTGGACGAAACCGGCTCGGTCGAACCCGTCGACAGAAACCAGGAGTTCGTCGCCGGCGGCGACGTCCGGGCGGTTCGTGATCGGTGCGTCCTGATATCCGTCGTACTCCTCGAGATCCTCGCCGATCGGTGCGGTCGAGACGTTGATCCCCGTCGCCGGCGTCGGCTGAGTTACGTCGAAAAAGGTCGTGTCGGTGTCGTATCCGGCCTCGATCACGGGGTTCCTGTACGAGTCATCGAGTTGTAGTCCAGTGACGATCCCGTACGAGCCGACCTCGAGCGGGCCGTCGTGGTCCGCAGCGCTCGCGTACTGTGGCCCCGTGAGCGCGATGTCGCCCTCGTAATCGGGGTGGACGCGCCACGAGTCGCCGTCGTTCGGCGCGTAGGTGTTGAACTGGATTACGGCCTCGTCGACGGTTCCGTCTTCGGACTCGAATCCCGTAACGGCCTGGAACTGCGTCGCCTCGGTGTCGACCATCTGGACGTAACCACGGTCTGTGTGCTCGAGCGAGACTGCGATATCGATCGTCCCACCGCTTTCAGCGGAGACGTTGCCGACGAATTCGATCGAGGCACTGTCGGTAGCGTTTGTATCTTCGTCGGAGTTGCCGACGGGTTCGAAGGCCGGTTCGTCGGCTCCTGCGGTGTTGTTCTGCAGATCATATGCTATCCCATCGTCGTACGGATCGGTGTCCGCGGCCGCGCCACCTGCAACAGCCGCGAGCAAAACGATAACGGAGAGGGCTACAATCGCTACCAGGGACACGTTCCGGTTACGGAATACGGGGCCGATTGTCATATATCGTATATCGGTCGTCGTTCGCTCTCATTGGTCGGTTGACACCATATCGGCCCACACGGGTACCGGCGTGCAGGCGTGTTGTGGCGTATCGGTTCGGCTTCTCGAGTCTGGATATGCAGAAAATTTCAAGTAATGGGAATAAGTCTTCCGGCTGACGGTCACTATCGACTAGGGGTTTTGGTGAACTGATTGCTGGCACCGGCCAGTCGGCAGTGCTCTCCCGTCGGATACCGCGGAGAAAGGACGAGAACCACGTTCCAATCCGTCCGAACGGCTACCGATACTGGTTGAGCCGTTCTTTGAGGCGCTTTGCGGCTCGTCCGCTCACGGTCGCAAACTCTTCGCCGTGCTCCTCACCGGCAAAAATGATCCCACGCGAGGAGTTGACCAGTCCGACGCCGTCGGCCAGCCCGTACTCGACTGCAGCCTCGGCGTCGCCACCCTGTGCGCCGACGCCAGGGACGAGGAACGGGAGGTCGGGTACCTGTTCGCGCAGTTCCTCGAGTTCCTCGGGCTTGGTCGCCCCCACCACGAGCCCCACGTTGTCGTTCTCGTTCCACAGGTCCGCGAGTGCGGCGACGCGTTCGTAGACGGGTTCACCGGTCTCGAGTTCCAGGTCCTGAAGGTCCTCGCCGCCAGGGTTCGAGGTCCGACAGAGGACGAACACGCCCGACTCCTCGTCGGCCAGAAACGGCTGGAGGGAGTCCCGGCCCATGTAGGGGTTGACCGTGATCGCGTCGACTTTCTCGAGCATCTGGGCGTACTGTCGGGTCGTGTTGCCGATGTCGGCTCGTTTGGCGTCCAGCAGGACGGGGACGTCCTTTCCGTGTGCGTAGGCGATGGTCTCCTCGAGGGCGCGCCAGCCGTCGGGATCCTCGTAGAAGGCCGCGTTCGGCTTGTAGACGGCGGCGTGTTCGTGCGTGGCGTCGATGATCCGCCGGTTGAACGCCCAGCGGGGTAGGTCGTACTCTTCGAGGTGGTCGGGAATCCGGTCGAGGTCGGGGTCGAGACCGACGCTGACGACGCTGTCGACCGTCCGGATGCGGTCGTGCAGTCGATCGAAGAAGTTCATGACAGCGAGTGACGCCGCGATGGTCGAAAAGGTTGCTATACTGGGCGGTGGCGCGGCTGAACCGCGGTGAGTCGCCGACGAACCGCGGGTCGACGGCCCGCGAGGGGCGAGCGAGCGGGAGGCGAACGGCCGGCGGCCGTGAGCCAGCGAGCGAGTCGGCTGGGGAGGACGTGGAATCCCTAGTTGGCGCGTGAGCAGAAAGTCGGATCGCTCGGTACGACTGTTTCAGGAGTTTTCCGCTCGAGACACAGGGATTAGTGTGTCACGTCAGGCCCAGTGTGGCTGCCCACGGACATGTTGAGATCGTCGTGGAGGTTTAGAGATTAGTTCGCGCCCGGTCCTCTGAATCAGCTAATCAATACATGTGGAACTGAGCGGCTAACCATCGATCAATTGTCGACGGTTTTGTTGAGCTATGCCCCAGATACTGTGAACCAGCGCGCTCAACTCTGCAATTGAAGACCTACAAATACGAAAGGGAGACGCTTTTCGGTCGCACGGTCGGAGTACACACTGATGGGGTTTCCCGAGATAGATTCGGCTGTGTTCTTTGGCTCGATTACAATGGTCACCTGGGGAATCTGGGTCGTCCTGGGTAACGCTGCGTCGGAGTCTATCGATCCGAGGACGGCCGCCGCGATCTCCTATCTCGTTGCGGCGCCCCTTGCACTCGGATACATCCTCGTTTCAGACGCCTCGCTTGCCATTACTGCGAGAGGGGGTCTACTCGCTGCTACGGCCGGATTGTTCACCGGAATCGGCCTGATTTCGATGTACATCGGCCTCTCCGGAGGGTCAACAACCATCGTCTCGACTCTCAGTGCGATGTACTTCGTCGTCGCGGCTCTCATCGGTATCGCTATCCTTGGAGACGAAATCACGATAACCAGATTTGCTGGAATAGTATTCGCAGTTATCGGGGTCGTCCTGGTTGCTCGCTAGAGTAGGACTCTGGGTTTTGTTAGGCACCTGTCATTACTGAATGGCACCGAGGCAAACTACGATCTGGCCTGCTACTCTCTGTCAGTAACGACTCGAGGGAGTCTCGAAACCGAACAGATCAGCTCTCGAGCAACTCGACCAGGTTCTCCTCGGGATCCCGGAGAAAGCAGATCGTCGTCCCACTCTCGGTCGTCCGCGGTTCGCTGATCGTCCGGACGTCGTCGGGCAACTCGGCGTAAAACGACTCGAGGTCGTCGACCGCAAGGGCGACGTGGGTCGCGCCGGGCTGGTTGAGCCCTGCCGCCGGCGAACCGCGCGCTTCGGGCTCGTACTCGACGAGTTCGATCCGGGTATCGCCGGCCGAAAGATGCGCGAAGCGTCCGCTCGCGTCCTCGACGTCGACCGCGTCGGAGAACGCCTCGCCGCCGACCTCGAACCGGTCGATCACCTCGAGTCCGAGGACGTCGCGGTAGAACGGAAGGACGGTCTCGAGGTCGTTGACGGTGATGCCGACGTGGTGGCCGTCGAGTTCGGGGCGTGCCATGCTCGTCGGTGCGACAGGGAGCGACGAAAAACGTTCGACTCCGGGAGCGGGCACATCCCGGTCCCACGATTATTCGGCTGGCGACCGTCCGTCCCGTATGACCCGGATCGCGCTCATCGCTCACGACGAGAAGAAACCGGAACTCGTCGAGTTCGCACAGACCCACGAGAGCCAGTTGCGAGACTACGACCTGATCGCGACCGGAACGACCGGGAAACGGCTGCTCGAGGAGACCGACCTCGACGTCGACCGGAAGGAATCGGGCCCGCTCGGTGGGGACATGATGATCGGTGCAGAGGTCGCTGCGGGCAATCTCGACGGGATCGTCTTCCTCCGGGACCCGCTCCGAGCACAGCCACACGAGCCCGATATCTCCGCACTCCTTCGGATCTGTGACGTCCACGACACCGCGCTGGCGACGAACCTCTCGTCGGCCGAGTTCCTGATCGAGGGGTTCGCGGAGTGACCCGGGGCGTCCTCGAGGCGAGCGATTCGACCGCCGAAATCGGAGCTACGAACGGATTACTGGCCTGTAGCCGGCCACTACTCTTGCTAGCCGTCGGTGCAGTTTTGCTCATGGAACGTGCGGGAGATGGTCGACGACTGGCACCCGTTTTCGACGCTCTCGAACTCCCACGATGTCACTAGGCGGGATCGCGCTGGCGACCGACTTCGCGTTGCTCATCGTCGCCGCGACGGTTCTGAGCTACGTCGCCAGGCTGACGAAACAGCCGACGATCGTCGCGTACGTCCTGACCGGCGTCGTCGTCGGGCCGATCGGCCTCGAGATCGTCACGGAAGACCAGTTGATCGAGATCGTCTCGGAACTCGGACTCGGCTTCCTCCTCTTTCTGCTGGGAATCGAGATGCGGTTCGACGACATTCGGGAGATAGCGCGTCCGGTCGGCGCGATCGCCGTCGGCCAGGCGATCCTGCAGGCGATCGCGTCGACCGCGGTCGCACTCCTGCTCGGCTTCACCCTCTTCCAGTCGCTGATGATCGCGCTCGCGACGACGTTCGGCGCGACGCCGATCATCGTCAAGGTTCTCGGCGACAAGGACGACCTGAAGTCGCTGTACGGCAAGGTCGACGTCGGCGTCCTCATCTTCCAGGACATCTATCTCGTGATGGCGCTTGCGATCCTGGCGGTCGGCACCGTCGACGATGTCGGTGAGATCGCGTTCAGCATCGGGCGCGTCTTCCTCCTGATGGGCGCGATCGGCGTCGTCGCCTACCTCGCCAGCAAGTACTTCCTGCCCGCGCTGTTGCGAGCGAGCGCCGCCAACAAGAGCACGCTCTTTACCGTCGGCATCGCGTGGGCGTTCGTCTTCATCTTCGCCGCCGAGACGCTCGAGCTGTCCATCGAGATCGGTGCCTTCCTCGCGGGGCTCGCGCTCGCGCAACTCCCCTACAGCACGGAGCTCAAAGAGCGCATGCGGCCGGCGACGAACTTCTTCATCGCCGTCTTCTTCGCCTCGATCGCGCTCCAGATGGAGGTCGACCAGCTGCTCGAGTACTGGCAGGAAGCCATCGCCGCGTCGGTCCTGTTGATCGTCGTCAACTTCTTCATCGTCTTCTCGCTGTTCTACAGCCAGCGGTTCGATGTCGAGACCTCCTTCCTGGGAACGATCTCGATGCTCCAGGTCAGCGAGTTCTCGCTCGTACTGGGGGCGCTCGCGGTCGACCAGGGATTCATCGAGGAAGGAATCCTCGGCTTCCTCAGCTTGATGGCGCTGATCACGATGCCGATCTCGACCTACTACGTCATCTACAACCGGCAGATCTACGCGGCCGTCGAACCCCTCTTGCAGCGACTCGAGCGAGAAGACACGGTCGAAGCGACCCCAGTCGAGTACGAGGATCACGCGGTGATCGTCGGCTACAGCCGATTGACGGGCGAACTCGCGGACGTCCTCGAGTCCACGGTCGACGAAATCGTCTTCGTCGAACACGGAGCCGAGTACGTCGAGGAGTTACAGGACGCAGAACACGGCTTCCTCTTCGGCAACGCCAGACACGGCGACGTCCGGCAGGAGGCGAACGTCTCCGGTGCCGATGTCGTCGTCAGCGCCGCGGAACGACTCGACGTCAACCTCCGACTGGTCGAGGACGCCCCGGACGCGCTGACTGTCGTCGTGGCTACCACCGAGGACGAGGCCACGGTGCTGTACGAGAGCGGCGCCGACTACGTCGTCGTCGGTCGCGGACTCGTCGGCGAGGAGTTGCGCGAACTGCTCGAGCGCGTCGACGACCGCGAGGCGTTCGAACGACGACTCGCCGAACTCAACGACCGCGCACGGGACGGCTCGCCACGCGAGCCCGACACGGCACCGGGAGGTGAGAGCGATGTATGAGATCCTGCTCGCGCTGACGCTGATCTTCGGCCTCGCCGCAGTCCTGTTGGTCGTCGCCGCCCAGCGAGGGCTCCCCGTGATCCCGTTTTACCTGCTTGCTGGCGTCGTCGCCGGGACGGTGATCGACGAGGGAGCATTGCTCGATCTCGCCCAGTGGGGGATCGCGTTTCTCGTCTTGCTGTTCGGCGTTCACGTGGATCTCGAGGCGGTCCGCTCTCGAGGGCGAATCAGCGTTACAGTCGGAGTCCTGCAGGCCTCGATCGTTGGCGTACTCGGGTTCGGGGCCGGGCTCGCGTTCGGACTCGATTCAGTGAACGCCGTCTATTTCGGCATCGCCGCCGCCCTGAGTTCGTCGCTCGTCGCGACGAGCTACCTCGACGACACCGGCGAGGCCCAGCCGACGTACGAACTGCTCGCCGAATCGATCCACTTCACGGAGGACGTCCTCGGGGTCCTGGCCGTGCTCGCACTTTCCGCGTTCGTCTACGCCACGGAACCGGCCATAGAGCAGTTCGCCGTCGCAGCCGGCATGCTCGCGCTCGCGCTCGTGATCCGCTACTACCTCTTCCATCGCCTGACCGCCAGACTGCGCGGCGATCCGGAGGTGATGATGCTCGTCGGCATCTCCTTCGCGATCGGATTCATCGCACTGGCCGAGGCCGCGAACCTCTCGATCGTCGTCGGCGCGTTCGCCGCCGGCATCGCCATCGCCGACGACTACCCCCACTCGCTCGAGCTCGTGGACACGATCGACGACCTGGAGGACTTCTTCACGCCGATCTTCTTCGTCACCGTCGGCGCGTTGCTCACGATACCGGGACTCGAGACGATCGGTTACGCGACGACCCTGATCGTCGCAGTTCTGGTACTGAACCCCCTGATCGTCGCGTTCGTTCTGCTTCGCGGCGGGTTCGACGGTCGAACGTCGATCCTCACCGGCCTCACGCTCGACCAGATCAGTACGTTCACGCTGTTTATCGCGATCGAGGCACTCGCCGCGGAGACGATCGTCCGGCCGCTGTTCGACGCGATCGTCCTCGCGACCGCCGTCACGATGATCGTCGCGACCTACACGAGCCGCCACGCCGGTGAGATCAACCGCCAGTTGCGCAACCGCGGCGTCGTTCGCGCACTCGGCGAACCGCTTGGCGAACGCACCCAGGTCACCGAGGGACTCGAGGATCACGTCATCGTCGTCGACTTCCAGCACGGCGGCCGGCAGGTGATCGAGGCCTGCACCCGACTCGAGCGCCCGATCGTCGTTCTCGAGGACAACCCCGTGCTGTTCGAGGAGATCCGCGACGAGTGTGACAATTACATCTACGGCGACGTGCTGAACGACCGGGTCTGGGAACTGGCGCAACTCGAGGACGCCGCAGTGGTTATCTCGCTGACGCCGGAACGGGATCGGGCCGAGACGGTGGTCGACCTCGAGACGGAGACGCCACGGATCGTTCGCGTCGAGAACACGGATGCGGCGGCCGAGTTCCTCAAGCGCGGCGCGACCGGCGTCGTCTATCCGGACGCGATCGCAGCCGAGCGGGTCGGCGACGACCTCGAGGCGCTGCTATCCGACGACATCTCGCGAGAGGAGTTCACGGAGCGAGGGCAGGCGCACTTCGAAGCGTCGGACTAACGATTATCGTAGCCGTTTGTCCGGCCGAACGACGAAGACGTCAGCGGGCGCTTCGTTGACTACGTACTTCGCGACCGTCCCGAGCAACTTCTCGGTCACGTCGGAGGCCCCCGTCGATCCGATGACGATCAGTCCGATCCCGTGTTCGTCGGCGTACTCTTCGATCGTCGTCCTGGGTACCCCCGGTTCGACCGTCGTAGTGGTCTCGACATCGCGCTTTGCGGCCTGCCGTTCGATGACGTCCATTACGTCCTTCCCTTCGTCGATCTCCCGCGCGAGCTTCTCCTCGAGTCCCTGCTGGGTCGGCTCCTCTCGCGTTCGCTCGGCGACGTAGAGGGCGTGCAGTTCGGCGTCGTGTCGATCCGCCATGTCGACTGCCCGCTCGGTCGCCAGTTCTGCGGTCTCGCTCCCGTCCGTCGGAAGGAGAATACTGTCGTACGGTACCATTACTGTGTATCTCGTCGATGGATCACGTATGAGCGTTCGGCCGGAATTTGACACAGTTCAGCCGAACGACGGCAGGACCTCCTCCTCGTAGAACTCGAGGAACTCCGCCTGTCTGTCGCCGACCTGGTGGATCGCGACCATGTCGAATCCTGCGTCGACGTACTCCTGAATCGCTTCGATGTGCTCGTCCGGATCGGGCCCGCAGGGGACCTCCTCGGCGACATCCTCCCTCGAGACGCTCTCGACTGCCTGTGCAAAGTGTGCGGGCGTCGGGAGGTCCCAGAGCAACGAACTCGGGAGGACCTCCTGTGGCCAGAGTTCGTAGACCGTGTCGATCGCCTCGTCTTCGTCCTCGGCGTAGCAGACGGTCGCCTCGCCGTAGACGGGAGCGCCGTCGTCCGCGGTCGACTCGAACTCGGAGACGAGGCCCTCGTCCGGGACGACAGTGATGAGGCCGTCGCCGATCTCGCCTGCTTTGCGGGCGGTTTTCGGGCCGTCGGCCGCGACGCCGATCTCTGGCGGTTCGTCGGGGAGTGTGTACAGTCGCGCGTTCTCGACGGTGTAGTGGTTGCCGCGATGACTGACGGTCTCGCCGCGCCAGAGCGCCCTGATGATCCAGAGTGCCTCCTTTAACATCTCGAGTCGGATCTGGTGTTCCGGCCACCCCTCACCGAGGATGTGCTCGCTCAGGTTCTCCCCGGTGCCGACCCCGAACGTGAACCGGCCCTCGAGCATCGTCGCGGCGGTGGCCGCGGCCTGGGCGATCACCGCCGGGTGGATGCGCATCGTCGGGCAGGTGACGCCGGTCCAGACCTCGAGGTCGTCGGTCGCCTGTCCGATCGCGCCGAGTACGTTCCAGACCATTGGGCTCTCTCCCTGCTCGGGAATCCAGGGATGGTAGTGATCCGAGACGTTGGCGAAGGCCAGTTCCGACGTCTCGGTCAACTGGGCGTACTCGACGAGATCGTGGGGGCCGTGCAGTTCACTGACGAGTTTGTGTCCGATTTTGACCATAGTATCTCCGTCCTCGAAACCAGGGACGGAACGGCCGACCACGGACAGTAGTATAGTACCACTCCCGACGGTTCGGTGAAGCGACTGGTCTATACTCGTGAGCCTCGAGTAGGAACCGAACGAGAACCACGTCACGCCAGCCGTTCGTAGCGAAGAAGACAACGTATACAAACGGGGTCGGCAAAAGGGGAGGTGAACAGTTCTCGATGAGTGAAATCGCCCTCGCAGCCGACTTCGCGATCATCGTCGTCGTCGCCACGGTTATCGGGCTGATCGCCCGACAGACCGGCCAGCCGACGATCATCGCGTACAT
This sequence comes from Natronobacterium texcoconense, assembly GCF_900104065.1. Classification (NCBI taxonomy): domain Archaea; kingdom Methanobacteriati; phylum Methanobacteriota; class Halobacteria; order Halobacteriales; family Natrialbaceae; genus Natronobacterium; species Natronobacterium texcoconense. The sequence goes on along the minus strand of NZ_FNLC01000002.1, from coordinate 69,689 downwards.
CCTCACGGGGATTATCCTCGGCCCGGTCGCGTTCGACATCGTGACCGACGAGGGGTTAGTCGAGCTGATGGCCGACCTCGGCTTCGCGTTTCTCCTCTTCTTGCTGGGGCTGAAGATGCGCTTCGAGGACATCCGCGAGATTCTGCCCGCGGTGACGAACGTCGCCATCGGGCAGACGGTCCTCCAGACGGCACTTGCGTTCCTCGTGGCGTGGGCGCTCGGATTCGAAACCAATGAAATCCTCGTCATTGCACTCGCGACCGTCTTCGGTGCGACGCCGATCATCGTCAAGATCCTCACCGACAAAGACGAGATCACCTCGCTGCCGGGCAAGATCGACGTCGGCGTCCTCATCGTCCAGGACATCTACCTCGTCGTCGTCCTCGCGCTGTTTGCCACCGACGAACTCGGCGGCGCGGCCGATATCGCCTCGACGCTCGGCGTCATCCTCGTCATGATGTCGTTTATCGGCCTCTTCTCGCTGTTTTCCTCGCGCTACATCCTGCCCGGCCTGTTCCGGCGCATCGCGGATAACAAAGACGTCTTCCTCGTCGTCGCCATCGGCTGGGCGTTCCTGTTCGTTGCCATCGCCGAAGGTGCCGACCTCGATCCGAAAGTCGGCGCGTTCCTCGCCGGCCTGAGCATCGCACAGCTACCCTACAGCAAGGAACTCGAGGACCGCATCACGCCGATCACGGACTTCTTCATCCTCGTGTTCTTCGCCACCATCGGGCTCCAGATCGATGGACTCTCGAGTCTGCTGGCCTACTGGTGGCAGGCGATCGTCGCCTCTGTCGTCCTGATGGTCGGCAACTTCTGGATCATGTTCTACCTCATCGACCGCGAAGGGTTCGACGTCGAGACCTCGTTCCTGGGTTCGATCAACATGGTCCAGGTCAGCGAGTTCTCGCTGATCGTCGGCGCGCTCGCGATCGACCAGGGGCTCATCGGCTCCGACGTCCTGGGATACCTGAGCCTGATGGCACTCCTGACGATGGGCGTTTCGACGTACATCATCGCCTACAACCACGCGATCTACGCGCGCCTCGAGCCGTGGTTCCGCCGGTTCGAGTCCGGTGACGAGAAAGACGCGGAGATCAGCACGTACGACGATCACGCGATCGCCATCGGCTACGACGAGATCACCGAGCGTGCGCTGCCGCTGCTCGAGGAAAAGTACGGCGAGGTCGTCATCATCGACCGACAGACCGACCACATCGAGGAACTCGAGCGTGAGGGGCGATACGAAGCGGTCTTCGGCGACTTCCGTCACACCGAGGTTCGCAAGGAGGCGAACCTGAAGGGTGCCGCGTTCGTGCTCAGCTCGAGCGTCGAACGCGAAGTCAACGAGGCGCTACTCGCCGAAGTCGACGACGACGCGACCGTGTTCGTCGAGGCCGAACGGATCGACGACGCACGCGCACTCTACGAGCAGGGAGCCACCTACGTCATCATGAGTACGCATCTCGCCGCCGAGAAGCTGAGCGAGTACCTCGAACTGTACGTCTCCGATCGGGCGGCGTTCGACGAGGCAGTCGCCCGCGACGCCGACGGGATCGAGGCTCGGCGGCGGCGTTCGGCCGAACGACTCGAGGAGGGAGACCCCGTGACCGGAACCGACGTCGTCGACGATCCGGGTGGTGAGTTCCATGACTGAGGCGCTGGTGATCGCGCTAGCGGTCGTTTTCGTGACCGCCGGCATCCTGTCGCTGATCGCGAACCACTTCGGGCTCTCGCCGATCCCGTTCTACATCATCGCCGGGCTGATCACGGGCCAGTTCGCGTTCGTCACGGAAGACGAGATCGTCGTTCTCGCCCAGTGGGGGATCGCCTTCCTCGTGTTCGTCTTCGCGATCCGGATCGACTTCGGCGACCTCGAGTCAGTGCTGCGGGACGCCGAACTCGCGGCCGTCACGCAACTGGTCGTCGTCGCGCCGATCGCGTTCGCGGTCGGCTACCTGTTCGGTGACCTGTTCGGCTTCGACAACGTCGTTCGGAACGCCGTCTACTTCAGCGCGGCCGTCGTCCTGAGTTCCTCGCTGGTCGGCGGCGTCGTACTCGGGACGGAGATCCGCGAGAACCTCGTCCACGGGCGGCTGGCGTCGTCGATTCACTTCTTCGACGACCTGGTCGCGATCGCGTTACTGCTGGTCCTCAGTACCGAGGTCGTCACGGCCGACGCCGTCGCCGCCCAGATCGGCTACGGCGTCGTGCTGGTTCTCGCTGGACTGGTAATCTACCGCCACGGCTTCCCGATTCTGGTCCGACTCGCCGACGGCGACGGTGAACTCGTGCTCGTGGGGAGCATCTCGATCCTGATCGCGTTCATCGCCGCTGCGGAGTACGTCGAACTCTCGATCGTCGTCGGCGCGTTCGCCGCCGGCGTCGCCATCCGCAGCGACGGCACGCAGGCCCTCGAGGTCCAGAACGGGATCAGTTCGATCACGGACTTCTTCGTCGCGATCTTCTTCGTGACGGTCGGCGCGCTGGTCGCGATCCCGTCGATCGAAGTCCTGCTCATGGCGGCCGCGCTCGCGGCGCTCGTGCTCGTCCTGAATCCGATCGTCCACATTCTCTCCTTTGTCTACGAGGGATACGACTCCCGGACCGCGTTCCTGGCGGGCTCGAGTCTCAACCAGGTCAGCGAGTTCTCGCTGATCATCGCGATCCAGGCGGCGACGATGGGGACGATCGCAGGCCAACTGTTCGACGCGATCATTCTCGCAGCGGCCGTGACGATGCTTCTCACGTTCCTCGCACGACGGTCCGAAGACCTGGTCTACGAGACGATCATCGTCCGACTGTTCCGGGGCCAGCGGACGCGAAAAGTCGACGAGCGAAGCAGGGTCGACGACCTCGAGGATCACGTCGTCGTCGTCGGTTACGGCCGGATCGGTCGCCGCATCGTCGAGAAACTCGAGGAACTCGACCAGCCGTACGTCGTCCTCGAGAACGATCCAGTGTTGTGGGACGAACTCGACACCGAGTGTCGCAACTACGTCCTGGGTGACGCGATGGCGGCCTACCCTTGGAAGAAAGCCCAGGTTGCGGACGCGGCGCTGGTCTGGTCGACCGTCGACCACCGTCCGGTGTCGGAGACTGCCCTCGAGATCGGGGCCGACGCCGACGTCGTGCTCCGCTCCGGGTCGGTCGACGACGCGAGCGAGTTACTCGAGTCCGGCGCAATCTACGTCGCCGTTCCGAACGTCCTCACGGGCGAACAGCTGATCTCGACCGTCGAAGCTCTCGCTGCTGACGAGACGGATTCGACGACGCTCGAGCGCGAGCAGCGCGAGTACTTCCAGGCGCTCGAGCGGTACGGGTTCGCGACGCGGGACGAGCGGGTCTGAGATGGCCCGTGGGGTTTCGGCCCGGGTTGGACGGCTCGAGTGCACGAACTGTTTTCGTGGCGTCGTCTCCGTTCGCGACTGTCAGAAGGGCGTTCTCGAGCAGGTTGACGTGCGCTGAAATCCGCAAAGTCCGTGGTCCGGGAGGAGTTCCGAAGATCGCCCTCTCGTAGTCGAACGAGCGACGATCCTACTCGTTGTACGTTGAACAGGGTAGCACCACAGCCAACAGCTCGTAGAAGATGTCAACCTCCGAACTCTCTGGTATCCGACGTCGATTCCGCAGAGGAAGAACGAGGTGGCACGCGATCCACGTCGAGTGCGCGCATACTCTCCGTCCGCAGTTCATCTGGATCGTACTCTCCGTTCAGGAGTGCACCGAGGCTGTCGGCGAGTTGGTCGGCTGCGAGGAGGTCCGGAACGATGACGTAGGTTGCCCCTCGGTCGATGAGTTCGGCGGCCATCGGCAGTTCGTTGGTCCGGACGATGACGTCGACGGTATCGGTAAACGACAGGAAGTACTCGGTGAGGGGCTTCGATTCGGCCGTAGAGATAACCAGCTCTGCCGACTCGAGGTTGGCCACCGCTGCCGTTTCAGGCTCGATTGCGTCGCCGAATACGTAGGCGTCGCACTCGGCCCGAAGATCGGGCAATGCCTGCGGGTTGTTCTCGATGACGACGTAGGGCTGATCGAACTCCTCACAGAACTCGACGAGTCGACGGCCCTGCCGACCATACCCAACGACGACGACGTGGTCAGAGATGTCTTCGGGAACGGAGTTCCAATCGTCGACGTCGTGATACGGCTCTCCAAGCCAGCCGCGATTCACCATCACCCCGTAAATTTCCTCGTCGTAGGTGTGAGTTACATTCGAGAGAATCATCGACACCGCAGCGGCCAGGATGATCGCCTCGAACACCGGCTCGATCAGGAGCCCGAGGACGAGCGCTTCGATAGCGACGATGACGCTGAACTCGCCGACGTGATCCAGATCGAGTCCTGTAACGGTTGCCGATCGCCTGTCGTATCCGGTGTACACGAGCAGGGCGGCGGTGACGATCGGCTTGATCACGACCGTCAGGATCACGAGGCCGAGTGCAACCGTGGCGACAGGGACGAAGGGAGCGAGCGTGGCCAATGGATCGGACACTAACCCGATCGGTACGAAGGGGACGAGAGCGGCCGAAGGGTCGGATACTACCGTGATCGGCGAGGGAAGCGTTACCAGCGCCCCAACAGTGGCAAAGAAAATCGCGACGAAGAACTCCTGGATCGACGTTACCCCGTTGAATACCTCCGAGTACTCGACCGGGTTGTCCCTGACTGCGATCCCGGCGGCGAACGCGCCGACGACGATCGAAGTTTCGAGGAACTCCGCCGCGGCGAGGAAGACGATCAACAGCGCCACGATACTGATCAACATCGCCTCGTCGGAACCACCCGCGAGCCGTTCGACGATGCCGAAGAGATACCGGTTGACGATGATCGCCGCGGCGAGAAGCATGATGCCGTATCCAAGCTGCATCGCAATCGGATCCAGGGCGAAGGTGCCGGCGCTGACGACGAGCAGGAGGAACACCGCCAAAAGATCGTTGAACGAATCGATCTCACTCGAGAGGGAGTCGTGAACGATGTCGGTCTGCGATTTCGCAAACAGCGTGGTCCCGACGATCGACGACGACAGCGCAGCCGCGATCCCGACGAACAGCGCCTGTTCGACTGTCAGTGGCTCGTCGATCCCCACACCTGCGAGGGCCTCGGACTCCAGTGCGATACCGACCGCGAGCGCAAAGAGGATCCCGAGCGCCCCGAGTACGAGCATCTGAACGATCGCGACGATTTCGGTGTTCGAGACGACCGTTCGAACGCGTTCGGTGTTGATCTGCACGCTAAAGGTGAAGACGAGAAACGCGATCCCGAGCCGAGAAAGCTCGAGCATGAGTTCCCCGTCGATGATACCCAGCTGTCCGACGAGCAACCCGGCCAGGATAAGCGACGGGATGAGTGACAGCCGCAGCCCCTTCGCGATCAGCAACAGCGGCCCGACGACGACGAACAGGACCGCCAGTGCGGTGAGTAACGCGACGTCAGTCATCGTCACCACCCGGTCGATCCGTAATGTCGGGGAACAGTCGGCCGCTTCGCAACAACTCCATGTCCGCAGCGATTTCCCGGTCGAAACTCGATCTGTTCTCGACGTACGACTCGAGGTATTCCATGAACTGTGCGACGCCGAGCTGTGGAGCCATGATGACGTACCCCGCGCCAAGGTCGTACAGTTTCTCTGCTTCCTCCGCAGTTTTGGCCTCGACGAACACGGTCGTCTCCTCCGAAGTCTCCCTGAGAATCATCTCGTTGATCTCCATCTGGTCGGACGACGAGAACACGAAGTCTGCGTATTTGACGCCGGCATCCTTGCGAATCTTCTCGTACTGGAAGTCACCGAACAGAACTTCGTACCCAGCCTTTTCGATCGCCTCGACGTGCTCGACGTTGCGATCGACGACCACGATTTCGTCGTACCGCTCCTCGAGGATCCGCAACGCTCTGCGTGCGATCTCGTCGTAGCCGACCACGACGACGTGGTCTCGATACTCCGTGTCGGCCGGCTCGACGGGATCGATTTGTTCCCACCGCGAGAGGTGCGGTTTCACCCGCTCGAACAGCTGTTTGTTGTACTGGATAAAGTACACTGAGACGCTCATCGTCAGCAGCGCGACGAGGGTGATGAAGCCGAGTTCCTCCTGTCCAATGAACGGGGGATCGCTCTCGGCCGCAGCGACGGCGACGACGATCCCGAACTCGCTAACCTGGATCATCCCGATGCTGCCGAGGAACGTCGTCTCGAGGTCGAACTGCTGCCAGTAGAGAAGCGTGAAGAATACGACGAACTTGACGACCAGCAATACCACGGCGACGACGATCGCCTCCGTCCAGTATTCGAGGAGATGTCGGGCTTCGAAGTCGAGGGCGACGGAGACGAAAAACACCATCACGAACAGGTCGGTCAACGGGTTGACTCGGCCCTGGAGGTCCTTGCTGTAGGGAAGCTGTGCGATCGCTAGCCCGGCGAGGAACGCTCCCATCTCGACGGAGAGATACGCGTCGACTCCAAACGGTGCGAGGAGAACATCGATCTGGTCGGAGACGAGGACGAACAGGAAGAGCCACGAGATGGCGACGAGGAACAGGAACGTCGTATCGTCAGCGATCCGCCGAAAGAGCGGCGGGAGCACGTACCTGGACGCGGCGATCGCCGCGACGGTGGTGACCGTGACCAGAACCATCACGACCGCGAGCGTCGCCGCCACGTCTGCAGCGTCCTCGGGACGGCCTGCGGCCAGTACCGCGAGAATGATGACGACGACGATGTCCTGAGCGAGGAGGATGCCGACGTCGATCTTGCCGTGGAGCGACGTCGCTTCTCCCTTGTCGTTTAACATCTTGATGACCACGGCGGTCGAGCTGTACATTACCGCCAGACCGATGATTACCGCCTCCTCGAAGGAAAACGGGAGGGCGATCGCGAGCCCGAACCCGACGAGCCCGATCGCGGCCATCTGCGGAATCGAGATCTTTACGATCGGAGCGATGAGGTGTCGGATATCGCCGATGCGCATCTTGATGCCGAGCAGGAACAACAAAAATGCCAGACCGAGCTCGGCCATCGTGTCTGTGATAATGCTCGGCTCTACGATTCCAAGTCCGACTGGACCGATTACCACGCCGGTGAGGATGTATCCGATGATCGTCGGTTGCCCTAGCTTTACAGCGAGCACGCCGACGATCGCAGCGGCGACGAGGATCGTGGCTACGTCACTCGCGAGGCCGACCTCGACCATACCCTAGCTCACCTGGGCTCGGTCTTCTCTTCGGGAAATAAAAAGCTCGTGGGAGTAGTTATCCAGGGGTTGAAACAGTGAGTGGACGACGTTCGATCACCGAGGAAGCTCAATCAATCAGGTACGACAGCCCGCCCTATACGAGGTGATGCGGGTATCTCACACCGGCCCACCGAAGTATTCGTGCACAAACAACACGAGAAGCAACCCGACGACGAAAGACGGAATGGCGACGGTCGTCGTCAGATCGATCGCATCTGCCATCCCGAGTGCGCCGGCGACGAGCAATCCGACACCCACGGCGTAGACGACCAGATTACGGCCGATCCGAAGCACTTGGGCGGTTTCGAACACGCCAGTAGATACCGGCGGCCGCATCAAAGAAATGGCGTTTCGTCCCGGGAACCGATCGAGGTTGGGTCCCGTCCATACGACTACTGTAAGTCAATACCAGCGCAACCGCGACCTGTCCTGCGGTTGCGCGGGAAATCGTTACAGTAATCGCCTCACTGAAGGTGAAGCGGCGCGTGATCGGCTTGTCGCTCGAGTTCGTCCCGCTGGTACTCCCGGAGTTCCGCGCGCGTTAGTTCACCCTCGAACAGGTCCTCGATCTGCTGAGCCAGTTGCTGGCCCGCGAGCAGTTCGGGGTGACCGACGTACAATGCGCCTTCGTCGAGTAATTCGAGAGCGGTCGCCCGGTCTCTCGATCGCAGCGTCACGTCGGCTGCAACGTCCAGCGAGAGGATGCGACGCGAGACTGGGCGGGAATCGACCGTCGAGAGGACGAGTTTCGCGTCCTCGACGTTGGCTTTCTCCCAGGTGTAGTCTTCCATCGCGTCGCCGACGACGGCGGCCTCACACTCGTTGATGACCGCTTCCCTGCGGGCGGGATCGTTCTCGATGACGACGTAGGGATGATCGAGGTCCTCGCAGGTTTCGACGAGTCTCGCCCCCTGTCGTCCGTACCCGACGATGACGACGTGATCGGAGATGCCGTCGGGCACGTCGCTCCACTCGTCGATCCGGTCGTGCTTTCCGTCTATTACGCCGCGGTCGGCGAGCGCGCGGTAGATCTCCTCGTTGTACCGGTTGGTCAGACTCGAGGTGATCATCGTCACCGCAGCGGCGAGGATGATCGCGTCGAAGACGGCCGGGCTCAACGCCTCGAACGTGAGCGCCTGGATCGCGATGATCAGCCCGAATTCGCTGACCTGATCGGTGTTGAGGCTGGCGAGGGTCGCCGATCGAGCCTCGTATCCGCGAGCGATCAGGATCGCCGTAGTGACGGCTGGCTTCACGACCGCGGTCAGGACGACCAGGCCTGCAACGAGGGCGAGCTTCTCGACGGACTCGGTCCACCCGATTTCGCCGATGAACGGGAAAACGACGAGCGCGCCGACCGTGACGAAGAAGATCGCGACGAAGAAGTCCCTTATCGACTGCAGCCCGTTGAACAGCCCGAGGTACTCGACGGGGTCGTGTCGCACCGCGAGCCCGGCCGCGAACGCCCCGACGACGATCGAAATACCGGCGAGCTCGGCCGCGCCGACGAATATCGTGAGCAACGCGACGACCCCCAGAATCATGAGTTCGTCCGAGTCCCCGGCCAATCGGCCGATGACGTCGAACACGTACCTGTTGACGAGGACGGCCGCGCCCAACAGTGCTGCTCCACCAGCGAGCGCCGGTCCCACGTATCCAGCCTCGAGCGTGCCGGCGCCGAGAAGTAACACGATGACGACGGCGACCAGGTCCTGAACGAAGTGCAGCGACTGTGCCAGTCGGCCGCGAACGAGATCTGTGGTGATCTCCCGGTGTAACAGGCCTGTGCCGACGATCGTCGACGAGAGTGCGACAGCGATCCCGAGGTAGATCGCGTCGGTGGGCGAGACGCCAAGGAGGATACCGAACCCGATGCCGAGCGAGCCGACGACGAGGATCTGGCCGAGCGCTGCGAGCTCACCGTCGACGATCACCGTCCGGATCGCCGCGAGGTCGACCCGCGTCGCCCACGTGAACACGAGCAGTGCGATTCCGTAGTACGCAAGCTCGAGCAGCGGATCCGGCTCGACGACCCAGCCGGCGAGCAGTCCACCGAGGACCAGCGCCGGCACCGCCGGCAGATCGAATCGGTGAGCGACGAGCAGGAGAGGACCGGTCACGATGAAGAGTATCGAGACCGCCGTGAGCAGTTCACTCATCGAGACCACCCCCGAGTCGGCTGCGGGCCTCCGGGAGCGGATCCGGCGTCTCGAGCAGTTCGACATCGCTGTCGATCGCTTCCATCAGGACATCTTCCTCTTCCTCGAGGTAGGTCCGGAGGTACTCCGCGAGTCTGTCGGCTGCGAGGTATGGTGTCATGATAACGCAGTGAGCACCGCTGTCGTAGAGGTCGCGTGCGTGTTCGATCCGCTTCGCCTCGACGAACACCGTTGCGTCGTCGCTGACGTCCCTGAGCAACGCCTCGTTTACCGCTGGATCACCCGCTGACGAGAGGACGAAGTCGGCCTTCTTCACGGCCGCGTCCTTTCGGATCGTGGCGTTTCTGGCGTCGCCGAAGATTACATCGTATCCTTCTTCCTCGAGGGTTTCGATGTGGCTGACGGTTCGGTCGACGACGACGACGTCCTCGTAGTTGTCGGCAAGCAGCGGGAGAGAGTTTTTCGTTACCTCGTCGTACCCGATGACGACGGCGTGGTCGCGGTACTCCCGCTTGCCGCTTTCGAACTCGCGGTCGCCGGTCCACCGGTCGATCGGCGCCTCGAACCGGTCGTATAGTGCGTGGTTGAACTCGACGAGGTAGACGGAGACGCTCATCGTGAAGATCGCCAGTAGCGTCATGAACCCGAGCACCTCGGCTGGGATGAAGTCGCCCTCGTAGGCGACGGCGGCGACGATGATCCCGAACTCGCTGACCTGGATCATGTTGATGGAGCCGAGGAACGTCGTCTCGGAGTCGAAGCCCTGCCAGTCGAGCAGGTAGAAGAACACGAGGAATTTCACCGGCATCAACACGAGTCCGGCGATAATCGCCTCGTGCCAGTGGGCGAGCAACTCCGCGGCCCGCAGATCGAGCGCGACGGAGACGAAGAACACCATCACGAACAGGTCGGTCAGCGGATTGACCCGGTCCTGGAGTTCCTTGCTGTAGGGAAGCTGGGCGAGGGCCAGCCCTGCCATGAACGCCCCCATCTCGATCGAGAGGTACGCAGTGATTCCGAAGGGTTCCAGAAAGAGGTTGATGTTTTCGGAGACGAAGACGAACAGGAACGCCCACGAGAGAGCGACGAGGAAGAATACCTCCTTGTCGTCGGCGATACGGCGGAAGACCGTCGGCAGTACCGACTGGGAGGCACCGATCGCCGCGACGGTGATGATCGCGACGAGGACGAGAACGACGGCCAGCGTCGTGGCGACCTCTGCCAGGTCGTCCGGCCGGCCGGCAGCGAGCACCGCGAGGATGATGACGACGACGATGTCCTGCACGAGGAGGACGCCGACGTCGATCTTGCCGTGTAACGACGTCGCCTCGTCTTTGTCGTTCAGCATCTTGATGACGACCGCCGTCGAACTGTACATCACCGCGAGGCCGATCAGGAACGACTCGAGAAGGCCAAACGGCGGCAAGGCGAGCGCCACGCCCATTCCGGCGAGAAAGATGGCGAGCATCTGCGGGATCGAAATCTTGACGATCGGCGTGAGGACGTGCCTGACGTCGTCGAGTCGCATCTTGATCCCGAGCAGGAACAGCAGAAAGGCGAGTCCGAGTTCCGAAAGCAGGTCGGTGAGTTCGCTGACCTCGACGATTCCCAGGGCTGCCGGCCCGATCACCACGCCTACGAGAATGTAGGCGATGATCGTCGGCTGTCCCGTCCGTTTGGCGGCGAAGCCGGCGAGCGTCGCGCTGAGAATAATAATGGCGAGATCGAGAGTGAGTGCTACCTCTGTGACCATTCGGTACGAACTGACGGGTCCCCCGAATTAATGGTACCGATAGCGGTTCTGTTCTCCCGACAAACGTGAACACTCGTTGGGCGACGGCTGTCAGGCGGTCACAGCCCCGAGTCCGGTCTCGATGCCCCCGAAGGGACAGCTTCAACCCCCTCGAGTCCGCCGTGACTCCCATGGTACAGGCGGTCGTCTTCGATCTCGATTACACGCTCGCGGTTCCGTCACGGGACCGTGAAACCATTCTGCAGGAGGCCGCCGACGCCGTCGACGCTCCCGAACTGAGCCGCGAGGCGTACCTCACAGCCCACAGCCAGAACCTCACCCGCGAGACGCGAGCGCCGATTTTCGCCGACCTGCTCGCGGATCGAACGACCGACGCCGACCCCGAGACCCTCGCTCGAGCGTACCGCGAGACCATCGCCGACGCGCTCGAGCCGTTGGTCGGCGTCGAGGCTATGCTTGCGGACCTCCGTGGAGGGTATCGCGTCGGCTTGCTCACCAACGGCCCCGTCCGCGCCCAGCGGGACAAACTCGAGACGCTCGGCTGGGAGGACGTCTTCGACGCCGCCGTCGTGACCGGCGAACTCGAGGCGGGCAAACCCGATCCGCGGGCGTTCGAAGCAGTCGCTGACGCGCTCGAGGTCGCACCCGAAAACGTAGTCTACGTCGGCGACGACGTCGAGGCCGACGTCTACGGCGCGACGAACGCAGGAATGCGGGTAATCCAGGTTCTTCTCGAAGACGGCCCCGACCCCGATTCGCGGGCCGTCGCCCACGTCGACCAGGACGAGGTCGCGACGGCAGTACCTGGAATCGTCGCGGACCTCGAGTGAGTCCTAATCGAACTCGCCGCGAACGACGGCCTGCACGACATCCGTCGCCCGTTTGACTTCCGCACCGCTCTCGACGAACAGCAGCGTTCGAGGCGGCTGACTCGCTTTCGGACGGGTTCGAAGCTCGACGGCTTTCGCTTCCTCGGCCGCACGGTCCTGACCGACCTCGAACTCGACTCGAGCGCGGTCTTCGTGTACGAACACGCGTGCGAGGCGGGTGGTCTCGCCGTCCGCGTCCAGTTCGACGTCGTAGGCTCGTTCGCCGTCGACCGTCGGTTCGACGTCCGCGTCGGCGTTGGTTACGGCGACGGGCTCGAGTACGCCGTCGTCGCGCCCGTCCAGTTCCGAGGAGAGCAACTGGGCGATTCGCTTTCCGTTCGTGATCTGCTCTTCGACCATGTCCTGGGTTCGGGGGTCGGGAAAGTAACTCTCTTCGGGTCGTCCCGGCCGTCTACTGCTGGCCGAACGCAACGGTGAATTCATGTACGCGGCACCAGTTATCTGTACGACATGTCCGATCGCACCGACTCCGGCTGGCCCTGGCCCGATTCCCTCGACGCTGTCGAGGCCGCTCCGGACTCCCACGTGGTACTTCTCGAGAACGATCGCGTGCGAGTCGTCGAGGTGATCATCCCGCCCGGCGAGAAGGAACCACTCCACACCCATCGATGGCCGAGCGTGATGATGGTCGACCGCGCCGCACGCATTCGATACTACGACGAGAACGACGACCTCGCGTACGAATCACCCGAACGAGAAGACGGCGAGACTGCCGACCGCTCCCCGCCCGAAACGGAGTGGATGGAACCGGAGGGGCCACACGCAGTCGAGAACGTCGACACCGTCCCCTACCACGCACTCCGGGTCGAGTTGAAGGGGTAGAACGGCGTCACGATTCGTCCTCGAGCGCGTCCTTCGCGATCGGTGCGAGTTCCGAGACGTCGATCCCCTCGCGTCGTGCGTAGACGACCGCTGCCGCCTCGATCGTCAGTCCGAGTTCCTCCTGAAGCCCGTTGATCGCGCCGACGGCCTCGTGTTTCTCCATTCCCTCGGCGACGAGGGCGTCCAGCACGCGCTCGAAGGTGGATCGCTCGCGGAGGATCTCGTCGTCGGGGACGAACTCCTCGGGGACCGTCACGTCAGTGTGGTCGAACGCTGCGACGAGGTCGTCGTCCTCGCGCTCGAGCAGTCCCTCCTGGGTGGCGACGTCGATCAGCCGTTTGGCCTGGTCGGGCGAGAACCAGTCACGATCCAGCGAGAGCGCGACGACGAACTCGCCTTCCTCGAGGCAATCGGTGCCGTGCTGGACGAAGGGAGCGGCGACGGCGACGCGAAGGCTCATCGAAGACGACTCTCTCTAGCGACGAAATAACGGTGGCGGTTCCCGGTCAGTCGGAGGCTCGATTGCCACTCTCACTGTTTCGATCCGCTCGAGACGGCGGCGGGAACTCCGTCGCCGTCGTCGTGGGTTCGGGTGGGTCGGGGAGGACACAGCGGTCGGGTTCTCCCTCGAGATGCTGGTACCGGTCCGGTTCGTTCGCGAGGGGGTGGGCGGGGTTCTGGTCGCTGTGGATGCGTGCAGCGCGGATCTCGTCGAACCCACTGAGTCGAGCGCGGATCCCTCGCCAGTGGTTGCGCGTCGCCGCCGGGACCGAGAACGGCTGTGGCGGCTTCCAGTCGGGGTGATCGGCGGCGAGGACGGCGTTGTTGACGTTACTCGCGAGCACGTCGTGATCGACGAGGAGGCCGACGCGAGCGTCTCGAGGCGCTCTCGCCGCCAGTACGTCGAGCCCGAGGTGTAGTGCCCGGTACTCGGCGACGTTGTTGTCCGGCGGCGTATCCGCGGTCGCGATGCGTGCGACACGGGTGCCGTCGCGCGTTTCGATAACGGCCCCCAGGCCGCCGCCCGACTCCCGGAAGGACCCGTCGGTGGCGACGTAGAAGTCGCGGTGGTGAGTCCGGGGAGGATGGGCGATATGCGGCGTGGGCGACTCGTCGAACAGGTCCCGCAGTGCGGACCGGCCGTGAGCGGCCATACCTGTAGTAGGACGCTTGCGCAACTTAAGCTTGTGGCAGGGGTTTCACGAACCGATTCTCGAACAGGAATTGCACATCTACACCCAAACCTGGGCATAAGTGCACGTGTCACACACCATCAGTCGACAATTCCAAATATATAAATAATCGTCTTACGACGATGTTAGGTATGCAGGGTGCTGACAGACCGAACTATGGTCGCCGAACAGTCCTGAAGCTTTCCGGGGTGGCCGGTGCAGCGAGCCTGACCGGGCTCGCCGGCTGTCTCGACGATCCCGAGGGGGACGACGCGGACGAACTCGTCATTACCCAGGGAGAGTTTATCGAGAACCCCGATCCGAACGACCACATCACGGGGCCGTACTTCAACATCCTCGACGCTGTCTACGAACCGTTGTTCGACGTCACGCCGGAGTTCGAGTTCCAATCGCGTGTCGTCGAAGAGTGGGAAGACACCGGCGACGGGGCGGCCGAACTCACGATCCGCGACGACGTCCAGTTCCACAACGGCGAGGAACTGACCGCCGAAGACGTCGCGTACACGTTCAACCGGCAGATCGACGACGAACTCGGCGTCGAGAGCGACCAGGCCGCCGGTCTGGGTGCGATCGACGAAGCCGAAGCAGTCGACGACACGACCGTCCGTCTCGAGCACGGCGTCGCGCCGTCGCTCGCCGAGTACGAGTACGCAAACTACGGTCGCGCAGTCAACCAGGAGTGGATCGAAGACCAGGAACAGCCGGTCGCCGGTGACGACGCCGACGCCTTCAACGGCACCGGTCCGTTCGAAGTCGTCGAGTACGAACCCGACGTTCGGATCGTCCTCGAGCCGTTCGAGGACTACTGGGGCGAGGTTCCGGACATCGAGCGCGTCGTCTTCAACGCCGACGGCGAATCCAGCGGTCGCGTGAACGCACTCGAGGCCGGCGAGAGCGACATCGTCGACAACGTCATCCCCGAGGACGTCGCCGACGTCGACGAAACCGACGGCATCGAGATTCGCAACGAAACGAGCCTCCGGAACGTCTTCCTCGTGATGAAATCCGGCGTCGAACCGTTCGACAGCCAGGAGTTCCGCCAGGCGATGAACTACGCCGTCGACAACGAGGAGATCATCGAAACCGTCCTCGGCGGCTTCGCGGACCCGATGTCCCAGCCGATTCCCGAAGGCGTGTTCGGCTACAACCCGGACCTAGATCCGTACTCGCAGGACCTCGAGCGTGCCGAGGAACTGGTCGAGGAGAGCGGCCACGAAGACGTCGAGATCACGCTCCACGCGCCGGAAGGCCGGTACCTCAACGACGCGGACGTCGCTCAGACGGCGGCGGACCACATCGACCAGCTCGACAACGTCGACTGCGACGTGGATATCGTTCCCTTCCCCGATATCTCCGACGCGAACAGCGCGGGCTACGACGACGAAGAGATGCCGTTCTTCCTGATCGGCTGGGGCGTCATCACGGGCGACTCCGACTACGGGCTCGCACCGTTCTTCGTCGAGGAGGCCCCACTCGAGACGCTGCGTAACGAGGACGTCTCCGAGCAGATCCTCGAGAGCCAGGAGATCGAGGACGAAGGCGAACGCGAACAGGCACTGCAGGATATCAACGAGGAACTTCGCGAGGAGGCCCCGTGGGTCTTCCTGCACTCCCAGGACAGCGTCTACGGCGTCCGGGAGGACATCGACTGGGAGCCACGGATGGACGAGAGCATCTACCTCTGGGAGATGGAAACGTAGAACACGGGAATCGCAACCGCTTTTGGCGTCCGGAGAAAATCCGGAATCGATCAAACCGTCCAATCCATGAAATCGCCTTCGAATTATTGTTCGTCTCGTAATGTCATTCGGTAAGTTTCTACTCAAGCGATCGTTACAGGGGATCGTCGTCATCTGGGGCGTCGTCACCGTACTGTTCGGGCTGCGAGCGATTACGCCGGGCGATCCGGTCAATCTCATCGTCGACCCGGCGGTCGACCAGGCTACGCGGGATCGCATCCGTGAGGAACTCGGGCTGGATCAGCCGATATACGTCCAGTATCTCGACTATCTTCAGGGACTTCTCGTCGGCGACCTCGGCTACTCCTATCAGGCGAGTCGGCCGGTGTCGACGATGGTCATCGAGCGGATCCCGGCGACGCTGGAACTGGCGATCGCAGCGACGATCATCGCACTGGTGATCGCGATTCCACTCGGCGTCATCAGCGGAACCCGGCGGAACGAACCCGCCGACTATGGCGCGACGACGTTCTCGTTGATCGGGATCAGTACGCCGAACTTCTGGCTCGGGATCATGTTGATCCTGTTGCTCGGGGTCCAGTTCGATCTCTTCCCGACGGGTCGTCGCCCGGTCGCGTTCCACGCTGCGTTGTGGACGTTCCTGACGACGTTCTACGTGGGTGACCTGTTGACCTGGCTCCGGCACATCATACTGCCGGCGGTCACGTTAGGAACGTACTTCACGGCCCTAATCACTCGCCTGACCAGAAGCGGGATGTTAGACGAGTACGGGAAACCCTACGTGACGGCGACCGAGGCGAAGGGGATTCCGAGAGTACTGGTCCGGTACAAACACGTGCTGCGAAACACGATGATTCCCATCATCACCGTACTCGGCCTGCAACTCGGGACCCTGCTCGGGGGTGCAGTGATCACGGAGACGGTCTTCTCCTGGCCCGGACTCGGTCTGCGGCTGATCTCTGCGATCCACAACCTCGACTGGCCGCTCATCCAGGGCATCATCATCTTCATCGGTGTCGGCTACGTCGTCATCAACATCGGCGTCGACGCTGTCTACGCAAAACTCAATCCACGGGTGATCGACGAATGATCTCCGATCGAATCAAGTCGAATCTCAGCCAGGAGTTCCGACAGAGCCTCCTGGCGAAACTCGGGCTCGTCATCTTGCTGATCATACTCGTCATGGCGCTTTTCGCGCCGGTGCTTGCGACCCACAACCCGAACACGACCGGCCACTTCGACGATAGCGGAAACTCGTATCCACCGGTCGGAGTAAGCTACGAGAGCCACCAGTGGGAGGACGGCGAGCGCGTGACCTACACCGCTGAATACAGTACCGAGCATCTGCTGGGGACGAACAACGTCGGTCAGGACGTCTTCTCCCGACTCCTGTACGGCGCTCGAACGTCGCTCATGGTCGGCATCCTCGGAACCGGGCTGGCCGTCATCATCGGCGTTCCGTTCGGGTTGATATCGGGTTACTACGGCGGCAGAATCGACGATGCGATGATGCGAGTCGCCGACGTGATGCTCGCGTTCCCGTCGCTGGTGCTTGCACTTGCGCTGATCGGCGTCTTCGGATCGCTCGCTATACCGGTGCCCGATCCACTCGTGATGGCCGGCTTCGGCGATGGAATGCCCGAGTCGACGATCCTCCCCGGGACCGTGACGATCGTCGTCGGACTCGTCACGTGGGTCTGGTTCGCCCGCGTCGCACGCGGCGAGGCCATGTCGATACGCAACGAAGAGTACGTGAAAGCCGCCAGAAGCCTCGGCGCGAGCAACCGGAAGATCCTGCTGAAACACGTGCTTCCGAACAGTCTCACGCCGGTGATCGTACTCGCGACGATCCAGGTCGCGGCAGTCATCCTGCTCGAGAGTTCGCTGTCCTATCTCGGGTTCTCCGGGACGACGCTCTCGTGGGGGTACGAGATCCAGCAGGGCCAGGACTACCTCCGGACGGCCTGGTGGGTCTCGACGGTCCCCGGAATCGGGATCGTCCTCGCGGTGGTTAGCATCAATCTGCTCGGCGACTGGTTCAGGGACTCCCTCGACCCGAACATCGAGGGCGAAGGAGGTGGCGCGGGATAATCATGTCTGAGGAGATACTACGCATCAACGGACTTTCGACGCGGTTTTTCACCGAACAGGGACAGGTAAACGCCGTCGAGGATCTCGATCTGAGGATCGAACGCGGCGACGTGTTCGGCATCGTCGGCGAGAGCGGCTCCGGGAAGAGCGTGACCGCACGCTCGATCGTCGACCTGATCGAGTCACCCGGCCAGATCACCGACGGCGAGGTCTGGTTCAACGACCCCGAACTGGCAGAAACCGTTCGGGACGACCAGCCGGAAGCGGTCGACGGCGACTTCGTCGACCTCCGGCAGCTACCCGACGAGACCAGGCGATCGCTCCGGGGGACGACCTTCAGCATGATCTTCCAGGACCCCGAGAGCAGCTTCAACCCGAGTCTCACGGTCGGCGAACAGATCGCCGAAGCCGTCGAAGTCCAGCAACGCGCCAGCGCGAACCCGCGATCGACACGAGCCCGAACCCAGTCCGAGGAGTACTCGCTTGGCAACTTCGTGCTGTCGACGATGTTGCCCTCCCAGAAGTACGTCACCGAGGCGAGTCGGAAGCGAGCGATCGAACTCCTCGAGATGGTCGGCATCCCCGATCCCGTCGAACGGGCCGACGAGTACCCACACGAGTACTCCGGCGGGATGCTCCAGCGGGCGATGATCGCCCAGGCGCTTGCGGGCGAACCCGACGTGCTCGTCGCCGACGAGCCGACGACCGCGCTGGACGTGACGATTCAGGCTCAGGTACTGGACTTGCTTTCCGACCTCCAGGAGGAAACCGGAATGACGATCCTCCTGATCACGCACAACCTCGGCGTCATCGCACGGATGTGCGACCGCGTCGGCGTGATGTACGCCGGCGAGATCGTCGAACGCGGCACCCTGGCGGACGTCTTCGACGACTACGTCCACCCCTACACCGAGGGTCTGCTGGGGTCGATCCCCGACCTCGAGGACGCAGGTGGACGGCTCGATCCGATTCCGGGCAACGTGCCGAGCCTGCTCGATCACGAGATGGAAGACCGCTGTTACTTCGCCGATCGCTGTCCGAAAGCCATGGAGGAGTGTCTCGACCATCCGCCGGAGTACGACGCCGAGGGCAGCGACCAGCACGAGGTACGGTGTGTCCTCGCGGAGATGGCGTACGACGAGTCCCGTGCCGTTCCGGACGACTGGTTCGCGACCGACGACCGAACCCCGCTCGACGAACGGGACGAAATCACGGACGACGAGCGAGCCATCGAAGAGCGAGCACAGACACAGATCGAGGAATCCGGAGGTGAGACCCGATGAGTACCGATGAACCACTCGTCCGCGTCGACGACCTCCAGAAGTACTTCTGGGAGAACGACTCGCTGCTCGATCGACTGCTCGGCGACGAACCAGTTGCCGTCAGAGCAGTCGACGGCGTCAGCTTCGACATTCACGAGGGCGAAACCCTCGGTCTCGTCGGTGAATCCGGCTGTGGGAAGTCGACGACCGGCGAAACGCTGCTTCGGTTACAGGACCGCAGCGACGGTGACGTCGAGTTCGACGGCCGGAGCGTCTACGACCTCGAGGGGGCCGCGCTCAACGACTTCCGACGGGAGGCACAGGTCGTCTTCCAGGATCCGTTCTCGAGTCTCGACCCGCGGATGACGATCGGTGAGATCGTCACCCAGCCACTCGAGATCCACGACTGGCCCTGGACCGACCCCGGGGTCGAGACGCGAGTCGAGGTGCGAACCGACGGCATTTCCGACGACATCGTCACCGCGACCGCGGCCGACGACATCGACAAGCTGGTGACCCCGACGGACGGCGTCGCGACGGCACACGTAACCGTCCGTGCCGACGCGGACGTCGAACGGCTCGCCGAGGACGTCGCTGCCGACCACACCGTCGACGTGGCGGACGGCGTCGTCGCCGAAGTCGAGGAGGATCTCACCGTCGAGGTGACTCGAGACCAGGGGATCACCGTCCACGTCTCGGTCGATCGTTCGACCGGAGAGCTCCGCCGGAACCACGCGACGGGTCTGCTCGATCGGGTGGGTCTCTCGGTCGACCAGCTGGATCGATACCCACACGAGTTCTCCGGCGGCCAGCGCCAGCGGATCGGTATCGCGCGGGCGCTCGCCTTAGAGCCCGAGTTCCTCGTGCTGGACGAACCGACGAGCGCGCTGGACGTCTCGGTTCAGGCGCAGGTGCTGAACCTGCTGGACGACCTCCAGGAAGAGTTCGATCTCACCTACCTGCTGATCAGCCACGACCTCTCGGTGATCCGGCACATCTGTGACCGCGTCGCCGTGATGTATCTCGGCGAAATCGTCGAAATCGGGCCGGTCGAGGCAATCTTCGAGGAACCGAAACACCCGTACACGAGGGCCTTGCTCGAGAGCGTTCCGCGAGCCTCGACAGCCGAACAGGACCGCGACATCGAGACGCTGTCCGGCGACGTCCCCTCCCCGCGAGATCCACCCAGCGGCTGCCGGTTCCGGACTCGGTGTCCGAAGGTGATCCCGCCGGCGGACATGAATATCGACCAGGACGTCTTCCGTGATCTCATGGATCTTCGCGAGCGCGTCGAGGGACGGGACGTTTCGCTCGAGACGGTCGGCGACGGCGGCGAGTTCGAGTTCGAGGACGGGCAGGTGTCCGGCGGAGACGTCGATGCGTTCGTCGCGGCGCTGAAAGACCGCCTGCTCGACCGAAAGCTACCGGCGGAACACGACGCCGTCGTCGAGGAAGCGCTGGCGCATCTTGCCGAGTCAGACTGGGACGGTGCTGCACAGCGGCTCCGTGAAACGTACGAGAGCGTCTGTGAACGAGAGAACCCGCCACTCGCCGTATCGCACGCGGATTCGGACCACCCCGCTGCCTGCCACCTCTACGATGCGTCGGTTCCGGGCGAGCCCGGTTCGGACGACTATCAGACCGATTGACACCGTCTGGACATCGATCCCAGTCGCCGGGTTCTCGCTCCTTCGAACCACACTCCCGTCGTGCGACCGGATACACAGTGACGTTCAGAAGCACCTGTATCGACACTTCGATCGCTCCAGATGGACTATCTCCATCACCCGACCGTCTCACTAATCGACGGATAGACGCCCCATAGTACCCGTAATACCGGGGGAACCAATCTGTATTGGCAGCAGGTGTAATACCGACGGGGGTCTGGATCAAGTATGAACGAGACCACCGATAGCCGAATGGAGGCTGCCTGCTCTCTTCTCGCCAAGTCGAAGCGCCGCTACGTGCTCTATCAGCTCGCTCAGGACGAATCCGCCCACATCGAAGACCTCGTCACCCAGGTCGCCGCGTGGGAACACGACGAATCGGTCGACCGAATCACCGGCGAAACCAGACAGCGAACCTACGTCTCGCTGGTTCACAACCACCTCCCTCGTCTCGCAGACTACGACATCATCGACTACGACCTCCGCAGCGGCGACATCGTCCTCGCGGAAGGGTTCGACGACATCAAGCCACTTCTCGAGCAGTTCAAACAGACCGAAGAGGAGCCGGAACTCCGCGAACGGCCACTGCTGTAACGCGGCCGGTCGATTTCGAATCGAAATACATAGGAGACATCGGTCGGGAGTACCGGTGTGAGCCGGTATCGTAACTTCGGTCTCTTCCTGACGCTTGCAGCCTGCTGGGGAACGGCGTTCGTCGCGATCAGCGCCGGTCTCGAGCACTTTCCACCCGTCCTCTTTGCGGCGCTACGGTACGACGTCGCAGGCATCGTCATGCTCGCGTACGCAGCCTATACGCTCGAGGGTGACGAGTGGCTACCACACGGCCGCGACGAGTGGGCGGTCGTGGCGGTCGGTGCCGTCCTGTTGATCGCGGCCTACCATGCGTTTCTCTTCGTCGGACAGCAGAATACGACTGCGGCAGCAGCCGCGATCCTCGTCAGTCTCTCGCCGGTGTTGACCACCGGGTTCGCGCGTGCGCTGGTTCCCTCGGACGCCCTGTCGGTCGTCGGCGTCTTCGGGGTCGTCCTGGGGCTCGTCGGCGTCGCAGTGATCTCACAGCCCGATCCCGCGGACCTGCTGGCCCCCGATTTCGTCGCGAAACTACTCGTCTTCTGTGCTGCAGCCTCGTTTGCCCTCGGGAGCGTCCTCACGCGCCGAATCGACGCCTCGCTCCCGATCGAGACGATGGAAGCCTGGTCGATGCTCGGCGGTGCCCTCGTGATGCACGCGATCAGTCTCGGACTCGGCGAACCGATCGAGCCCGCAGCCTGGACCCACCCGGAAGCGCTGGGCGCACTCGCGTACCTCGCGCTGGTCGCGAGCGCGCTCGGCTTCCTGCTGTACTTCGATCTGCTCGAGCGACTGGGCGCAGTCGAGATCAACATGGTCTCGTACGTCGCGCCGATCTTCACGGCGATCGTCGGCTGGCTCTACCTCGGCGAAGTCGTCGACGCGACGACGCTGCTTGGCTTCGCGCTCATCGTCGCCGGCTTCGCGGTCGTCAAGCGACGGGCGCTCCGAGAGGAGTTCGATCACGTCAACCGGATCTACTCGAGAGAGTGAGCTATCGCCGGTAAGAGTGACCGACGTACAACGCTCCCAGATTGAGAGCGAGAAGTCCGAGAAAGACGAGCGTCTCGATCGACGTCGACAGCCCCGTCAGAAGCACCGGAACGTGGAGAAAAGGCAAACCGATTCCCGCCCAGAACCCAACCTTCCGGATCGACGGTGCGAGCGACGGGAACGCTTGCTCGAGAGCGCCACGGTGATCGTCGTCCGGTTCGTTTGCGGTCGCCTGGTTCACATCCGGCATCGAAACACCTGCTAGGCAGCGATGGTTCTCGCCGACGTCGCATATATCGGCACAACGGTTTCGCTCGGTTGGTAGCGATTCAGCCGAATAATCGCACTAAATCGACGCCAACCGGTTCACTCGTCGACCTCGGGACAGCCGCCACTCGAGTCACGGACTGCCGACATCGGACAATATCGGTTTGCATCGCGGTAGGCACACGTTTCACCGGAGTAGCCTGCGAAAACGGCTCGAGTAACCCCCGGCGCGAGTTACTGGAATCCGATGCGACTGCTGCGGCGACCGGTCGGATCCGGTCCGCTGGAGCCGCCCTTGAACTCCTCTTCGATCCGCTCGTAGTAGTCGAGAATCTCGTCGGTGATCGTCGGCCGGACGTTCTCCATAGCCTGACGGAAGTGACTCATCTCGACGACGTCGGCCTCCTTGTCCTCGCGCAGGGCCTCGATCGCCGCTTCGCGGGCGATCGACTCGAGGTCGCTGCCGACGTAGCCGTCGGTGATCTCGGCGATCTCCTTGAGCGTGACGTCCGCGGCCAGCGGCATGTTCTGGGTGTGGATATCGAGGATGCGTTCCCGTCCATCGACGTCGGGTTCGCCGATCATGACCAGCCGGTCGAACCGGCCCGATCGCAGGAGTGCGGGGTCGATCATGTCCGGCCGGTTGGTTGCGCCGATCACCATCACGTCCTCCATCTCCTCGAGGCCGTCGAGTTCGGTCAGCAGCTGGTTGACGACGCGTTCGGAGACGTTCGAGCCACTCTCACTGCCGCCGCGACCGGGCGCGAGCGCGTCGAGTTCGTCGAAGAAGATCACCGTCGGCGAGACCTGACGGGCCTTCCGGAACGTCTGGCGGATCGCCTTCTCGGACTCGCCGACCCACTTCGAGAGCAGCTGTGGGCCACGGACCGAGATGAAGTTCGCGTTGGTCTCGTTGGCGACGGCTTTCGCCATCAGGGTCTTCCCCGTCCCGGGCGGGCCGTAGAGCAAGACGCCGGCCGGCGGATCGATGCCGAGCCGATCGAACCGGCCGGGGTTCGAGAGCGGCCACTCGACGGACTCTTTGACCTGGTCTTTGGCCTCGTGGAGGCCGCCGACGTCGTCCCAGGAGATCTTGGGGAGTTCCACGAGGACTTCTCGCATCGCCGAGGGTTCGACCTCGTTGAGCGCGCCACGGAAGTCCTCGCGTTTGACGATCATCCGGTCGATGAGGCTCGGCGGGATGTCCTCCTCGTCGAGATCGATCTCGGGGAGGTACCGCCGAAGCGCCTTCATCGCGGCCTCTTTCGTCAGGCTCTCGATGTCGGCACCGACGAAACCGTGGGTCTCGTCGGCCAGATGGGAGAGGTTGACGTCGTCCGAGAGGGGCATTCCGCGCGTGTGGATCTGGAGGATCTCCTCGCGACCCGTCTCGTCGGGGACGCCGATCTCGATCTCGCGGTCGAATCGACCCGGACGGCGCAGGGCAGGATCGACGCTGTCGACGCGGTTCGTCGCGGCGATGACGATCACCTGGCCGCGGGCCTCGAGGCCGTCCATCATCGTCAGTAGTTGGGCGACGACCCGGCGTTCGACCTCGCCGGTGACGTCCTCCCGCTTGGGTGCGATGGAGTCGAGTTCGTCGATGAAGATGATCGCCGGTGACTCCTCGCTTGCGTCCTCGAATATCTCCCGGAGCTGTTGTTCGGACTCGCCGTAGTACTTCGAGATGATCTCCGGGCCGGCGATAGAGAAGAAACTCGCGGAGGTCTCGTTGGCGACGGCCTTCGCCAGCAGGGTCTTCCCGGTACCCGGCGGCCCGTGGAGCAAGACTCCCTGTGGCGGCTCGATCCCCAGTTTCTTGAAGATCTGGGGGTGTTTCATCGGCAACTCGACCATCTCGCGGACCCGCTGGATCTCGCTCTGGAGCCCGCCGATGTCCTCGTAGGTGATCCCACCACCGGTCTTCTCGAAGCCGGAGATCGGTTCCTCCCGGAGTTCGACGTCGGTGTCCTCGGTGATGAGAACGACACCTTCCGGTTCAGTCTCGACTGCGATGAGCGGAATCGCCTGGCCGGGCGACCGCATGAATGGATGATTCGTCGAGGACATGACCGGGACGATGTCTCGGCCGACCACCGGCCGCTTGAGGATCTGCCGTTTTACCATGCCGGCAGCGTCGGAACCGAACTGGACCGACGCTTCTTCGGGCGGTGCGAGGACGAGTTCTTCGGCTTTCGTCGCCTCGGCCTTCCGGATCGTGACGCGCTCGCCGATGCCGACGTCGGCGTTCTGACGGGTGAAGCCGTCGATGCGAACTGTGTCCGTGTTCCAGTCCTGCCGGTCTGCACGCCACACCTTCGCGGCGGTCGTATCCGCACCTTCGATTTCGATGATGTCGCCCGGACTCAGCTTGAGATGCAACAGCGTGTCCGGGTCGAGTCGGGCGATACCACGACCCGAGTCGTTCGGGTATGCCTTCGCAACCTCCAGTTGAACTTCGTTCATGATTCGGGATGGACGGCGATGTCAATGACTCCGATTCGTGATCGGATAGGTTTTTTGCTCACTCGAGTTTGAGGGATGCTACCACGTCAAGTAACGGCTGGAAGATACATAGATGTGACGGCACCGGCGGGACTGTACGTCAGACGAGCGGCTGACTCGAGCGAACGTCGGAGACGTGACGGTGACGACGTTCGGCGTGTCGCTGCCCACGCGTATCGACGCTCGAGTGTTCATAGTATGTCAATTACAAATGAATTCTGTGGCCGACGAAACGAGAGCGCCGGAGATCGGTTCACTCCGGGTCGAGAGTCCCGTAAGTAGCGTATGGAGGATCAGTCGCGAGCGATACCCGTTCGGCCGTTCGGGTTCGCCGGGAGGTCGACGGCGGTATGCAGTTCACCGGGCGGTCCCGTCGATAGCGGTTATTCACCCGAGGCGACGAAGCGATCTCCACCGGCTACGCGTCGTCTCTGTCGTCGCCGGTAGAGATCGATACGTTGACCGAGCCATCTTCGCCGTCACTACCGTCTTCCCCCGAACTCGAGACGGACGTCGACTGGCTCACCGAGACGGATTGGTCGACGTCGGTTACCTCGGCGTCGCCACCCTCCGCCGAGGCCGATTGCGAGATCGATACGTTCTGTTCGGCCGCCTCGGACGCGTTTTGCGTGATCGAGATGCTCGCGTTCGAACTCGAGTTCGTCACGATCCGTTTCTCGCCCGATTCGTTCGAGACGACGACCTCGGAGTCGCTCGAGACGGTCACCTCGTCATCGTCGTCGCTGCTCGTGATGTTGATCAGTACGTTCCACATGGACGTGTCCTCGTCTGTCTCGGCGTCGTCGGTCGTCTCGTCTCCCACCCCACCACCGATGCCGGCGCCGACGATAGCAGCCAGACAGACGAGTGCGATGACGCCGAGTGCGATTCGTTTCATGAGTTGATCGATTGTTCGGTTCGGCCGCTATCTTCGGTCTTCACACCCTGCTATTTGAACGCCGAGAACTGTTTCGTCGGTAAGCACCGACTTTGAAACGGCGATGTTCGTTCGATACGGAGTAATCAGACCGGCGAACGACCGTAGCGACTACTATCGATAGCCAATATTGGACCGTCTTCGGACCGTTCGGTGAACGGACTCGAGTCTACCCGTTTCAGTTTCTCGAAGAAAAAGTGAAATTCGTTCTGCTCTGTTGCTATCGGCTACTGCAATTAGCTGCCGATGAGGTTGAAGGCAGAGGCTTCGCCGTTCTGGGTAGCAGTGTTGCTCTGCTCAGCGCTCTGGGTGATATCCGCATTCTGGGTCACGTTCTCGACCGTAGCGTCACCACCGTCAGCAGTGATAGTCGTATCGACAGGTGCGTCGATAGTCACGTTGTCACCGACCTCGTCACCGAAGACCGGTCCTGGGTTGACAGGTGCCTGTGCAGCACCAGCAGTGTTGGTGTTATTATCGTCAGTAGCGTTTTCGTCAGCATCATCCGGCGCTTCAATGACAACTTCGCCACCATCGCCAGCGTTCGCGTCAGCGGACTGCTCGATACCGGCT
Source organism: Natronobacterium texcoconense (assembly GCF_900104065.1). Classification (NCBI taxonomy): domain Archaea; kingdom Methanobacteriati; phylum Methanobacteriota; class Halobacteria; order Halobacteriales; family Natrialbaceae; genus Natronobacterium; species Natronobacterium texcoconense. Next base: position 43,054 of record NZ_FNLC01000002.1, on the reverse strand, counting down.
TCCTGGTTGTTGAGGTTCACCTGGTTACCGTCCTGGGCCTGGTTCACCGACGCATCGGCAGCCTGGCCGATCTGGACCTGCGGGACGTCTGCGGCGACCTGCTCTTCGGCGACGCCGTTCTTGTCGTAGTCGTGTGCCGCTGCTGTTCCAGCGAGCCCCATGAACGTGAGGCCGCCGACGACTGCTACTACCAGTGCGAGTGTGAGTGCGCGCTTCATAGTTGAATTTTGGATTATCTATTAGGCACGCATCACGCGGGCGGGCCGTAACAGAGCTGAGCCCTGAGAGAGCTACAGCTCGTCGGGGTAGGCTCCGCCATCTCCCCTGCAACTCCCGCTGTGACGCGTTGCCCAATCGCCACTCATCACGGAGACCTACTTCAACCCGAAGAACGGTTTCGGAGGGAATTACCTGATTAGAGGCGTTGAGGCTACAATTTAGTTGTTTTCCGAGAGAATCCACTGGCGACGAACGAACTTCCGTCGCCGGTACGACGATCCTATTGTGTTGTTTTGCCCAGTTACGTCGATTCATTGCTCCATCACGTCCCCGAAATACCGAGTAGAGACCGGGTAGTGTTCAACCCACCAACAACAGGCACCCGTTGACGACTGTGATACTCACAGCCCTCGATACAACTGGCCGATCGAGTTCGCGAACGCTACTCGCCGCATTTCTTGTTCATTGATACCACACACCACAGACCGCGTATTCGCCGCCTGTAATTCGAAGTTTCCGCTTTCGAAGTTGCCGCACTCGAGCCGTCTCGAGTAGGCCGCATCATATCCGAATCAACTGACAGATAACAAAGTCTGTCATCGGGATACGAAGGTTCACGCCGTGGAGATGCAGAAACAAAAGACTCTCACGGCTCAAGTCAAACGAATCATGACCAACACGACGACGATACGTTCACAGTGTACGACGGTTCTTATTGCCTGTATAGTCGCCTTAGCGATGGTAGCCGGTGGCGCACCGGCAGTTGCTGCCGGCGACGACGCCACGGCAGAGTCAGTCCACGCGCTCGAGAACGGTGAAGACCTCTACCTGGTCTTCGGAGCCGATCTCGGCGACATGACGCTCGAGGAGTACATCGAAGCGCACGCGTCCGATGCAGCACAGGAGGTCGACGCTGAGGTCACGCAGTACCAGGACGTCGATCAGGTAAACATCAACCAGCAGGCGAACGCGACTGCGATCACGATCGACGGCGGTGAAGCCACCGCGATCCAGGAGTCGACCCAGCAGAACGACGCCATCCAGTTCGGTGACGCGTCGGCCTCGAACGTCCAGACCACGGAGTTCGAGGACGTCGGTAACGTGTTCGTCGTCATGGGTAACGGCGACGGCAAGCACTTCGACGGCTGGGGCATCGCGGACAAGAAAGGTGACAAGGCAGACGTCGACCCTGACCAGGCTGCCGACGCCGAAGTGACCCAGGTCCAGGAAGTCGGCCAGCTGAACTACAACGAACAGAACGTTGCCTTCGCGATCGCCGAAAACGAGAGCGAAGCGATCGCCCTGCAGCAGTCCCAGCAGGCAAACCAGAACCTGCAACAGGGCGTCGCTAACGCAACTAACGTCTACTCCGGTGGCGAGTTCACCGATCAGTCCGCGAGCGCGTCGGTCGCGCAGGGACAGGAAGGTGACCAGATGAACGTCAACGAGCAGGACGGCGCCGTCGCGATCGCCGTCGGCAACGGCAGTACGGCGACCGCGCTCCAGTTCACCGAACAGACCAACCTCAACCAGCAGATCGGTGAGGCTGACGCCTCGAACGTCATCGACGCGATGCCGGGCATGAACGTCGCGACTGCCGGCTTCGACGGCGACAACGGCATCGTCCAGACCGAACAAAAGCTCGAGAACCTGCACGGTGACAAGGACAAAGACCACCACAAGAAGGGTGACAGCGTCCAGACTGCGACCTCCGAAGTGACCCAGAGCCAGGAGGTCGAGCAGATGAACGTCAACCTGCAAAACACCGCGCTGGCGTACGCGACCAACGGTAGCGAAGCGACCGCGATCCAGCTGTCCTACCAGCAGAACATCAACGCCCAGGTCGGCTTCGCCGAGGCGCTGAACGTCTACGCCGGCCCCGGTCACGTCCAGGACGGCGTCATCGCCTCCGAGACCACCAGCGTGAACCTCGGCGGTGACGAGGTCGACGGCTTCGAAGGAATCGCCTACGACTCCGACGCCACCCAGACCAACGACGTCGAACAGCACGCGAGCGCCCAGATCGAGCAGGTCCAGTTCGTCAACCAGCAGAACATCAACGAACAGCAGGCCGCCGTCGCCATCGCCGAGAACGGCGACAGCGCCGACGCTGCCCAGCTAGCGATCCAGGAGAACGAGAACGTCCAGTTCGCCTCGGTCGCTGCGACGAACGTCTGGGCTGCATCGTAACTCGAGAGTCACACGTTCCGTTTCGCCCGTCACTCGGTCGGTTTTCGGCCGACGTGACCGACGCGGATCGTTTTCGGTTTTCGTTTCTTTCCTGCGGTCTGTAACCGGGACCGAACTGTCGCTAGTCGTCAGGCTCCGTCCCGCCGTTCGTCTCGCCGCCGTTGCGGTGCTCGTCGAGTGCCTCTTCGATCGTCAACTCGCCGGCCGCAACCCGTCGAGCCAGGACCTCGTCGATCGCCCGGTTCGTCTCGCTTTGTTCGCGGGAGCGATCCTTGATCACCTGTAACTCGCCCGCCGTCGGCTCGATCTCGCGGGCGTCGACGACTTCGCCCTCGAGTCGGGCGATATTGACCGCGGCGAGGACGTCTTCCATCCCCCTGGCGCCCGTGCCGAGGTAGGGAGTCGTTCCGGTTTCGTCGACGAGTTCGACGCGGACGTCCTCGAGGTCGTTGACCAGCGTTGCACCCTGGAGCCGGGAGCCGTCGCCGATCCGGACGACCGGGTCGGCAGCCTCGGCTACCTCGCGCTGGATGGCGTCGACGGCGTCGGCGAGTGGCACCTGAAACGCGGCGACGACCATCTCGCCGGCGAGGACGGCGATGCCGGGTTTGCGCCCCGGATCGACGCCGATGATGGTTCGACCGCCGTCGCCACGGACTGCGGTCAGCGCCTGGTCGATCGCCCGTCGCGGATCGTCGGGGTCCGCGACGATCGTCGTCACGTTCGGGAAGTCGTCGGCGTGATCGTCCCCGGTGACGACGACGGCGGTTTCCTCGGGAAGGCTCTCATCGGGTTCGACGGTCGTAAACGTCGTCCCGCGGTCCCGTAGCTCGTTGACGACGCCGTGGTACACTTCGAAGTCCGACGTTGCAACGACGATCACGAGTGGACGTTTGCTCCCGGCCGGAATAAACGTATCCGGACGGCGGCAAGCACTCGAGTCGGTCCCGACGCCGATCCCAGTCAGTTCCGGGGGCTTTTTGCGCCGAACGGACCAATTCTGCCCGTGAACGACGAGGTAATCCCGACCGGCTGTGGCCCGGTCGACGACCTGCTCGATGGAGGGTTCGAGCGCGGGACCGTCACCCAAATTTACGGGACGCCGGCCGCGGGGAAGACGAACCTCGCGCTATCGGCCGCCGTCGAAGCGGCCGCCGCGGGCGGGACGGTCGTCTACATAGACACCGAAGGCGTCTCCGTCGACCGCTTCGAGCAACTGCTGTCGGCTCGAGCGGACGCCGACGGCGATCCGACCCTGGCGAAAGACGGCACAGGCCTCGAGGAAGCGTCCGCGACGGCGGAGGACGGCCTCGACGTCGAGTCGATCGCATCCCGAATCGTCATCGAGGACGCCGTCGACTTCGAGGAACAGGCCGAAGCGGTCCGCGACACCGAGGAGTTCGCCGAACGCGCGGACCTGATCGTCTTAGACAGCGCGACGGGTTTCTACCGACTCGAGCGAACTGGCGACGGCGACGAAGGTGAAGCCCTGCGACGAGTCACCCGACAGGTGACGCATCTCCTCTCGCTTGCCCGCAAACACGACCTCGCAGTCGTCCTGACGAACCAGGTGTTCTCCGATCCCGACTCTGATCGCACGCGCGCGCTCGGTGGAAATACCCTGGAGCACTGGACCGGCGTCGTCGTCCGTCTCGAGCGATTCCGTGGCGGAAATCGACGGGCGACGCTCGAGAAGCACCGCTCGAAGCCAGTCGGCGAGTCGGTACAGTTCAAAATTACGGATACGGGGCTCGAAGGCGGCGATGAAAGTCAGCGGTTCTAAAAACTAAAAGTTCTACGCGCAGTCGGTGTCGACTTACAGTTCGTTCAGTTTACGCAGGAGCTGGCCGCGGTACTCCTCGTCGCTCGTGACGCCTTTGACTTCGAGGACGTTGCGCTCGAGTTTGTCCAGGGCGACGCGGAAGGAGTTCTCCGCGCCGTAGCCTTCGCCGGTTCCGGCGACCTGTCCCTTGTTGGTTCGCAGCCGAATCTGGCAGTGAACCAGCGACGTTCCGCGGAGTTTCTCCTTGTGTTCTTTGAACCGGACGTGCGCGTGAAGGACCTGCATGTCCGCGTACTTGTCGGCGACCTCCTCGATGCTCTCGTAGATCGACTCCCGGGTAATCGTATCCAGCAGGGAGACGTTCGTGATCTGGACGTCCATGCGCTCCTCTTCGGTGAAGGTCAGCGCACGCAGGACGTCGGTCTTCGTGACGACGCCGATGACGACCTGGTCGTCGTCTTCGGGCGTGACCATCAGACCGGCGTAGTCCAGTTCGAGCATGTGCTCGACGGCCTCCTTTGCGGTCGCGTCGAGCGTCGTCGTCTCGACCGGGCTGTTCATGATGTCGTAAATCGGGACGTCGAGCAGCCGCTGGCTGTCACCGACGCGGTCGCCGGTCGTCGTCTTGTTGTTCTTCCGGATCGCGAAGTCGGCGATGTCGTGGGTGGTGACGACGCCGGAGAGCTTGCCGTTCTCGTTGAGCACCGGCAGCCGCGAGATGCCGTGTTCCCGGAGGAGGTTGATCGCCTTGCCGACGCCGTCGTCCTCTTTGACGGTGACCGGGTCCGCCGAGTAGATGTCCTCGACGGTCAGCGTCTCGAGGTTCTCGAGGACGGCCTCGAGGATGGCGTCGTTCGTGATGACACCCCAGAGGTCGCCGTGCTCGAACACGGGAGCGACCTTCGAGTTGCCTTCGATCAGCAGTCGGGCAGTCTCCCGGACGTCTTCGTCCCGGTCGATCTGGGGGGCCGGATCGTTCCGACTCGGTTTGATGAGTGCAGACACCTTCGCGTCGTCCTCGACGTGGGACTGGAGGACCTCCCGCTCGCTGATGACGCCCTCGTACTCCCCGTCGTTCATGACGATAATTCCCTTGGGGTTGCCGTTCTCGAACATAGAACGGACCTTCCCCATGCGCGTCCCGACGTCGACCTCAATGTAATCCTCGATGGCGATATCAGCGATATTCATCGTTACGAGTGGATGTACTGTGGCCGGGGTTTTGAAGATATTGCCTGTTCCCACTTGCCTCGAGAACGTTCTTGACCCTGTCTCTGGAAGGCGTGCCCATGGCACCCGACATCAGCGTGCTCGGTCGCTACACGTACCTCGCGACGGAACTGTTCTGGGGAACGATCGCCGCCCTGTTGCTCCGGCGCGCGAACGCCCTGCGAAAAGCCGCGGTGACGATCCTCGCGCTGTACCCCATCGCGTACGTCTGGGATCGGTACACGCTCGCGGTCGGCGTCTTCGACATCAAACTTCGGACTGGGATCGACGTTGCAGGCATTCCGCTCGAGGAACACCTCTTCATGGCCGTCGTGCCGGGACTCGTCCTCGGCGTCCACGAGACGATCTTCGGCGACGGGAATCAGTAGGAGAACTGGCGCGTATCAGTTCCTGCAACTGACCGTCGCCCTCATGGTCCGAGCGACGGACGTCTATTCCAATGAGGCCACCACGCCGGATGCGAGATTCGCCCGGTCCTCGCGACCGATCCGACCGGGCCCTCCTGCGGGGACTGTTGCGACTGTTCGTTCTCGTCCTCGTACTCTGTGCAGTGGTCCTCGCGACCGCCGCGTTCGCACCGGTGCTGCTCGATGGCCTGGACGACTTAGAGCGGATCGACGACGTCGAAATCGTCGACGGACCGAGTCCGAGCGCCGATCCGCCGCCGGCCGGCGAGCGAAACCCGGAGACGACCGATCCGGACGACCCCGGTGAGTCGACCTACGGGACCGACGTCGAGAGCATCTCCTCGGAGACGGTCGAGGACTTCGTCCACGCCGAGGTCAACGATCGTCGGGCCGAACACGGCCTCGAACCGCTCGAGTGGGACGGCACCGTTGCCTCCGTCTCGCGGGCCCACAGCCACGACATGGCCGAACGGGACTACTTCGCGCACACGAACCCCGACGAGGAGGGACCCTACGACCGGTTCAACGACGTCGACGGCTACTGCCGGGCCTACGGCGAGAACATCGCCCTGACGTGGGTCGACAGGCCGGTCGAACGACCGGGCGACGACGACCTCGTCGAGTACCGAACGGCCGAAGGGGTCGCGACCGGCCTCGTGAATCAGTGGATGAACTCCACCGCACATCGAGAGGCGATCCTCGAAGAACACGCCTCCCACGGCTGGGATCGTGGCGGTGTCGGCGTCTACGTCGCCGACGACGGTTCGGTCTACGCCTCGCACAATTTCTGTCTGACGATGTGAGGAGTTCCACTGATTGCGAAAGTGTTGTCACACTCTTGTCCCTACTCGTCGTAACGAACCTATGGACGTCGAGGGGATCCGGGAGACACTTACCTCGGTCTATCGGACAGCGAGCGAGCGAGAGATTACCTTCCTCGCGGCTAGTTTCGCCTACTACGCGTTCGTATCGCTGATTCCGATCGTCTTGCTCGCACTCGTCGTCGGCTCTCTGCTCGGCGGCCAGGACGCGGCAGAACAACTGGTTCTCGTCGCAGGTGACTTCTTCCCGGAAGCGGGCGAAGAACTCCTCGTCGAAGCCCTGGAGACCGAAGCCGGTCGCACGGAGGCGACCGTCGTCGCACTCGCTGTCGGTCTCTGGGGCGTACTCAAGGTGTTTCGGGGACTCAGCCTCGCGTTCGAAGCGATCTACAACGACGTCGGTGAAGTTACCTTGCTCGAGGAGGCCCGAAACGGCGTTATCGTCATCGTCGCGGGAGTCGGTGCAGTCGCGCTGATGATCGTCGTCGGAGCGGCCCTCCGACTCGCCGAAAACACCATTCCCTTCGCGGGGACGATAAGCTGGATCACGCTGTTTCTCGGACTCGTCTTCGTCTTCGTCCCCGTCTACTACGTGTTGCCGCCGATCACCGTCACGGCCAGGGAGATCCTCCCCGGCGTGATCTTCACGGCAATCGGCTGGTCGATCCTGCAAGCAGGATTTCAACTCTACACGACCTTCGCCGGGCGCTACCAGGCCTACGGCGCCGTCGGTGCCGTCCTCCTCTTCGTCACCTGGCTCTACTTCGCCGGCATCATCATCCTGGCCGGGGCCGTCCTCAACGTCGTGTGGTCCCGTCCCTCGCTTGCAGTCTAGTCCCGTTTCACCCGTCGACGGATGGAGCGAACCGCCCGCACAGGCGCCAACCTATCAGACCGGGGCTGACCGTCACTACCGTTCGAATCGAGTATTCAGGAGAAAGATTATGTTCACTCGGTCGTCTATTCAAGACGATGAGCGACGACCGATCAAAACAGTCTTCCGGGGCCGACGACGCCGAATCCGGAGAACTGGTCGCCGGCGGAATCGAAACCGGCGGCGGCCCCCAGCGAGTCGTCTCCGAGGAGAGCGTCGACGACATCCTCGACTCACTCGACGATTCGACGTCGGACTCGAGTCTCACGACGACTCCGGATACCACAGCGAACGAACCGGACGATTTCGTCGACCCGACCGGAGAAGAGGACGAAAACGACAACGTCGACGATTCGAGTGGCGACTCCGAGACCGAACCCGAACTCGAGTCAGAACCGGCGCCCTCGAGTCAAGTCGAAACGCCGGACCCGGATTCGGAACGCATCGACGACACAGAGCCAGAATCGAGCCAGGACGCCACCATCGACCCCGACGAACTCGCCGCTCGGATCGAACGCGGCGACGTCACCGGTGCCGACGTTCGCGCCGCCGAAGCCGGCGAGGGACGCGAATCGACGCCCGACATCGACGACGTCGACCTCTCGCTGGACGACCTCGAGGTCGGAACGTCGGATTCGACGACCGGTGGCAGCGACGCTGCCGGCCCACTCGCCGGATCGATCGACGCCGGAACCGACGAGGACGACGACTCGAGTGCGACAGACCGTGAGGAATCGGAATCAGGGCTGATCGGTCGTCTCAAGCGGTTGTTCTCGAGTTGAGCGCGATTCGGTTACGGTGTTTTTCGGGCTGGCCGCTCGAGTAACTGTGGTCGTCGCTACGTGGCGAATCGTCTCGATCGAGTGATTGGCTCGAGGCGACTCGAGTCGGAGTTGAGTACGGCTGACCGGCCGCTAGTCCGGGAGAAACGGTTGGGGCAGATTTGAACCACGCCGAGACGTTCTTGCTCGCTCACTTCGTTCGCTGTGCGAGCTGCGACTCGTCTGGTTCAAATCTCCCGTAACAATTTCTGACGGAACTGAATGACTCGCGCCGCGTGGCGGTATCGCCACGCTCCGCTCGTCGGTTGTTGTTCCGTCAGAAATGGGTTGGGGCAGATTTGAACTGCCGGCCTCCTCCATGTCAAGGAGGTGTCATAACCAGACTAGACCACCAACCCGCCTGGCTTCGTTCTCTGTCTGCATTCATTCGTTGCCGGCCACCGTAATTGAAGGTTTCGAATCGGACGCCGTACGCGAGTGGCCCCCATGGCCGAACCTCCGATACCCTTAAGTTGATGTACTCATTTGAACATCACAAGACAACTACGTACATTGGTGTCCACTATGCAGGAATACGTCGAACGCGTCACGGAGGGCGAGGATCTCACCCAGGCGGACGCTCGAGCGGCCTCGAGAGCCGTTTTCGAGGATGCAACGGAGGCACAGATCGGCGCGCTGCTGGCTGCGTTGCGCGCGAAAGGTGAAACAGAAGCCGAGATAGCTGGCTTCGCCGAAGGGATGCGCGAGGCGGCCCGAACGATCTCGCCCGATCGCGAACCGCTGGTCGACACCTGCGGAACCGGTGGCGACGACTACGACACGATCAACGTCTCGACGACGAGCGCGGTCGTCGCCGCGGGTGCCGGCGTCCCGGTCGCGAAACACGGCAACTACTCCGTCTCCTCGTCGTCCGGCAGCGCGGACGTCCTCGAGGTCGCGGGCGTCGACGTCGAGGCGGAACCGCCGGCCGTCGAGAACGCTATCGAACGCGACGGCATCGGCTTCATGCTCGCGCCGGTCTTTCACCCCGCGATGAAGGCCGTCATCGGCCCGCGCAAGGAACTCGGAATGCGGACCGTCTTCAACGTACTCGGGCCGCTGACGAACCCCGCCGGTGCGGACGCACAGGTCGTCGGCGTCTACGATCCGGACCTCGTCCCCGTGCTCGCGGACGCACTCGCTCGCATGGACGTCGAACGCGCGCTGGTCGTCCACGGGTCGGGCACCGACGAGATCGCGATCCACGGAGAGACGGTCGCTGCCGAGGTCGATGGCGAGTCGGTCGAGGAGTACACCCTCGAGCCTGCCGACCTGGGCCTCGAGAGCCACGACATCTCGGACATTTCGGGTGGCAGTCCCGAGGAGAACGCGGCCGACCTCCGCGGAATCGTCGAGGGCGACGTCACCGGCGCGAAACGGGACGTCATCCTGGCGAACGCGGGCGCAGCGATCTACGTTGCCGGCGAAGCCGACTCGCTCGAAGAAGGCGCAGCGATCGCCCGCGAAGCGATCGAGGAGGGTGATGCCGCGACGAAACTCGAGCAGCTGGCGGCGACGGAAGCGGAGGTACGATGAGTCGACCGCGGGTCAAGATCTGTGGCGTGACGACCGAATCGAACCTCGAAATCGTCGTCGCCGCTGGCGCTGACGCCGTCGGAATTACCTGTGACGTACCAGTGGACACGCCACGCGAGGTGTCGGTCGAACGCGCGACCGAACTGGCCGACGCCGTCCCGCCGTTCGTAACCGCCGTACTCGTGACGATGCCCGACGACGTCGCACACGCAGTCGAACTCGTCGAGACCGTCGACCCCGACGCCGTCCAGATCCACGACGGCCTCGAGCCAGATGAACTCGAGACGGTACGCTCGCAGACGGGCGCCGACGTCCTCTACGCGGTCGACGCGGACGATCCGGCCGAGGCCAAACGGTACGACGGAGTCGTCGACGCGCTCGTGATCGATTCGGTAGACGAGGACGGCGGCGGCGGAACTGGAGAGACTCACGACTGGGACCGGACGCGGGAAGTCGCGGACGACCTCGAGTCACCGCTCGTCCTCGCAGGGGGGCTCACCCCAGACAACGTCGCGAACGCCGTCGAGACTGTCGAGCCCTTCGCGGTCGACGTCGCGAGCGGCGTCGAAGCCGAGGGCGGCGTCAAAGACGACGCGGCGGTCGAATCGTTCGTCGAACGCGCGACGACTGCCTCTCGGACGGTGGAACCTGCACCATGACGAGGTTCGATCTCGACCGAGAGGCGTTCCGCGAGCACGTCGACCGCGGCGACCGGCCGGTCGTCGTCCGAACCGTCGCAACCCTCGAGGCCGAGACGACGCCGCTGGGTGCGTACGCGGCGCTCACCGGTCGCACCCCTGATAGCGACCGGGACCGATCGCCGTACGCGTTCTTGCTCGAGAGCGCGGAGAAGACCGCCTCGAGCGATCCCGACGGTGCGTTCAGACCCAGTTCGGCGGACGCGGAACGACACGCGCGCTTCTCGTACGTCGGCTACGATCCCGAAGCCGTCGTCACGGTCGATCCGGACGGAACGAGCGTCGAGGCGCTTTCGGACGATGCACCGCTCGAGTCGATCGACACCGACGTCGGTGATGATGGTGATACTGTCGACGCACTCCGGGCGGCGATGCCCGACGTTCGGTTCGAGAACGCACCGGATCACGGTCGCCAGCACCTGACCGGCGGGCTGGTCGGCTTCCTGGCCTACGACGCCGTCTACGACCTCTGGCTCGAAGAGGTCGGCCTCGAGCGACCCGACTCGCGGTTCCCGGACGCCCAGTTCGTCCTGACGACGAAGACGCTCGCGTTCGACGACCGCGAGGGAACCGTCTCGCTCGTCTGTACGCCCGTCGTCGGCCCCGACGACGATCCGGACGCGGTCTACGACGAGATCCGGTCCGAAGCCGAGGCTGTAGCGGAGACGCTACGGACGGCCAGCGACGAGGGGCCCGAAACCGGCGGCTTCCTCCGCGAAGACGAGGTTGCAGGCTCGAAGGCCGACTACGAGGACAGCGTTCGGAAGGCGAAAGAACACGTCCTCGACGGCGACATCTACCAGGGCGTCGTCTCCCGGAAGCGAGAGCTGTACGGCGACGTCGATACGCTCGGATTCTACGAGGCGATGCGCGAGGTCAATCCCTCGCCGTACATGTACCTGCTCGAGCACGACGACCTGACCGTCGTCGGCGCGAGTCCCGAGACGCTTGTTTCCGTACGCGGGCGCGAGGTCATGTCCAACCCGATCGCGGGGACCTGCGACCGCGGGACCAGCCCCGTCGAAGATCGACGGCTCGCGGGCGAGATGCTGGCAGACGAGAAGGAACGTGCCGAGCACACGATGCTCGTCGATCTCGCACGAAACGACGTCCGCCGGGTCTCCGAGGCGGGCACAGTGCGGGTCGACGAGTTCATGAACGTCCTCAAGTACAGCCACGTCCAGCACATCGAGTCGACGGTGACGGGACGGCTGGCCGCGGACGCAGATGTTGCCGAACCGCGTTCGGCAGCCCGGGAGACTTCGTCTCCCGACGCGTTCGACGCGACGCGAGCCTCGTTCCCTGCTGGAACGCTCTCGGGTGCGCCGAAGATTCGTGCGATGGAGATCATCGACGCTCTCGAGGCCGAGCCACGAGGGTTGTACGGTGGCGGTGTCGGCTACTACTCCTGGACTGGGGACGCCGATTTCGCGATCGTGATTCGGACGGCAACTGTAGAAAGTGGCGCGGCGCCACGTCGAGGGAACTCGGAGAGTTCCCGACCATTGGAAGACGATGTCTTCCAAGACGCCGCGGAAAAGCGAGCGGGGAGGAACGACCCGCGAGCAGACGTCGACGACGGCCGAGATCGGATCACTGTCCAGGCCGGCGCCGGACTCGTCGCCGACAGCGACCCTGAGAGCGAGTACGAGGAAACCGAGAAGAAGATGGGTGGCGTGCTGGCCGCACTCGAGGAAATCGAACTCCCGGCCGACGACCGCGAAGTGCCCGAACCCGAGGTGAGTCGATGACGTCGACCACAGCACAGGACGCCGGCGGCGAGACGATACGAGTCCTGTTCGTCGACAACTACGACTCGTTTACCTACAACCTCGTCGAGTACGTCAGTCAGTTACCGGGAACAGAAACCGAGATCGTCAAAAATACCGCCACGCTCGAGGACGTTCGCGCGGCCGATCCCGACGCGATCGTCGTCAGTCCAGGTCCCGGCCATCCGAAAAACGACCGCGACGTGGGCGTGACGATGGACGTGCTCAGCGAGGTCAGCCCCGAAGTCCCGACGCTCGGCGTCTGTCTCGGCCTCGAGGCGGCCGTCTACGCCTACGGCGGGAGCGTCGGTCGAGCCCCCGATCCGATCCACGGGAAGTCGTCGGCGGTGGACCACGACGAGACTGGTGTCTTCGAGGGGATCGAACAGGGCTTTCGCGCCGGCCGATATCACTCGCTGGTCGCGACCGAGGTACCCGACTGTTTCGAGGTGACGGCGACGGCAGAACACGGAGACGAGACGCTCGTGATGGGCGTTCGCCACCGCGAGCATCCGATCGAGGCCGTCCAGTTCCACCCCGAGAGCGTTCTCACGGCTGCCGGGCACGACGTCATCGAGAACTTCCTCTCGAGTGTTTAGCAGTTCGCGAGAAGCGGAGAGTTTCGGTCGACCGATCAGACGCCGGGGAGCAACTCGAGCATCCCGGTCGCGTACAGTGCCGCGAGGACGACTGCGGCGACGATGCCGATTCGGACGGCGAGTTTGATCGCGATTCGAATCGCCACGACAGCAACCGCGAAGGCCGCAAGCGCAGCCAGCACGAGGAGGACCGGCGAGGACGTCAGTGGTTCGAGCATATTCTCACTCCGTATCCCAGTGACGTAATCTTTCTGGATGTCGTGACTGACTCGAGAACGGAAACGTTGATGAGCCGAATGAAAGAGAAAATCGCAAGCAAGCGAGACGATGAATGACACTTCCGTCCACTTTCAGGCTGGTCTGAAAATCGTTAAGGCCACCGCGCACGTAGGTACTCACGAAGGAAGACGCGGCCGTTTCGTCGGCCGTGGTCGACTGTCGAACGAAATCGTACAGAGACATCTTTGAAAACATCGTTGTACTAATCCAATAAAAATGGGACAGCTAGGACAGCTTTATGATGGATGCACGAATACCGAACCTTCGTCACGAATGATGAGAGTCAGGACTCGGACCCACGCCAGAATCGCCACCTGTGGACGGGATAGCAGCGAGGTGCGTCGCGCATGAGCCAGAGCGACCTTTCCGCGGAAGAACTGACGCTCCCGATCAAGCGTACCGAAGGGGAGACGCTCGAGGAGCGATTGACGGACAACGCCTACTACAACATCCTCCCGGCCCGCTATCTGCGCAAGGACGCCGACGGCGAACTCGTCGAAGAACAGGAGGACCTCTTCGAGCGCGTCGGCAAGAACATCGCACTCGCGGAAGCCGTCTACGAGGGCGAAAAGCGAGACCTCGAGATCACGGTCACGCCCGACCAGCTCAAGCCCGACCATCCGCGACGCGACGAACTCGCCGAGGAAGTCTTCGGAGCGGGCACTACGCCGACGGACGACGTCGAGACGGAGCTGTCTATCTACAACGTCAACAAGTTCGCCTACGACACCGTCGTCCCCGAACTCCCCGACGAGGTCCGCACACACGTCGAGGACGTCGCCGACGAGTTCCAGGACATGATGGAGAACCTCGATTTCATGCCGAACTCGCCGACCCTGATGAACGCAGGCGACGAACTCCAGCAGCTCTCGGCGTGTTTCGTCGACTCTCCGAAGGACGACATCGACGACATCCACCAGACCGCAAAGGAAGCCGCACAGGTCTTCCAGAGCGGCGGCGGCATGGGGTATGCGTTCTGGCGACTCCGTCCCTACGGCGACGCGGTCGGCTCGACCGGCGGCATCGCCTCCGGTCCGATCACGTTCATGCGCACGTACGACCAGATGTGCGAGACGATCGCCCAGGGCGGCGCTCGACGTGGCGCACAGATGGGCGTCATGCGCGTCTCTCACCCTGACGTCATCCAGTTCATCCACGCCAAGAACAAGGACGTCTCGCTTGCCGAGACCCTGCGTCTCAACGACCCCGACGACTACACGCACACCTCCTTCCAGGACGCCTTAGAGGAGGCCCGCGAACTCATCGACGACGAGGGTCGAGTCCCCAAACACCTCCGGAACGCCGTCGAGGGCCACCTCTCGAACTTCAATATCTCCGTCGGCATCACCGACGACTTCATGGAGGCCGTCAAGAACGGCGAGGAGTTCACGTTCACGAACCCGCGCACGGAAGAGCCACACATCGCCACCGAGGAAACCAAGGAACTGTACGAGATGTTCGGCCTCGGCGAACACGTCGAGGTCGGCGAGGAACTGTCGATTCCCGCAGAAGAGCTCTGGGACGACATCGTCGAGGGCGCACACGAGAACGGCGAACCCGGCGTCATCTACCTCGAGCGAGTCAACAAACAACACTCCTTCGACGTCGAGAAGCATCCCGACCACCGCATCCTCGCGACGAACCCGTGTGGCGAACAGCCACTCGAGGAGTACGAGGCCTGTAACCTCGGTCACATCAACCTCTCGACGCTCGCGGATCTCGAGGCACCGGACTGGCGCGTCTGGTACGACGAGCACGGCGACGAGTACGACGACATCGAGGCCGCCGTCGACGCCTTCCTCGAGGACGCCGTCGACTTCGAGGAGTTCGACCACCGCATCGAGATGGGGACGCGATTCCTCGAGAACGTCGTCACGATGTCGGACTTCCCGGTGGAGAAGATCGAACAGAAGGTCCGGAAGATGCGCAAGATCGGGCTGGGCATCATGGGACTCGCCCAGCTGTACATCCAGCTTGGCATGGAGTACGGCAGCGAGGCCTCCAACGAGGTCGCGCGTCAGTTGATGACCCACATCAACCACACCTCGAAGTGGACGTCCCACGAACTCGCAGAGCAGCGCGGGAGCTTCGACGAGTGGGACAAGTCGAAGTACGCGAACCCGACCGAGTACCGTGAGTGGTTCGAACACCAGACCGGTCTCGACGCTGACGACTGGGAGGACGGATTCCCGATTCGCAACCACAACACGACGACGATCGCTCCCACCGGAACGACGAGCATGGTCGGCAACACCACCGGTGGCTGTGAGCCGATCTACAACGTCGCCTACTACAAGAACGTCTCCGACGACGTCCAGGGCGACGAGATGTTAGTCGAGTTCGACGACTACTTCCTCCGCGTGCTGGAGGACAACGACATCGACGTCGACGCCGTCAAGGAAGAGGCCCAGGAGCAGATGGCGACCAACCAGTTCAACGGCGTCGAAGGGCTCTCGACGGTGCCCGACGCCATCGGCGAACTGTTCGTCACGACCGGCGATCTCTCGGCGAAAGACCACGCCGGCGTCCAGGTCGCCTGTCAACAGGGTGTCGACTCCGCCATCTCGAAGACCGTCAACGCGCCCAACGACTCGACGCTCGAGGACGCCAAGGACGTCTTCGAGTACATCTACGAACACGGCGGCAAGGGCGTCACCTACTACCGTGACGGCACCCGCTCGAAGCAGGTGCTGACGACCCGCGCCGAGAACACCGACTTCGCCGACGAGACCGAAGCCGCTGAGACCCTCGTCGAGCAGATCGACGAAATCTTCGGTGGCCTCGAGGCGTTCCTCGAGAGTGAGGACGTCCAGGATATCCTCGAAGAAGACGTCTCCGGAGTCCTCGGCGACGCTACCGAGCCCGTCCAGGTCGACTACACCGAGAAACGCGACCGGCCGGACGCCCTGCAGGGTGTCAGTCAGCGGATCGACACTGGCTACGGGAAACTCTACGTGACGATCAACGAGGATCCCGAGACCGGCCAGCCGTTCGAACTGTTCGCGAACATCGGTCACTCGGGTGGCTTCACCAACTCCTTCACCGAGGCGCTGGCGAAGGTCATCTCGACCTCGCTGCGCTCCGGCGTCGACCCCGAGGAGATGGTCGACGAACTCTGTGGAACCCGCAGTCCGAAAGTCGCCTGGGACAAGGGCGAACAGATCCAGTCGATCCCGGACGCCATCGGGACCGCGCTGCGACGCTACCTCGAGAACGAGATCGACAAGCCGTACCCGACCCAGCAGACCCTAGAAGAGTCCGCCGAATCCCCGGGTTACGACGGCCCACAGACCGACGGCGGCGCGACGACCGCTCCAGCCGGTGACGGCTCCGAATCGGGAGCAAACGCAGACCAGGACGCGACCCAGGATCTCATCGACGCCGGTGAGTCTCCCGAGTGTCCCGACTGTGGCTCGCTGTCGCTGTACTACTCCGAAGGCTGCAAGACCTGCGAGTCCTGTGGCTGGAGCGAGTGCTGACGTAGCCGACTCCTGACCGAATTTCTTCTCTCGACGAACGCTCGAAGCACTTAGCATACCCCCTCGCCAACGAAAAGCTATGGCAGCCGACGACGACAGCCGCGAGACCGGTGGCCGGCCCTGTCCGCAGTGTGGCGAACCGCTGTACAAACGCCACTGCAAGTACGTCTGTCCACAGCACGGGGTCGTCTACGACTGTTCGGACACCTTCTGGTAAACTGCAAAACCACTCTAGTATAATATTCCATTGCCAGAACCTATTTAGCCGTGAAAGACCCTCGATTCAACGATGCGAGTACCTACGGGCGTACCGGGGTTCGACGAGCTAGTCGACGGTGGACTCCTGAAAGATCGGCTCTACATCGTCAGCGGCCCACCCGGTAGCGGAAAGACGACCTTCTGTGCGCAGGCGCTCACGAAAGGTGCCTTCGAGGGTGAAACCGGGCTCTACCTGAGTATGCACGAGTCCAAACAGGAGCTCGTCAGCGACATGTCGAACTTCGAGTTCGGGTTCGAGCAGGCGCTCTCCTCGGGCAAGTTGAAGTTCCTCGACGTCTTCGACGCCGAGACGAAACGGCTGTTGCTGTCTTCTTCTCGCTCCAACGCCGACCGCCCCTCGAGCGTCGAGAACCTCTCGAACAAACTCGTCTCGTTCGTCGAGTCGAAAGGCGTCGACCGCCTGGTTATCGACTCGACGATGCTGCTCGAGTACTACTTCTCGGATAACACCGACGAGCTGGTAACCTTCCTGACGAAGCTCAAGCGGGCCGACGTCACCGTCTTGCTGATCTCGGAGATGACCGATCCCACTTCGTACTCCGACGGTCACTACCTCGCTCACGGCGTCGTGTTCATGCACAACTACCTCGAGTCGGGCGGAATGACTCGCGGCCTGCAACTCATCAAGATGCGAGGGACGTCGATCGACTGTGACATCCGCGAGGCCGAGTTCACCGAGAGCGGATTCCGCGTCAATCCGAACGAAAAGATCAAATCCTGATGTACGAACGCAACTTCGGCACCGACTGGGAGACGCTCGATGATCGCGATCAGATCATCGGACGGGCGTTTGCGCTGGGAGTTGCCGAAGAACTGGGTGAGGAGTATCCCGGCGAACTGGACCGACTCACGGAGGCAGCCGAGACGACCTACGACCGGAGTTTCGTCGAGATTGCCTACCAGAAGGGGCGAGAGCGGGCAGGTGCCACGCGGCCGACCGTCAGCCGCGACGAACAGGTCTGGGAGCAACTCGTCGAGGAGAAGACGACGGTCGATCCGGACGACATGCCGGACTCGGTCGACCTCGACGAAACGCTCGGTCTCCCGCGGCCGCTTCGAGGGCTCGACATCGACACGTTCTACGTCGACAGCACGCAGCGAGTACGACGCCCTTCCTTTCTCGAGCGACAGCGGCCGAAACCACGGTCGGATTCGGACGGAAACGACCGGACGGACTCCGACGAGAACGAAGACGACAAGAAATCCTCGAACTGGTGGGATACGAACGTGAAACGCGACATGGCCTCGAAGGCAAACAGGAACGACGATTCCGACGGCAGGGAGACGAACTGATCAGTGGCGGTCCAGGCCTGATCTGATGGGGCGCCCCCTCTTTTCGAGTCGGTTCGACCCCGCAGCAGACGGCTGGAACGGAACTACCCGTCCGGTGGTCGACTCGAGGACTGCGAGTCTCGCGTTCGATGGCGACCCTGCAGCGACCGGTAGGCAGGCCGTGCGAGCAACACGACGGCACCGAGGACACACGCGACGGAAACCGCCAGTCCGACCTCGCCGAGACCGTCGGTCGTGACGCTCGAGGCGGACGCGCCGACGACGACCGCCGCAACAGTCCAGGGGAACTCGCCGAGTACCGTTCCAGCCACGAAGTGTCGCAGTCGGACGCCACTAATCGCTGCAGCAGCGGTCGAGACGTCCGACGGGATCGGTGCCAGTCTCGAGGCCGTGACCCCTCGAACCGAGCCGGCAGTCTCGTAGTACCGGGCGACGACGTCGCCAGCCCGCTCGAGAACGTCGCCGTCGCACGTCACGCCAGTACCGGCGGGTTCGTCGTCGGTCGCGAACCAGCCAACTGCAAGAAAGACCGGCAAGACCGTTACGACGACGCCTGCGAGGGCGACGGGAACGCCGACGGCGACGCCGAAGCCGTAACCGACGACCAGCGCGAGCGGCGTCGTCGGCCAGGCAAGCAGCGGTCGGACGAGATAGAGAGAGGCGACGACGAGCCCGAAGAGATACGGATCGTTCGAAACTGCTTCGAGCGTGTCGGACGCCGCCGACGGCGACAGCACGAGTCCGGCGGTGACGACCGCGACCGCTACGACCGCTCCACCGATCGCTCGACGTGGGACCGACGGCAACATCATCGATCCGAATTCTGCCTCGAGTGTTGAAGGTCTTGTGCTCGCCCGGCGAGCCCAAAAGACAGTAGTCGGTACGGGCCGACGTCTCGGTCGATGGCTGGCGACGGAAGCGGGACCGACGCGGAATCGAGCAGCGACGGCCAGCGCCGCGAGTACGACGACGATCGGGTCGAACTCGGTCTCGCCTTGCTTGAGCGACTCGAACACGAGTCGCTGCCGCTTCCAGCGGTCGTCGACCGGATCGAAACCGTCACGACGGATCCGACAGTTACCCGGACGATCCTCGACGAGGCCGAACTCCACGGCATCATCGACCGCGAGGACGGGATCATTCGCCCGAAGAGCCGCCAGTACGTGCGGTTCGACAGCGACGTGATCACCAAGGAAGGAGAGTTCACCTGCAAGCGTTGTGGCTCCGGGCTCTCGACCGGCTACTTCGTCGACCTCGAGGCGGGCGAACTCGGACCCTTTGGCTCGTCCTGTATTCGGAAAGTAACGGGCAGAGAGTAAGAAGGAGGTGGGCTATCGGCCCTGTCGAAGTTCCGCGATCAGCTGTTCGATCGTCTGTCGCTGTTTTTCGATGACGTCGCTCTGATGCTGGACGGTCTCCTCGAGGCTCTCGATGCGCTCGAGAAGCTCCGGGTCCGTCTCCGTCGTCGTGGTCGCGGCTGACGTCTTGCTGGACGCGGGCTCCGTTTCGGGTTCGGGCTCGGTTGCCGTTCCGGACTGTCTCCCGGCCTCGGCTTCCTCGGCCTCCGCGTCGAAGACGTTCGCGGTTTCGACGGTCGCAGGCTCGAACTCGTCGTCACCCTCACTGGTTCCGGACTCGACGCGTTCGGTCTGCTGTCGGCTCTGTGTCTCGGCCCGCTGCTGGTCGACGGCCTGTGTCTCCTCGGCCGGTTCCGTGCGACCGACCGTCTGTGCGTCGCTGCCACCGGAGAGCGGGTCCGCAGTCGAGTCCGAAGCCGTGTTTTCCCTCGCGGGTGGGACATCTGGATCGGCGTCGACAGCCTCAGACGAGTCGGACGTGAGCGGATCGACGCTGTCGCCGAAGTCCATCGAGGCACTGCGGTCGTCGGCCGGTTCGAACTCGTCGTCCTCGCTGGCGAGTTCGTTGAACTCCTCGAGCGAGGAGACGTCGTGGTATTCGAACAGGGCTCGTTTGAGCCGTTCGCGGAGGTCGTTTGCCTGCTCGTTGGGGGCTTTGATCCGCTGTGGGCGACCGTCGACGGTGAGGACGATCTGGGTTGCGACGCTTCCGTCTTCGAAGGCGAGTTCGGTCACGTTCGAGAAGTGATACTCCTGGTAGTCCTCGTCCCAGACTGCCTCACCGATGTGTTTGACGAGGCGTTCGCTCGTAATGATCAGCGTGAGTTCGCTGAACCGGTAGGTCTGGACGACCGTCTCGCCAGGTTCGGTGATCCCGTTGCCGTTCAAGACGCCAGCAAGCACCGGGTGGAGGACGGCGTCGGTCTTGCTCGAGGGGATCGTGAACTTCTGGGTGTCCTCGAGGGAGTACTCGAGGGTGAACTTGGTCTTGCGACGGCCTTCCGAGAGGGTTAAACGATCGGCTTCGTGGCTGTATTCTTCGACCGATTCGTCGCTCAGAAGTCCGTCTGCGCGGTACACGAGCGTGCGTGAAGAAGTAACGAAGAGTTCGTCGTCGCCGCCGAGAGAGACTCGCGCTGCGATTTCCTCACCACCGAGAGTAGACTGAACGATGCCGGGGAAGCTCATGGCGAAATGTTTCGCATGGCCCTGTGATAAATCCGTGGGTCCCCGTTGCATAACAGATCCGAATGAGAAGCTTAAAGAGTCAAACCGCACAACGGGAGAGTGAGCCCGGGTGGCTTAGCTGGACATAGCGCCGCACTCATAGGGTTCAGAGATTCGGTGCGGTACGCCTTGGAAGCCTCCGTGTCCCCACGAGGACCGCCGAGCCTCGGACCTGGGACATGCGGAGATCGAGGGTTCGGAGCCCTCCCCGGGCATTTTCGATGGAGCCACGAACGCAGTGAGTGGCGACGCCGTAAAATGCCCGGGGAGGCGGAGAACCCGATGGTCTTCGCGAGCGAGTGAAACGAGCGAGCGTAGGCTCGAGAAAGTTTGCTCTCTCGTAGGTTCGGAGCCCTCCTCAAACGAAACGAGTCGAAGACGAGTGACGAGTCTGTAGTCTGTGCCCAGCGTGTTCGATGACGGGCTCGTCACCGTCATCTGACGTCGACGGGGTTACTGCGTTGTTCGAGATCTGGTTTCCGAATCGTCTCAAAAAGTAATCATTCCGAGTATCATTCCAAATACGAGCGCGACTCCGCCGTAGATCATCAGCCCGATCCCACCCAGTTCGTTGTGTCTCTTGTAGACCTGATAGCCACAAAAGATGGCGACTGCACCGAAGACAGGCGGGACGAAGAGAAGAGCGAGAGTCGCTGAAAGGACCCCAATAATCAGGTAGCCCTGATACCCGATAGTTGAAGACTCTCCCGAGGAAGTTGGGTTCTCATTTCGAACCCCACACTCGGGACAGAGTTCTGCCTTCTTTTTGATTATCTCTCCACAACTCGAGCAATATTTCTCGGTTTCTCCGGCTGATCGCTCCATCTGAGCACTTGCCATAGTGGTGATCGTAATAGAAGCTGTTAATAAATTTTGGCCAGTTGACTATTTCGACGATCCGCTGAATCAGTGTTAGTTCGAAAGCCGCTGTAACATGCTGGTTCTACCAGTAACAAGAGAGTTCGGACACGCTGCCACTATCTCGAGACACGGTATATTTCTCGCTCCCACGAACCGAAATTGTAGGATCATTTAATGGACCGTCGGTCCAACAGTCGACTGTCATGGCAACTATCGAGCGACGAATCGACCTCCGCAGCGACCTCGGGCACGACGTTCCGTCGGAAGTACCGAGCGAGGCCACCCTCGAGGTCGAATACGGCGACGGAACCCGCCGAACCGTCACGATCGAACACGGCCAAGACGAGTGGATCCTCGAGTTCGAGGATGGACGCTGTGTCGATCGAGATCCACCGACGCGGCCGCTTCCTGGGTGGATAGACGACGCGCTGGATTTGGTGAGTGGCGAACTGCGTTGAGACTGGCTCGAGTACGTTCGTTCTTCGTTCGCTGACACCGTCCTGTGGGGAGACTCGTCGACCAGTATCTAATGAGTGTCATATCAGGCGTTGGATTATCCGGTTCGTGCCGTTCAGTCGAGTAGCGGCAATTCGTAG
Organism: Natronobacterium texcoconense; assembly: GCF_900104065.1. Taxonomy (NCBI): domain Archaea; kingdom Methanobacteriati; phylum Methanobacteriota; class Halobacteria; order Halobacteriales; family Natrialbaceae; genus Natronobacterium; species Natronobacterium texcoconense. The sequence goes on along the minus strand of NZ_FNLC01000002.1, from coordinate 20,735 downwards.
TGGCTACGGGCTGGGACAATGCCGACGATATGATTCACGACTCGAAACGGCGAATCGAGACTTAACACTTAATTGATGATGCACGGATTGTCGGATAGGTCGCATGGGAGATTCCGTCATCGCAGACTTTACGGCACGGGTAGTGACGCCCCGAATGGGGGGCAACAAGCCCGTCCGCTCCCGTGTGCTTCTCGCCAACGACCGGCTCATCGCCGTCTCGAGCAACGAGAAAGTCACCGTACCGACCGATCGGATCGTCCACGTCTCGATGAACTCGATTTCGGGAAAACTCGAGCGGTTCTTCTCGAACACGATCACGGTAAAGTACAGGACGAAACGCGGCGGTCAGACCCTCCACATCGAGAAGGACGGCGCGATGGCCGAGAAGTTCAGGCTGTTGTTGACGAATCTGTTGCTTCGCGGGACGACGGTCTTGCTGTACCATCCGGCGAGACGCAGCGGCCGGATGCTCGAGCCGTCGTCGCGCCGGGCCAAAATTTCCGCGAAACGGGGGAAGGCGGTGTTCTCCACGAAAAACGGATCGCTCTCGATCGACCTCTCGTCGGTGATCCACCTGCGCTACGAGACCGAGGAGACGTTTCGGACCAGCTATCCGTCGGTCGAGTGCACCCATCGAGCCGGGACACAGCCGACGACGACGATCGTCGCCGCTCCGGACACGCGGAAGCTACAGCTTCTCGGCCAGTACCTCCAGAGCGACTACCGGGACACTCGCGGAAAGGCGGAAAAGGTCGCGCTCTCGGCAGCCGAGGAGAACGCGCTCGGCGCCGTCCAGGTCGGACTCGGACCCGACTCCATCCCGACCCTGCTCCCGGAGGACGCGCCGCCGGCAGCCGACGTGGTCGAGAAACTCCAGAAGAAAGAGCTCGTCGAACGCGGAAAGGAGCGGTTCCGGACGACGATACTGGGTGAGATCGCCCTTCGTATTCGCTAGTGACGGCCCACGCCCGACCGATGGGCTAGTAGCCGATCGCGACGCCGTCCTTTCTCGGCTCCGTCGCCCCGGCGAGGGTGTCACCCTGCCGACGGACGAGCTGTGCGCCGCCGAACATCACGGGCGGCAGGACGCCGACGTCGTGGCCTCGCCGCGCGAGTTTGGCCTTCTTCGGCAACCGTTCCTCGACACCTACGGTTCCGTCCTCGCGGTAGCGCCACCGCGGTGCGTCGAGTGCGGCCTGGGGAGTCATCCCGTAGTCGACGAGGTTCGAGACGACCTGGACGTGGCCCTGGGGCTGCATGTAGCCGCCCATGACGCCGAAGGCCATCCAGTCGTCCTCGTCGAGTTTCGCGACCGCCGGCACGAGCGTGTGGAACGGCCGTTTGTTCGGCTCGAGGCTGTTCGGATGGTCGGGATCGAGCGAGAACGAGGCGCCGCGGTTCTGCAGCGCGATGCCCGTCTCGCCCGCCACGAGTCCGCTCCCGAAGCCGGCAAAGCGGGAGTTGATGTAGGAGACGAGGTTCCCCTCCTCGTCGCCGACGGTCAGCAGGACGGTGTCTGCGTCCTCGGCGTTTGCATTCGGGACGCCGACCTCCGGGTTCGAAATCGGCTCGTCGCCGATCGCCTGCGCGCGCTCGCGGGCGTAGGACTTCGACTCCAGCGGCGGGATCTCCTCGAACTCGGGGTCGGTGACGTAGTGGTGGCCGTCGACGAACGCGAGTTTCATCGCCTCCGTGAAGGCGTGAATCCGATCGGGCGTGTCGTACTCGTGCTCTCCGGCCCCGATCTCCTCGGCGATGTTCAGCGCCTCGAGTGCGAGCAGGCCCTGGTTGTTCGGTGGCAGTTCGTAGATCTCTGCGCCGTTGTAGGTCGTGCTGACGGGGTCGACGAACTCGGGTTCGAAACTCGCCAGGTCGTCGTGGGTCATGAAGCCGCCGGCGGACTGGATCTCCTCGACGATCGCGTCGGCGATCTCGCCTTCGTAGACGACGTCGGCGCCGTTTTCGGCGATCATCTCGAGTGATTCGCCCAGACGTGGGAGCGTGACCGTCTGGCCTGGATCGGGGCTCTCGCCGTCGAAGAGATACGCCTCGCGTGCGTGCTCGTCGGTAAACAGGTCCTCCGCACCGCTCCAGTAGTAGGCGATGATCTCCGAGACAGGGTAGCCCTCCGTCGCGTAGTGGATCGCCGGCTCGAGGACCTCGCCCAGGCTCTTCCGACCCAGTTCCTGGACGGTTGCCTCCCACCCGCGTGCGGTACCGGGAACCGTGACGGCGTGTGGTCCGAGAAACGGCATTCCGAGGTCGTCGGCGTCCTGGTCGCTGTCGACGGCGTAGCCACGGGATTCTGGGTAGTACTCCTCGAGGTCGTCGGTCTCCTCGAGTGCGCCTTTGACGTTCTCGATGGTCGCCTCCGCGGGGGCCGGCCCACAGGAGCGCATCGCTCCAACCTCGCCGTCTGCGGTACGGTAGAGCGCGAAGACGTCGCCGCCCAGTCCCGTGGAGGTCGGTTCGACGACGTTGAGCGCGGCCGCGGTCGCGACGGCCGCGTCGAAGGCGTTCCCACCGTCACGGAGCACGGAGAGGCCGGCTTCCGCGGCGAGGGGCTGGCTCGTGGCGACCATACCCCGGTTTCCGTAGGCTGTCGAGCGTCTCGAGTCGAATCGGTCCAGATCGACGGATTCGTCCATGGGAGTGTGCGCGTGGACGACACCCAAAAACGCTGGTGAAGCGGCCGGTTTCTCACTCGAGCGTGAGCGGGACGTGTTCGGCCAGATAGCCGGTCGACTCGCGGTCGCCGTCCAGCCGATCGAGGCCGGCGACCTCGCGGAATCGCAGTCCCTGTTCCATCTTCGTCACCACCGGCGTATCGTAGTAGTCGGCCTCGTAGCCGAACTCCTTGCCCTCCTCGCGACGACGCTCGACGAACTCGCGATGGCGCTCGAGACGCGCCCGACCGACCGACCGCGAGAGATCGGGCGCGTCCGTCACCCGGTCCTGGAAGACCTCGAGGAACTCCGACTCGAGTTCGTACCCCACGGAATTCCGGCCGGCACACATCGCCGCGAGCGACGTGGTGCCGGTCCCCCAGAACGGGTCGAGCACGGTGTCGTCGTAGGCCGAGTACATACAGATCAGCCGGTACGGAATCTCGAATGGGTACGCAGCCGACCGATCCCGGAGTTCGTCGTCCTCGAGCGCCTGCAGTTTGCCCCTGACGTCGGTCCAGACGTCCGAAAACCACTGGTTTCGCTCCTCCCAGAAGTAGGCGGCCTCGTAGCGGCAGTCGGCCTTCGGCTCGAAGTCGCGTTTTTCTCCGCCCTTGCGGAAGATCAGGACGTACTCGTGTTCGAGCGTGACGTAAGCGTTCGGCGGCAGTGTGCCGCTTCCCATGAACTTCGCCGCACTGTTTGCCGGTTTGCGCCAGAGGACGTCCGGGAGCGGATCGAACCCTCGCGACTCGAAAGCCTCGAGCACGCGGGCGTGGTTCGGATAGACTCGAAAGCTGTCGTCGACCGACCGCGTCGCGTCGCCGACGTTGATGCAGGCAATACCGCCGTCGACGAGCACGCGCTCGAGTTCGTCCCAGACCCGATCGAGTTGATCGTGCATCGCCTCGAACGCCTCGCGACCCGCTCCCGACTCGAGTGCGTCGCCGATGGCCGGATCGAGTTCGGTAAAGAGGTCGTCCCACATCTCGATCATCGGGTACGGCGGCGACGTGACGACGAGTTCCGCCGTGTCGTCCTCGATTTCCGAGAGGTCCCGCGCGTCGCCGACGAAAACTCGATGGGTCGTCTCCATTGGCTTCACACTGACAGCGTCGCCCCCTTAGCTCCTTCGTCACCGGGAGGCAAGCGGGCAACGAACGAAGACTCGAGAAAATCGAACGGGAACGGGGAGGGTGATCGACGTTACTCTTCGGTCTCGTCCGCTTCCGACTCGGCTTCGCTTTCGTCTTCGTCCTCGGCCTCGTCTTCCATCGCTTCGCTCTCTTCTTCCTCTTCGTCGATATCTGTCGCGGGCTCGAACTCCTCGATCGGCTCCCACTCCTCTTCCTCGCTTTCACTGAGACGACGGCGGAGGATCACGGCACCCGCGAGGATGCCTAGTCCGAGCAGAATTCGTGGAAGCATCGACGAGCCGCCCTCGTCGGTCTCGCCTTCCATCCCCATGGATTCGTCCTCGTCTCCCGTCTCGGTGATTTTATCCGTCTGTTCGACGACCTCCTCGACGACCTCGGGTTCCTCGATTTCGTCGAGAGAGCGATCCATCAGGTCCTCAGACTGTTGGCCCGCGAGATATCCAACCGCCGCGCCCAGACCGAACACCGCACCCACGAGTGGGAGTCGACGGGATCGGGGCGATCCTTCCGTCTCCTCGACGGCCTCGAGTATCGAATCGCGTAGGGGGCTATCGAGTCCTTTACCGACCGCTTCTTTTACAACGAGTTCGGACAGCGTCTTGTCCTGTTGCTCCGTCTCCGGCATAATCCGCATCGACCACTTCGGCGTATATAATCCTGTTCAACGTTTCGACTGATTTACTGACTGGAAGCGGCGTTATCGACCGCCTACTCGGTCGACGTCCTCGAACGCGAGACCGTCGGGCGTGCGACGACCCGGATAACGGTAACGCGATACGGTATCACGTGGCGCAGTTCGTGAGGGTCTCGCTCGAGAGATCGACTCGTGTGTCGAAGACTCCCGATCCGCTCGCGTCGAGAGGCGCCAGTCAGCGGACTGGCGACGGGAAATAACGGATTACTCCGCTATGAAGTTTCGAACGGAGTCCGTTCGAATCCTGTAATGTCTTGCATAACGAAACGGGTACCCACCTATCAGCAGGTATGAGCGTCATTCGCCAGCCTGGGGTGCTCGGTCGGACGACTCGACGTCGCGTCGTCGGGATCACCGCAGCGATCTCGACGGCGGCGCTCGAGACGGTTGCCGTCGGGCTCTGGTTTTGGCTCGTCGTCGACGCACAGACGGCGTCGACGGCGCTCGCCGCGCTCGGCATTCTCTTCTGTGGGGCGCTCTTGCGTGCTGGCCTCTTCGAGGCGACGATCAGCACGCTGGGTGATCTCCTGCAACCGCGCCGACTCAGTGCCGCAGTCGCGTTTACCGGCAGCTGGATCGTCTGGCTGCTCGTCGCCGATCTGCTCGGCGGTATCGTCGGCGTTGTCGTCGCCACAGTCGTCCTGATCGGCCTCCTCATGGCCCAGTTCGCGTTCGAGCGGCACGTCTTCCGGATCGACGCCGATCGAGTTCCGTCACCCTGGGCAGTACTCCCCGCCGCGTTGCTGGCCGCAGGTTCGGCAGCGTTGCTCGTCTCGAGTCAATTCATAGACTGGACGATCGTCTCACCGCCGCTGTCGCTCGAGGTGACGACGTTCGTGATCCAGATCGAAGCCGTCCACCTCGGTATCGTCGCCTTCGGGCTCTGTGCCTTCCTCGCCCATCAACAGCGGTTCTACCGGCTCCTCGCGAACGGCTGCTGAACGATCCGTTGATAGTCGCTGAAACGCGCGTTTCGTATCGGTGAAAGTCTTATCAAAGAATTTGTTCTTCTATAGGTATGGGTCAAACGATTCGTCGTGCTACTGCCGACGATATTACGGGGATTCAACGCGCTGTTGCCAATTCATGGAGACAGGGCTATGGTGGCCTGATTAGTGAGGAACAGCTGATCGAACTGACCGACAAACCTGCCGAGTTCTACCCGGAAGAGCGGTTCCAGCGAAAGCTCAGCGACGAAGAACTCCTCTTTTTTGTTGCCCTCTCTGACGATGAGATTGCAGGAATTATCAACTTCTGTTGGGGAGAAGACAATACACACGAGTTCGTCAAGCCGGATGGCTGTGAGATTCGATCGCTCTATCTCGACCCGAAATTCTGGAGAGAAGGAATCGGAACGTCGCTGTTCGAAACCGGACGCAAAGCGATTCCGGGGGAGATAGACGAGTTATTCGTGGAAGTGCTCTCCGCCAACGAACGAGGTCGTGCGTTCTACGAATCGATCGAATTTACCCGGTTTGACCACCGGACGATTACATTATATAGCGAACCGCTCGAGACGCAACTGTATCGACGAGAGACGCAAATCTGACGGCCGTTCTCGTTGCGATCGCACGACGGTGTTCGATCGGGGGTGCATCGGCGTTCAGTGGCTACTTCCCTTCCGCACCCACGTTCTGGTCGCTCTCGAACGAGTCCGGATCCGGTTCGATGTTCGCGTACTGGACCGCCCGCCGGCCGAGCGTCGCGACCCGCTGCTCGAGTTTCTCGTCGACGAACGAGCCGTCCTCGAACGCCGACCCGGAGTTTGCGATCGCTGCCTCGTGTGGGATCACCCACGCGTTGAGCGCCCGACAGACCGACCGCAGGTGATCGAGCGCCAGCACGGGAAACGCACCGCCTGAGACGGCCAGCAGGCCGACTGTCTTCCCCCTGAACTCGTCGAACCCACAGTAATCGATCGCCGTCTTCAGCGGCGAGGAGTACGAACCGTGATACACCGGCGTTCCGAGTACGACCGCGTCCGCCTCCCGGACGCGTTTCGCGAGTGACTCGGCGTCGCCTGCCCCCTCGCGGTCGCGGTCGGCGTCGAAGGTCGGCAGTTCGTACTCCCGCAGGCCGAGCAGTTCGGTCGTTGCTCCCGCTCGTCTGGAGGCCTCGAGCAGTCGCTCGAGGGCGAGTCGAGTCTTGCTCTCGTCGCGAAGGCTGCCACAGATGCCGACGACGTGAACGTCCGTCATGTCCCTGTCGTCGGGAGCGAGAAAGAAGGGGCTTTGCCTGAGAGCGTCGAGACGGAGCGATCCTCCGTCGTTACACGGGCAAACGGCTCGTTAGTCCTCGATCCGTTCGCGGTCGATCAGGTTCTGCTCTCGGAAGACGACCGCGACTCCGATCGGGTCACGACCGCCTTCAGGTTCGGCGTCGACCGTCGTGGAATCGCCCTCGGTGACCATCCCGTCCTCGTCCCAGCCACTCGGCTCGGCACTGGTCGGTTCGACGATCACGCCCAGTTCGCTGGCGGCGATTTCGTCGCCGCCTGCGTGCTCGACAGTAACTTCCTCGTCGTCCGAGTGGTATTCGAACTCGAACTCGGCTTCCGGGACGACGACGTGGTCACGGATCTCCCGGGGCTCGTCGGGAACGATCCACTGGATGACGAGTTCGGTACCTGCCTCGAACTCGCCGACCGCGAGTTCGTCACCTCGCGTCAGCGTGTCGTATCGATCCGACGGCTGCACGTCGGCTGGCTCGCCATCGGCGAGCAGTTCGAAGTTGGCGGCGTCACGATCGGACTCCTCGCGATAGACGGCGACGAGACCGTCGTCCCGGTCGGAAAACGTAAACGCCCATTGGGGTTCCGGCCTGAACCGGAAGATAGACCGGCGCGAGACGTGGTTCTCTCCCTCCTGTACCAGCATGACAGTGATCCGCTCCTCGAGGCCGACGTCTTCGATGACGACGCTGTCTCCGGTAGTCAGCGTGTCGTATTCCTGTGCGAACAGGTTCTCGTCGTCCTCCGAGCTGACGTCGTCACGTCGATCGACCGACAGGGACTCGGGGTCGGCAGACTGCTCGCCCGTGTAGACGAGCTCGACGGTTTCGGCGTCAGGATCGTACGCGGCATCGAGCGACTCTCGACCGGCGATGACCTGGCCGAACCGGTGTTCGGTGTCGTCGGGACCCTCCCAGACGAATTCGGCCGTCGCGAACGGATCGACGGCAGTCGTGAGTTCGTCGCCGGGCTCGAAGGTGTCGTACTCGTCGGCCGGCTGGTCGGCCGCCGGTTCGTCGTCGATCCGTAGCTCGAGGTCGTCGGCATCGATCTCGTCACCGTCCTCGTAGTCGACCGTCACCGTTCCCGACGCGTCGTCGTAGGTCATGTCGACGCGACTGTAGGGATAAACGACCGTCTCCTCGATGACAGTCGGCTCGTCCGGCTCGAGCCACTCGATGGTGACGGTCGAGCCGTGTGAAACGTCACCGAGTTCGATCTCGTCACCCGCCGAGAGGGTGTCGGTCTCGTCGGTAAACTGTACGGATGCTGTCTCGTCGTCGACGAGCACGCGGAACTCGTCCGCGTCGCGGTCTTGATCGTCGTGGTACCGTGCCACGACACCGGATTCACGACGGCTGATGAACATTCGCGGCGGTCGAACGCGGTGTCTGGCCAACGACCGCTGGCCCCGGTTCGGGTTAGCCGGAACCGAAAGCTCGAGCGAGACGCGGTCGCCGAGCGTGACGTCGTCGACAGTGATCGAGTCGCCCGTCGTGAGCGATTCCAGGACGTCATCGAGAGTCCTTCGCTCGAGGTCGGTTCGCTCGTCGTCCCGATGAACGAGTTCGAGACGGGCGGGGTCGGCCTCGAGTTCGCCGACGTAGGTGATCTCTACTGTGTCGTCGTCGATGTCGTGGCTCGTCTCGAACGAGTTGCGCCCGACGAGGGCCGTATCGTAGTAGTAATAGACGTCCTCGCTCTCGTCGAACCAGCGAAGGCCGACGTCTGCGAGCGGTCCCGTCTCGAGTTCGAAGCGATCGCCTTCGGCGAACGTCACGTGGTCGTCGGCAGGCTGGTCGTCTGCGAGTTCGCCGTCTTTCCACACTTCGAGATTCTCGGTATCGATCGTTTCGCCGTCGGCATGTTCGAACGTCACGACCCCCTCGTCGGCGTCGGCTCGAGCGCGGACGCTCGCGTCGGGTGCCGCATCGCGGTCGCGTTCGGGCGGCTGGTCGACGACTGCCTCGACGTGGACGAACCCGTCCGAACGGTCGACCGTCGTCTCGACGAACTGCCCCTGTTCGATTCGCTCGATCCGTTCGAGGAGCCAGTCGTCGTCGACGGTCGACTCGGCTGCGACGACGTACTCGTTTTCCGTCGTGCCCGAAAGCGCCATCGGGGGTTGCTGGAATCCGACAGCGAACGACGACACCTCGCCGTCGAACTCGAAGTAGGCGTAGTCCTCGACGTTCGGGAAGAACGTCACGTACTCCATCGACTCGAGTCGCTCGAATACCGGCTCGGTTTCTTCGGGGCTGGCCAGGATCGAGTCGGCGTCACCGTGGACGGCGTCGACCGCCGTCTGGACGACCTCGTTCGCATCTTCACCGGAGGCGACGATCATCTTTCCGTCCGCGGCCGCGAACGCGTCCTCGCCGTCGAGGTCGCCGACCAGCCAGTTGTCGTCTTCCTCGCTTCCGCCGATGTCGGGCCGATCGAACGAGCCAGTGACGGCACTAAGTCGAACGCGGCCGTCGTCGGCAACAACCGAGATCACGTCCGATACCGTGTCGGGATCGACCTCCTCTAGATCGTCGAGAGTACGCCGCGTCTGGTGGTCGAGTTCGTCGTCAGTATTCTCGACGTGGACGTACTGGAGTCGCTGATAGCTCGCATCGAGGGTCGATTCTGCGGGGACCAGTTCGAGAACGGACTCGAGGTCAGACGACAGGGTCGTCTCACCGTCGTCGTCAGCGTCGTCCGTCGTTGCGCCGGCATAGCCGGTGAGGGCAAAGGTTGCGACGGTACCGCTTCCGACGATCATTTCACGTCTTTGCATGCCCCTACCTTCAGAATTATTCTACTTTAATCTGATGGAAAGATAAAATGTATATTCCGCCAACTAATAGTGGTGGTGTGTCACAAGGGGACAGGTTGTTACTCCAGATCCCGGAAAAAAACGCGTAGCGCGTCTCACCGACGAAGTCGCGCGACGACCTCGCCGTCGCGTCGGTCGACGTCGACGAGTTCGTCGTCCTCGAGATCCGAGAGCAGCCCCTCGAGCCACTCCCGGCCGTACTCGCCGTTGGGGGTGTAGTCGACGCGGATTCGTGGACCGAGCGTATCTAGCTCGAGTTCGTCGTACTCCTTCAGCGTCGAGATGATGCGGCCGCGGAACTGGCGGCGGCTCCCCTCGAACGACGGCTGGGTCGGGACGTCGGGTGCGGTGAAATCGCCGCTCTCGTAGGCCGAACACCACTCCCGCCACGGACAGCCGGCCTCGTCACAGCTTGGCGTCTGCTCGCAGGCGACGCCGCCCAGTTCCATGATCGCGTTGTTCCAGACGCGAGAGCGTCCGTTGGGCATGATCTCGTTTGCGTTCTCCTCGAACACCGCGTCGTCGTCCGGGACGTCGAACGCCCGATAGAGGACGCGCTTGACGTTCGTGTCGACGACCGCGTCGCCGTTGTTGAACGCGAAGCTCGCGACCGCGTTCGCGGTGTAGGGACCGACACCCATCAGCTCCTGGAGTTCCTCGGGCGTTGTCGGGAACTCACCGTCGTACTCGGTCTCAACCTGGGCAGCGGCCTCGTGGAGGTACTTCGCCCGGTTGTTGTACCCGAGGCTGTGACTCGTCCAGAACCCCACCACGTCGGCCCTGTCGGCTGCCGCGAGTTCCGCCGTCGTCGGCCACCGCTCGAGGAACTCATCCCAGGCCTCGACGACGCGTCCCAGCTGGGTCTGCTGGCTCATCACCTCGCTCACGAGGATGGCGTAAGGATCGTCGGTACGTCGCCACGGGAAGTCCCGATGGTCGTCCTCGTACCACTCGATCAGCGCCTCGCGGACGGCCTCGAGGTCCTCGGGGAGGGCCGGCTCCGGTGGGGCCTCGGTCTCGGTCATCGGTGGCAGTTAGGAGACGGGCGGTTTAGGGGTGGTGGTCCCGACTGGAGACCCTAACCCTAAGCCCACCCAACTACTCCCTCGAGATATGCGAACGCCAGCACAAAACGCACGCCTGGCACTCCTGCTCGAGGTCGCCGGCACGCCCAAACCGGGTAACGTGGACCGGCGTCGCGACCTCGCGGACCTCCGGTTCGAGCACTTCCTCGCTGGGACTGTCGGGGCCGAGGAGGGACTCGAGATGGCCCAGAACGGCGATTCCGTCGGTGACGCGTTCGAACGCGCCGTCGAGGGGATGGCTTCCCAGGGCGGCGGCAACACCCAGTTCGGCGCGCTGCTGTTGCTCGTCCCGCTCGTTCGGGCAACTGCGGACGGCGAACGACTCTCTCCGTCGACCGTCGAATCCGTCGTCGAGGAGACGACCGTCGCCGATGCCGCGGGCTTCTACCGTGCGTTCGATCACGTCGACGTCTTCGTCGCCGATCCGCCCACGGAGATGGAGCCACTCGACGTCCGGCGTGGTTCGGATGCCGTGCCAGCACTCGAGGACCGAGGATTGACCTTGCTCGACGTGATGGACCGCAGCGTCCCCGGCGACGACGTCGCACGCGAGTGGGTTACGGGCTTCGAACGCTCGTTCGCCGCGGCCGACCGCCTCGTTGAGGCCGAGGGTCCAGCGACCGATCGGGCCGCGAGCGTCTTCCTCTCCCTGCTCGCGGAGCGACCGGACACGCTCGTTGCGAACCGCCACGACGAAGACGTCGCTCGAAAGGTGAGCGACCGCGCTGCCACGCTCTTCGAGCGAGACGCTCTCGAGACCGATCCCGACGCCGTCGAAACCTTCGCCGAGGACCTCGTCGAACGCGGGATCAATCCCGGAACGACGGCGGACGTTACCGCTGCCGGACTCTACATTGCACTCGAGCGCGGAGGACTCGAGGTATGAGCGACGAGAACGACGCCACGGAGTGGCCCGTCTCGCTTTCCGGTGTCACCGAAACCGTCGTCACGACGCTCGGGCCGAACGACCTGTGGAACGCCGCCGCCCTCGGCGTCTTCGCCGGCGACCCCGTCACCGCGACGACCTGGGGGTCGACCCGTACCCGCGGCAACTTCCACCGCCAGGGCGAGGGCTACGTCCAGTTCGTCGACGACCTGGTCGTCTTCGCCGACGCCGCGCTCTCGATCGACGAGTACGACGACCCCGTCCTCGAGTCCGCGTGCGCCTGGACGCGCGTGGAGGTCGACTCGATCGAGACGGGTACCGAGGACGGAACCGAGTGGGAGAAATGGCGACTCGAGCCCGTCGAAACTGCGGTCGAGCGAACGACGGTGCCGACGATCGACCGCGGTTTCGGAGCCGTGATCGAGGCGACCGTCGCCGCCTCACGGCTCGGTGTCGACGGCTACGACGAGGAACAGCTTCGTGACCGACTCGAGTACTTCGCTTCGGTCGTCGAACGAGCTGGCAGCGACCGGGAGCGAGAGGCACTCGAGCGGGTTCGCGAGCACTCGGAGTGGTGAAAACGAGCCAGCCGAGTTAGTCGTCGGCCAGGTCGCTGCCAGAATCGGCGGGTGCGTCTGTCGGTCCGCCGGTTTCCGGCGCGTCTTCGGCCAGCGGCTCGTTGTTTTCGGCTTTCTCGCGGAGTTCGTCGAACCGATCGGAGTGTTCGGAGATCCACTCCATCGTTTCACTGTCGGGTTCTTCGTCGCGCTGTTCGATGAGGAACGTCGTGATCACGACCGTCTTCACCCACGGCTTGACGACGCCGGTGTGGACGACGGCGACCATCCCACCGACGAACAGCCACGAGACGAGCTCGAGCGACGTCGGGAGAAAGTCGAGCGCGACGGCAAGCGGTGCAAGCAGCGTGAGGAGGACGAACGAGAGGGCATACATCCCGAAGACGATCAGCAGCGTCGAGCCGAGCACCATCTTCCAGGTTTTCCCGTAGAGGACGAGGCCGTCACGGGCGGACTGCCAGCGATTTTCGTTTCGGTCGACGAACATGTAGGCGATGATCGCGTTGTCGAGGTACTTCACTGCCAGCCGGATCGACTTCTGGACCAGGCTAATGAGCGTCTGCAGGTTCTGTGGCACCGGAAACGGAAGCACCGATTGCACCCGTGCGACCGCCCGGTTGAACTGCTCGAGGACGGCGTCGACGATGACGCTGACGGTGAACAGTCCGCTGGCCGAGACGAAGTATTCGCCCACTTGCTTCATTCCGTAGCTGATCTGGTTTTCCGGCACCTCACCTTCTTCGACGACGTGTGCGATGACGGCGACGTGCCCTGTCTTGACCATATAGAGGAAGTACTTCTGAATCAGCCGCCAGATGAACGCGAAACTCGCGAGGCCGAGCAACATTACGCCCCCGACGATAACGAGACTCAGACCACCATCGCCCCAGAAGAATCGGACGGCGAGCCATCCGATGAGGCTCAGGTATATCACGCCGAGAACCGCGAATATGACGCCGATCCCGAGCTGAAGAAGGGCGTACGGTAACGTTTTCCTGTACACACTGGTTGCTTCTCTGAAGTGTAAGACCATAGAACTGCTTAGCTTAGTTATATTATTTAAATTCACTGATCTAATACATTCCTCAACGACTGCAAAGCGATATCGTATCGAAGAATGGCAAACAGCGACGACACGACGGGTAGAATCGGACCGGTTGCGGTACCCACAGAACAGACTAAATACACCGTATCGGCATGCAACAGGAAATACGATGGGCTGATCACCGTCGAGGACCGAACCCTTGCACTGTCGACGACCGAAGAGAAAGGGATTAAGAGCCTCTGGACGGAACCCCCCTACATGGCAATCAAACCGGCCTACGTCAAGAAGACCGGGAACCTCCTCCTGGAGCGGTACCCGGACGCGTTCACGACCGACTTCGAACAGAACAAAGACAGCGTCACAAAGCTCACCAACGTCGAATCGAAGGGCGTCCGCAACCGCATCGCGGGCTACGTCACGCGGAAGAAAAGCGCTCAGGTCCCTGCCTAAGACGGTTCTTCTGTCTCGAGTTCACAGCCTGACGAGCGACGGGCATCGAAAGCGAGTCGAAAACGATCGGTCAGTGGTCGAATCCGGGCTCCATGTAGAGCGCAGCGAACAGCGACGTCACGGAGACGAGCAAGAGAAGCATCATCCCGGCCAGCCCGGAGACGAGGGTCAGTTCGGTTCCGACGATCAGGAGTTCCGCCTCCTGGAACCCCGTCCAGATGAAGAGGAGTGCGAGGACGAACGAAATCGCCGACACGACGGCGGCACCGATACTGAACCGCGTATCGAACAGGTCGGTGTCGTTCTCGTTCGAGTTCGCAGTCGCGTTCGTCATCGCGACCACCCAGGCCGACGGCCGTTCGTCTCGAGTTGCTGTTGTCGTTGCATCGGTCGCTAGATTTCACTCTGATTTCTTAATTTCTTCTATGCGCGGCTCCGCCAATGTCTCATCGTGTCACTGTCAGGTGTGAGTCGGAAACCCAAACCGTTTTGCGGACACAACTCCGAGGGACGGAAAATGGCAGCACGTGTAGGCGTACTCGGCGCAACCGGTGCCGTCGGACAACGACTCATTCAGCTTCTCGACCCGCATCCGGAGTTCGAAATCGCCGCTCTAACGGCGAGCGAATCCAGTGAGGGCAAGACGTACAGACAGGCAGCGAAGTGGCGCGTCGACAGCCCGATACCAGACGACGTCGCGGAGATGACCGTCACCGCGACCGACCCCGACGAGGTACCGGACGACGTCGGCCTGCTTTTCTCGTCGCTCCCCTCGAGCGTCGGCGCGGCGGTCGAACCCGGATTCTGTGAGGCTGGCTACGTCGTCTCGTCGAACTCCTCGAACGCGCGGATGGCCGACGACGTTCCGCTCGTGATTCCAGAGGTCAACGCCGACCACCTCGACCTGCTCGAGGTCCAGCGCGACGAGCGAGGCTGGGACGGCGCGCTCGTCAAGAACCCCAACTGCTCGACGATCACCTTCGTCCCGACGCTGGCCGCACTCGCAGAGTACGGCATCGAGAAGGTCCACGTCGCGACGCTGCAGGCCGTCTCCGGCGCGGGCTACGACGGCGTTTCCTCGATGGAGATCATCGACAACGCTATCCCCCACATCGGCAGCGAAGAAGACAAACTCGAGACCGAGTCCCGGAAACTGCTCGGCGAGTTCGACGGTGCCGAACTCACCCACGACGAGATGTCCGTCTCCGCGTCCTGTAACCGGATCCCGACGATCGACGGCCACCTCGAGAACGTCTGGGTGGAGACCGAAGAGGACGTCTCCATCGCGGAGGCCGCCGGCGCGATGGAGTCGTACCCCTCGCTCGACCTTCGCTCCTCGCCGGACCCGCTCATCCACGTCTTCGATGCGCCCGACCGACCACAGCCACGGATGGACCGCACGCTTGGCGACGGGATGGCTATCGCGGCCGGCGGACTCCAGGAGACGCCGTTCGGCCTGCAGTACAACTGTCTCGCCCACAACACGATCCGCGGTGCCGCCGGTGCGAGCGTGTTGAACGGCGAGTTGTTGCTCGAGAACGGCTACATCTAACCCGTCGCTGCTTTTCGGCTTCCCTATCGTTCGATTACGATCATCCGAGATTTCACGCGAGTGACTGGTTTACCTGCACAGTTTGGCAGCGGGTACAACTGCGTCTACTTCTAACGGAGAGTATGATCCCAGTCACTTCCGAACCGGAATCCCTGTCGACCACATCCTCGACGGCCGCCGACGAAAGCGGCCCGGCCGCCGGCGTGCTGGACAACGACCGCCGCCGGACGGTGCTTCGATATCTCGCGGAGCAGGACGACGGGGAGGCCGTTTCGCTCTCGGACCTCGCGGACCACGTGGCGTTCGAGGAGCGAACGGAAGACAGGGGCAAACTCGCAGAGTACGGCGACGCGCTGCTCGGTGCCCACCGCCGTATCCACATCTCGCTGCGACACGATCACGTCCCCCGCCTGGCAGCGGCCGACGCCGTCACCTTCAACACCGACGCGAACACCGTTACGGTCACCGGGGAAGGGATGGCCCTGCTCGCCGAGCAGAACGCAGCGGCCTGATCGATTCATACGGTTTACTGTAAGTCATTTCCGGCGCAACCACGATCCAGGCGGCGGTTGCGCCGGTACATCGTTACAGCAATCCGTATCAGAAATCGACTCTATTCTCGAGTTCTACGCCAGAATCTTCGTAGAAGCGGCGAGCGTTTTCCGCCACGATGTCGGCGAGTCGCTCGTAGTATTTCGGCGTGTGGCCGGAGTTGTGAGGCGTGATACGGACGTTCTCGAAATTCCAGAGTGGATGCTCTTCCGGTAACGGTTCGGGATCCGTGACGTCGAGTGCCGCCCCGCGAATCCAGTTCGAGCGCACCGCGTCGACGAGCGCGTCGGTGTCGACCACTGGTCCGCGGGCGACGTTGACCAGAACGGCACCGGGATCCAGCGTCACCAGGGCGTCGCGATCGACCAGTCCGCGCGTCGTCTCCGTCAGCGGACACGCGAGCACGAGGTAGTCGGTCCTGGCGAGTGCCTCGTGGAACGGATCCGGTTCGAAGCCGACGACCTCGTCCGTCGGCCCGCCCTTCTCCGGCGAGTAGCGGACGCCGATCGTCTCCACGCCGAACGGCTCGAGTCGCTCACAGACGGCCTCGCCGATCGCGCCGAGACCGACGACCGTCACCGTCGACCCCTGGAGTTCGTGGGCCTGGTAGTGTCGCCACTCCCGTCGGCGCTGTCTACGATCGCCGACGTGGAACCGTCGGGTAAATCGGAGGATCGATCCCAGGACGTGTTCGCCGATGTTCGGGCCGTGGACGCCCGACGCGTTCGTTACCGCCACTCCCTGCTGCTCGAGTCGATCCATCGGCAGGTGGCCCGTCCCCGCGTAGGCACACGCGAACACCTCGAGGTTCTCGGCGCGCTCGAGGCGGTCCTCCTCGAGAGCCATGCCCGTGACGAACTCGGCGTCCCGGATCAGTTCGCGTTCGGCCGCCGGCGTCCGTGCGAGACGGACGGTCAGGTCTGGAAGCCGGTCGCGAAGCGCGTCGGCATACCGTTCGATCGGCACGCCGTGTGTTCCCTTCCGGAGGACGAGGACGTCCGCCGGTTCGGTACTGTCGTCGGACTCACGTTCGACCATGTGAGTCCACTCGGACGGAACGATCAAAACGGTTCGTCCTCGCCGTTCGACCTCCTCCGTGCCCTCGTCCCGGAAATCGAGACACGGATTCCACGTTACCCCATCGGCCACGAATTTCACGCAGTTTAATATAGCCCGAGGACTCCCAACGGAGTATGGAACACGTCGACGTTGCGATCGTCGGTGGCGGTCCGGCGGGTGCTTCTGCGGCCGAACGAGCCGCGTCTCACGGTGCCGAGACGGTCCTGTTCGAACAGGGGGTCCCACGAGAGGACCGCGAAGAACTCGGTCCCGACTCGACCGACGCCGCCGGGATGCTCGACTACTGGATCGATATCATGGACTTCGACTACGAGGAGATCCCCGACGAGGTGATCCACCGGGAACTCGAGGCCACCGAATTCATCGGCCCCTCGACGAGCGTCGAAATGACGACGACCGGGATCGACGCCGCGTATCCGAAGTTCGGCTACACCTTCCACCGCGCGCGCATGGACGACTGGCTCCACGAACGCGCGGTCGACGCGGGTGCCGACCTGCGCGTCGGTACCGGCGTCTCGGATCTCGAGACCGACCTCCGGTCCGATAGCTCGAAGGGTCCGACCCACACGCTGACGCTCTCGAACGGCGACCAGATCGAAGCCCAGTACGTCGTCCTCGCGGACGGCCCCCAGCGCCGAATCACGCTCGAGGCGCTCGACCAGTTCACGCCGCCGGGCCGAAGCGCCTCCGATCACCTTTCGCCGCCCGAGGCAAACCACATCGCCTATCAGGAGTACCGGGAGTTCCCTCCCGAGCTATTCGAGGAGTTCGAGGATCGACTCAAGTTCTGGTGGGGATACATGCCCGGCGAGACCGCGTACCCGTGGGTCTTCCCCAACGACGGTACGGTCGCCCGCGTCGGCCTGACGATGCCTATCGGCATGACCCTCGACGACGTCGAGAACCCCGACTCCTACAAACTCCTCCGGCCCGACGACGACCAGCTACCGTCGGGTTCGGAGTACATCAGCCGACTGCTCGAACTCGAGTACGGCGACGAATACGACATCGAGGAGGACATCCCGATCGTCGAGGATCGCGGCAAGTCCAAGGGAACCGAGACCTATCCAATCTCCTCGACGCGACCAATCGACTCGCCCGTCGGCGCGAACATCGCCGTCGCCGGCGGCGCGATGGGGACCACCTCCGCATTCCACGAGGGCGGCTATCACGTCGCCGTCCGCTCGGGCAAGATCGCCGGCCGACTCGCCGCAACCGACTCGCTCGAGAACTACAACGACGTCTGGAAGGACGCCATCGGCGACGAACTCCTCCGGAACATCGCCTTCGCCGACATCGTCGAGGACTACGAACCCGACGACTGGGACTGGGCCTTCGGCGTCGTCAACGACATGCAAGGCAACGGCGGCGACAACGCCCTGATCTCGAACAAGTACTCCGCCGGCATCGACGCGACCAAGATCCTCGCGAGCTACAAGAAGCGCAAATTCACCTACCGCAACGGTCGCTACGTCCAGTTCGCGGAAGACGACTACGTCTACTGAGTCGGAAAACACCGTCAGTTCGACGACGAACCAACGTCGGAATCGCTATCGAACCGTTTCGTCGGGGAATCCATCGTCTATCTCTTCGTCGAGAACGCGAAGCGTCCCCCCGTCACAGTCACAGATCGTCGACTGACCGATCGGCGTGTACGTTTCGTCGGCCGAAATCCGAACGATGCCGATCGTTCCACAGTTCGTACACTGTACCGGAGCACGCCGCTTTTCTCCGTTTTCGTCCACGAGTTACCCTCGTACTCCTACGACGCTCAGTGGGAAAATCCCCCACCACGTCACGCGCGATGCTCACCCCATCGCTGGCTTCTCGAGGTCGACGGTAACGTAGCTTCTGTTTGTCTCGGGTGGAGATCCCGTAATCCGACCAGTGGTAAGCGTCGTTCCTGACTCCGGACCCCCGGTTTCACTCTCTCGGTCATCGTCCACGTCGACGAAGAGATACGCGCGATACGACGGTGCGTTCTCGTACGTGATCGTATACGTTCGGTAGGCCCCCTCGAGGCTTCGTGGCTGCCATTCCAGTACATCCTCGATCGTAAACCGACCCCCCGGTACGTACTGGTAGGAAAACATCACCGCCCGGTCGATTTCGTTGGTCCGTCGCTCGTCCGAAGCCGTCGATTCTGTGGCTGTCACACCAGTCGTCGCGCCAGCGAACGCTCCCGTCGACGCAACGCCGTACTTGAGTATCGTTCGCCGTGTCGTCGCGTTCTCTCGCATGTCTCGGATCCGCCGTTCTCGACCACCACTCCGGATATAGTCGTTTGCCCTGGGAACACAACGATAACCGACGGTAGCGAATTCGCAAGTAACACCATTATTCCCGTTCTCGAGGCAGAGACTACCGATGTTCTTCCACGAGCCGGAACTGCAATACGACGTTACCGTCGAAGAGCCAGACCCCCACTTCGCGAAACTACTTCAGCAAGCCATCGGCGGCGCGGAAGGCGAAATCAGGGTCGCCATGCAGTACATGTTCCAGGCCTGGGCACTCCCACCCGAATACGGCGAATTTCGAAACCTGTTGCTCGAAACCGCCACCGAAGAACTCGGCCACATCGAGATGCTCGCGACCGCCGTGACGGAAAACCTCCGTGGCGCACCCGATGAACTCCAAGAAGAGACAGAACAGGCCAGAGAACACGCAGCTATGGCCGCGTCGATGACCGGACAGACGCCACGACACCTGCTTTCCTCCGGCCAATCCGCGATGCCGATCGACAGCAACGGCGTTCCCTTCGATGCCGGCCAGATCGTTGCCTCCGGCAACCTCGCCGCCGACCTCTACGCCAACGTCATGGCCGAATCCACTGGCCGACTCCTGGCCACACGCCTCTACGAACTCACCGACGACCCTGGCATGCGAGAAATGCTCTCCTATCTCATCGCCCGCGATACGATGCATCAAAACCAGTGGCTCGAGGCGCTCGAAGCCCTCGACGATCCAGTGCCGATCCCCTCGAGTTTCCCACAGGAAGAAGAAAACCAGGAGTTCAACTACGCGTTCATGTCGACCCGACGAGAACCACAGCCCGATCCAGACGCCCCCTGGACGCAGGGTGATACGCCGGACAGCAGAGGCGAGTTCTCGTACGTGCCCGAACAGCCGGGTGATGGCGAAGTCGTCGCTCCGGAACCGGATCCGAAGACGTACAACGATCCGACTGACGATCAGCGGTAAGTACTGAAATGAGCGCGGATTAGATTCGAACGACGATCACTGAAAGGGTTAAACGGCGTACGTTCCTAGAGGGAGTGCGTGCCTTTAGTCCCCGTCCGAGCAAACCCATTCGGGTGCGATGACAGTACGGCGAACCCGGGCACGCGACAGTAACTCGGTGGGCTTCGCCCACCCGATCGAGGAGCTCGTCGCTCCTCCGCCCGGCACGAGGGTTAGCCAGCCGACGCGGCATGCCGCCACGGGATGACGCTGGACGTTAGTGTTCCGGGCGATACGTTTCCTCGACGATGAGACGAATCTGTCGTCAGTGGATGCGTTGTCACTGTTTCTGTGTATAAATACAGAAAGCCACAGGCACCACGACGGTACCTGCGGCTCTCAATTACTGAAATGGAGTATGAATGGGGCGGCGAATCGGCGTTCCCAGAGGGTCTCCCACTCCAGTAGTTACCGATACGCGGGCGGGCTTATCTTCCGTGTTCGGGATGGGTACGGGAGGAACCCCGCCGCTCTGGCCGCCTAACGCCGACTCGCGGAATCGAACCGCGATCATACCAATGCCGGTAGGCTGTGACCGTAGTGTACGTGTAGTCCAGTTTGCGTCCGGACCCGTTCTCGCGTCACGGATCCAATGCGATGTAGTGTATGAGTGTGTGGCTCGATCTGTTAGTGCTCGCGGGCTCAACGCCTCGTTGCCTTGGCGCGTACACCCCGAGTCTATCGAACTCGTCTTCTACG